>JAYWBB010000099.1:0-33907 GCA_043781855.1 Nevskia sp. | reverse complement strand
CAAGCAGGATGCGAAGAACAACCAGATCGATGGTCTGGGCGACATCTGGGCGCGGCCGGTGGACTTCCTGCCGATCGACAACGGCAGCCTGCGCGGCCTCGTCGAGGACCTGCAGGGCCGCTTCAATCTCAACAATCTCGCGACGCGGGACCCGGCCCGGCTCAAGCAGTATCTGGCGCAGTTCGATTACCTGCTCAACAACCTGCCGAATATCGACCCGTCGAAAACGCGCGGCATCGGCGCAGCCGTTCGCGACTGGGTCGACGAAGACAGCGATCGCATCTCGCTCGACGGTGCCGAGGACAACGACTACCAGGGGCTCGATCCGCCGCACCGCGCCGCCAACGCGCCGATGATGAGTGTCTCCGAACTGCTCGAAGTGCGCGGCATGACGAGTGAGCTTTACACCGCGTTGCAGCCTTACGTCGCGGCGCTGCCGCAGATCGGAACCCTGATCAACGTCAATACCGCCGAGGAGCCTGTGCTGCTGTCGCTCTCGGCCAACGTCGACAAGAGCGCGCTGAAGAGTTTTCTCGAGAGCCGCACCGAAAAGCCGGCGATGTCCGCGCAGGCAGTGTTCAGCGGCGGCGCCAATGGTTTCCTGCTCGCCGATCCGATGACCAACCCGCAAACCCTGATCGACGTGAAGTCCAGCTTTTTCCGCCTGAGCGCCGAGGTCTTCATTGGCACCGGCCGAGTCGCGCTGTACAGTGTTTACGTTCGGCCGTCGGGCGGCGGGGACCCGGTCGTGATCGCCCACAGCACCGACGTTGATTGACCTCAAACCATTCGAATAAAATCCTTCGCCACCGTGCGCGATACCCTCTACATACGCCTGCGCGAAACCGCTGCCGATGCCCTCACCGCGCATGCGCTACTGGCCGGCGAGCCGGTCGACGCCAGCGGCGCGCGCGCCAACATCGTCGTGCGCGAACTGCCGCTCGATGAAGTGATCACGCTCGGTGCCGGCCGCCGTATCGTCGTCTTCGTCCCCGGCGCCGACGTGCGTCTGACCGAGGTCCGCGTACCCGCCCGGCAGCCGGCGAAAGTGCTACAAGCCGCGCCGTTTGTGCTCGAAGACCAGTTCGCGGAAGATGTCGAAACCCTGCATTTCGCGCTCGGCGCACGCCTCGTCAGCGGCGCCTTTCCGATTGCCGTCGTGGCGCGCTCGCATGTCGAGGAATGGCTCGCGCCGTTCCATGCGCGCGGTGTGCGTGTCGATGCGCTGGTGCCGGAAACGCTGGCTCTGCCCTGGATCGAAAACGGTCCCTGGAGCGTGCTGCCGGAACCTGGACAGATCATCGTCCGCAGCGGCGCGTACACAGGGTTCAGCTGCGTGCCGGAAGATTTCGAAATTTTCCTGCAAATGGCCGAAGACGGCGCCGAGCACCCGCTGCGCGTGATTGTCGGGCGCGACGACGGCGCCGATTACACTCGGCTGCAACGGCCGCTGGAACTGCTGCCCGGGTTCGATCATCCGCTCGAAGTGTTCATCCGCCACTGGCGGCGCACGCAGTCGATCGATCTGCTGCAAGGAAGCTATTCGCAGCGCGACGATCTCGATCGTTTCTGGAAACCCTGGCGAGTCGCGACGCGGCTAGCCTTGGCGGCGTTCATACTCGGAATGGCGGTCAACGGTGTTGAGTCCTTCCGTCTGAAGCGCGCGGTTGCGGCGCAGGAGGCCGATAATCTCCAGCGTTTCCAGCAGCTCTTTCCGCGCGAGACGCGTATCGTCGACCTCCAGACCCAGATCGATCAGCAACTGCGTGCACTGCGTGCGAGCGGCAATGGCGGTGGTTTGTTCGAGCTCATGCAGCAGGCCGCGACGAGTCTTGCCGAAACGCCCGGGTTGACATTGAAAAACGCGCAGTTCCGCGAGGGCTCGCTGTTTCTCGATCTGTCCGGCACCGATCTCCAGGTACTCGAAAAACTGCGCGCCTGGTACGCGAGCCACCGCGGCACCAAGCTCGAAGTGCAGGCGGCCGATGCTGGCGAGAGTGGCGTGCAGATCCGCTTGAAGCTGTCGCCGGGGGCTGCGTGAGCGCGTTCGGACAGAAATTGAGTCAAGGTTTCGCGCAACGGACCGCGCCGCTGCGCACGCGCTACGAGGCGCTGCAGCCGCGCGAGCAGTTGCTGGTCGGCATCGCCGGTACGTTGATCGTGCTGGCTCTGATCTATGCCGCGATCTGGCAGCCGTTCGCTCATGCGCGGGTGCGTCATGCGAAGGAGCTCGATGCGGCGCGCGCGGTTGCCAGCAGCCTCGCAATCGCCGAGACCGAAGTGCTGTCGCGCGGCCAGCGCGGCGCCGCACCGATCGTCGGCAGCGATGTTTCGCTGCTCAGTGCCGTCGATCAGGCAGCAAAAAGTGGCACGCTGACCAAGCCGCCTTCGCGCTTGCAACCCGACGGTGAGAACCAGGCGCGGGTCTGGCTCGAGGATGTGCAGTTCGACGTGCTGATGCGCTGGATGTACGAGCTTCAAAACAATTACGGCTTGCGCATCGATGTCGCCGATATCGAACGGCAGCCGACGCCCGGTCTGGTCAACGCCCGCCTTTCGCTGGTCCGTGCGCAATGAAAACGAAACACCTCGTCATCATCGGTGTCCTCGTGTTTGCGGTGTCGCTGTTGCTGAGTGCACCGATCGCGCTCTTGCAGGCGCGATTGCTGCCGCCGACGGGCGCGACACAGCTCTCCGGTCTCGACGGTACGCTGTCCGAAGGCCATGCCGCGTCGCTGCTGAGGAACGGGCGAGGTGTAGCCAGCAACCTGCACTGGCAGTTCCGGCCGCTATCCCTGCTGCTCGGACGAGCGACGTTCCGGATCGACGGCAGTGGTGAAAATACATTCGACGGAAAAATCTCCCAACTCGTCGGCGGCGCCATCAATCTCGATGCGGTGCGCGCCGCCGGCCCGCTGAAAAACCTGCTGGCGCTGACCGGCGACGTAGCCGTGCCGGTCGATGGCCGGTTCGGCCTGATGCTGGACCATGCGCAGATCCGGAAGGGCTTTCTGACCCGCGCCGAAGGCGAGCTGCACATCGACGCGCTACGCTGGACGCTCGCGAAGGAACCGCCGCTGCTCGGCGATTTCCTTGCGAAAATCAGCACCGAGAAGGGTGTCGTCATCGCAAAGCTCGAGCCCTCCTCGGGCCCGCTCGATGTCGGCGGCGAAGTGCGTTTGCTCGCCGATCGCAATTTCGAGATCGACGTGCGCGTGAAACCAAAACCGACCGCCGAGCCGCTGGTGCAGAATCTGGTGCGCTCGCTCGGCCAACCCGATACCGAAGGCTGGTTCCACGTCCGTTCGCGCGGACAACTCTGACGTGGGCTGGTCGCCGCACATCACCGTCGCCTGTGTGGTTGAACGGCAGGGCCGCTACTTGTTCGTCGAGGAAACCATCAACGGCGGACTCGTGCTCAACCAGCCCTCGGGACACTGGGAAGAAGGCGAAACCCTGATCGCGGGTGCAGCGCGCGAGGTGCTCGAGGAAACTGGCTGGGATGTGCGGCCGGTCGCCCTCCTCGGCGTCTATGAGTACAAGCCGCCCGATCTCGACTACGGCTTCCTGCGCTTTGCATTCATCGCTGAGCCGCTGCGCCGTCATCCCGAACGCCGCCTCGACGACGGCATCGCGCGCGCCCTGTGGCTGACGCCGGAGGAACTGCACGCGCAGCACCAGCGGCACCGCAGCCCGATGGTGATGCGCGCGGTCGAAGACGCCCGCGCCGGACGCCGCTTTCCTCTGGATCTGCTCGCGCATCTGAGCATGACGTGAGCGCGCCGCAGGTGGTCGTCGGTCTATCCGGCGGGGTCGATTCCGCCGTCGCGGCCTGGCTGCTGAAGGAACAGGGCTACCGGGTCTCGGGCCTGTTCATGGTCAACTGGACCGAGGACGAGGCGGGTTACTGCACGTCGGCGGAGGATTTCCAGTCGGCGCGCGCGGTGGCAGAGGAACTCGGCATGCCGCTGCACCGTGTGGATTTCTCGGCCGAGTACCGGGCGCGCGTTTTCGATCTCTTTCTCGCCGACTACGCCGCCGGCAAGACGCCGAATCCGGACGTGCTCTGCAACCGCGAGGTGAAGTTTCAGCCGTTTCGCGAGCACGCGCTACGGCTCAGCGCCGACTTCATAGCGACCGGTCATTACGCCCGCATCGAGACGCACGAAGACGGCCCGCACCTGCTCCGCGCGACCGACGACAACAAGGACCAGACCTATTTTCTCGCGGCCGTCGCGCGCCAGCACTTCGAGCGCGTGCTGTTCCCGCTCGGCACACTGAGCAAACCGGAGGTCCGCGCGATCGCTCAGCGCGCCGGCCTGCCGAATCACGCACGCAAGGATTCCACCGGTATCTGCTTCATCGGCGAACGCGAGTTCCGCGCCTTCCTCGCGAACTACTTCAAGCCGAACCCCGGCTTGATCGAGGACGATGCGGGGAGTGTCGTCGGCGAGCATCGCGGGCTGATGTACTACACACTCGGGCAGCGCCGCGGTCTCGCTATCGGCGGTAGGCGCGGCGCGGCCGATGCGCCGTGGTACGTGGTCGGCAAGGATGCAGCGCGCAACGTGCTGCGGGTTTCGCAGCAAGCGGAACATCCGCTGCTGATGTCCACGCGGATCGCCGCAGCGCCGTTCCGCTGGATACGCCAGCCGCAACCGCTGCCGTCGACCTTGCTCGCCCGCATCCGCCATCGGCAGGGGTTGCAGGAATGCCGCGTGACCGAGATTGATGGCGAGCGCGTCTCAGTCATCTTCATGCAGCCCCAGCGCGCGGCGGTGAGCGGCCAGTACCTCGTGCTTTACGACGGCGAGGAATGCCTGGGCGGCGGGGAGATCGTCGAGAGCATGTAGAGAATCCGGAGCGACCCGCGTGGGTAAAAAATACTGCCAGCGTTGTGCCCGCTGCACGGTTGTGGGGGTCTCAAGAAGAGCGCGCAGCGCTTCTGAATCGCCGGGGTTCGTCATGCAAAAGGTACTGAACCGTTGGCTTGCCGTCGCGGTGATGGCGGTTGCATCTGCCGCGCAGGCCAATACTTACGTCGTCACCAAAACAGTGGACACGGCAGACGGCGTCTGTGACGACGACTGCTCGCTGCGCGAGGCCGTGCAGGCGGCCAATCTGCACCACGGCGGCGACACCATCATCTTGCCGGCGGGCCGTTACCAATTGACCATACCCGACAACGGCGAGGACGACGCGGCGACCGGCGATCTTGATATCAAAGGCCGCATCACCCTGCTCGGTGCGGGCATCGACGCGACCATCATTGATGGTCATAGTGTTGACCGCTTCGGTCGCAATCTTGACCGCGTGCTCGAGGTTGCGGCCGGTGCAGAATTCAAGGCCTATGCGCTGACGATTACAGGGAACTACAACGAGGGCGCCATTCTCAACAAAGGCACGAGTCGGCTCACTCGGGTCAAGTTCGCCAGGGGTGGCTACTATTATGGAATCTTCAACGCCGGCGATCTGACCGTTGAGAGCGGCGAGTTCCTTAACGAGAGCAGCTACGGCGTGGTCTCCAATGCAGGCGTCCTGCATCTGAGGCGCAGCGCCCTGCGCGGCTGGTCCCTGAATAACTCGGGCAGCGCGGTCGTTGAGCAGTGCCTGTTTACCGGGACCAAGAGGGCGATCACGAACAGCGGCGTGCTGGAACTGAGCAATTCCACCGTATCCGGCAACAAGTCTTACTACTACCCGTACGCTAGGGATCAGGATGTTGTGCCGCGGGCGGATGCTGCTGGGGTGGTGAGTAACGAAGTGGGGGGCACGGCGACCCTTTCGTTCGTCACCATTACCGAAAATATCGGCGGTGGACTGAACAACAAGGGCACCCTCACGCTGGCCGGTTCCTTGATCGCGGGCAATTCGACGGCCACCGTCGCAGACGACCCATCTGAAGGCGATCCGATTGGCACCGACGAGAACGGCGACCCGGTGTATTTTCAACCGGAAATTGATTTCGAGTTCGGCGACGATTGTGTGAATTTCTCCGGCAGCGTGACCGCGCGGAATTCGCTGCTGGGCGGACCTGACTGCCATGGGCCCGCGGCGTTCCACGACGCCGGCGGCAACATCTTCCACGGCGAGGGACCGACCTCGGCGCTGCTCTTCCCTTTGCAACTCAACGGCGGCAGCCGGGAAACCCACAAGCCCCGCAAGGGCAGCGTGATCGTGGACGCCATCACCCCGTTCAGCGCGCCGGATGCCTGTCCGGCCGTGGATCAGCGCGGCGTCGCCCGCCCCCCTAATGACGATGGCCGGCGCGGTCAATACTGCGATATAGGCGCGTACGAACTGGCTCAGTAACCTAGCGCTCGCCGCGCAGGGCCTATCGCCCTCGATGCGCTCGTTTCGTGCACTAAGCGCCTGCCACCGTGGTTGATGCGCCACTTCATGCGGCTCGATCTACTCCCTCCCCTCGCGGGCGAGGCGGTTTGACGCAGTCCTAGCGGTTCAGGCCGGTCACCAAGCCGTCGGTGGTCAGTAGCACGGCGCCGTAGCCGAGTGCGTCATCGAACCAGGGCACCATTCCGAACAGGCCCGGGTCGCTGTACTCCGGGCCCTTGCTGCCCGGATGCAGGCTGGTCGCGGAAATGAACAGGCTCAGGCCGTAGCCCGGGTAGTTGCCGCTGCGGCCAGCAGGAAACGGCGCGTAGAGCACCGGCAGGCCGGCGATATGGTTGCGCTTGATTTCTCCATCGATGGCCGACGACAGGACGCGCGTGCTGTCGAGCACGCCGTCGTTCTGCACCATCCGCAAAATTCGCGCGTAGTCGCCGACATTGCTGAATGCGCCAGCGGCGATGCGCGGATTGGTGATCGTGCTGTCGCCGTAGGTGAAGGCGGTTAGTCCCAGCGGCGTGCCGCCGCGGGCCGCAAACAGGGTTTGCCAAGTTTGCCCGGTGAGCAGCGTCGCGATGTAGCCGGCAACCTGGAAATCAGCGCCACCGTAGTTGAAGGCCGTGCCGGGCTGCGCCACCAGGTCGGTGCCGGCGATGACCTGCGCACAATCGCGCAGGATCGTGCCGGTCGGCAAATTTAGACAGTGCGGCTGGTTGTCATTGAGGCCGACCAGACCCGAGGTGTGCGCGAGCAGCATGCGCATCGTGATCGCGGCCTTGTCGGCCGGCCAGGTGAACGTTGGGTCCTGCGCGAGGTATTGCGCGACCGGTGCATCGAGCGTGATCAGGCCGCTGTCGACCAGGCTCACGATCGCGATCACCGACGGCAGCTTGGTGCCGGAGGCAAGCGCGCGCACGGCTTCGATCGTCCGGTCGCCGCCGGCCCGCGAGTACAGCGTGCCGCTGCGGTCGAACAGGATGAAGCTGTAACCGGTGACGGTGTTGGATCCGCTGGGTGCCACGTAGCTGTCGAGCGTGCTGCCGGTCTGGGTGAAGTCGTAGACGCGCGGGACCGATAGTGACGTGCTGCCGCCGCAGGCTGCGAGCAGAGTGCACGAGCCGAGGGAAAACGCGAGGCAGGTGATTGCGGGCAGGCGCATGGAGTTCCGGGAAACCTTTGGGCAGTGGTTGTGGGGCCGCAACTGAAATTACCGTCATCGACCCGGTCAGGCGGTTCCGGTTCATCGCTGCCGAGTGCCGATTCGCTATAATCACCGACGCGATAAGGCCGCCGGTGCCGTGGCGTTGCCGATGCGCTCGCCCATCCATCGGAGACACCCCATGTCGGACAGTTTCAAGTCCAAGTCCACGCTCAGCGTCGGCTCGAAGAAGTACACGTTTTTCGACCTGACCAAGCTCGAGGGACAGTTGGGGGGGCACTTCAAGCTTTTCCGCCTGCCGTACTCGTACAAGATCCTGCTCGAGAACCTGCTGCGTCACGAAGATGGCGTCAACACCACCATCGAGGAAATCAAGGCGCTGGCCACGGCTGATCTGAAGAAGGTGCCGGCCAAGGACATCAACTTCACGCCCGCGCGCGTGATACTGCAGGACTTCACCGGCGTGCCCTGCGTGGTCGATCTCGCGGCGATGCGCGACGCGATCAAGACACTCGGCGGCGATGCTTCGAAGGTCAACCCGCTGTGCCCGGTCGAACTCGTCATTGACCACTCGGTGATGGTCGATCACTACGGCACCAAGGAAGCACTCGACCTTAACGCGAAAGTCGAGTTCCAGCGCAACGAGGAGCGCTACACCTTTCTGCGCTGGGGCCAGGAAGCGCTGAAGAACTTCAAGGCCGTGCCGCCGGATACCGGCATCGTTCATCAGGTCAACATCGAATACCTGGCACGCGTCGTGTTCCAGAACAAGGACGGCTTGTTGTATCCGGATAGCTGCTTCGGCACCGACAGCCACACGACGATGGTCAATGGCATCGGTGTACTCGGCTGGGGCGTCGGGGGCATCGAAGCGGAAGCCGCGATGCTTGGCCAGCCGTCGTCGATGCTGATCCCGGAAGTCATCGGCGTGCGCGTCACCGGCAAACTGGCCGAGGGGGCGACTGCAACCGACCTCGTGCTGACCGTGACAGAGACGCTGCGCAAGCGCGGTGTGGTCGAGAAGTTCGTCGAATTCTTCGGCCCCGGCCTCGCCAATCTCTCGGCCTCGGATCGCAACACCATCGCCAACATGAGCCCGGAATACGGCGCCACCTGCGGCATCTTCCCGATCGACGAAGAAACGCTGAGCTACCTGCGCCTGACCGGCCGCGCCGAGGAGCAGATCGCCGTCGTCAAGGCCTACGCGCAGGCACAGGGCATGTGGTGGACGATCGATGCAAAGGAAGCCGAATACACCGACGTGCTGCCGCTCGATCTCGCGTCGATCAAACCGAGCCTCGCCGGCCCGAAGCGCCCGCAGGACCGCGTGCTGCTGACCGAGGTGAAGTCCAACTACAGGAAGGCTTTCGACGCCGAGCAGAAGATGCGCCCGTCCGCCGGTGCCGCCACCGTGACCGACAGGGGCCAGACCTATCAGCTCAAGGACGGCGCGGTCGTCATCGCCGCAATCACGTCCTGCACCAACACCTCGAATCCGAGTGTGCTGATCGGCGCCGGCCTGCTCGCCCGCAAGGCGCGCGCGCTGGGCCTGAAGAGCCAGCCCTGGGTCAAGACCTCGCTCGCCCCGGGCTCCAAGGCGGTCACCGAGTATCTCGGCAAGGCCGGTCTGATCGAAGATCTCGAATATCTAGGCTTCAATATCGTCGCGTATGGCTGCACGACCTGCATCGGCAACTCCGGACCGCTCAACGAGCCGATCGGCAAGGCCATCGCCGACAACAAGCTGAGCGTGTCAGCCGTGCTCTCGGGCAATCGCAACTTCGAAGGCCGCGTCCACCAGGACGTGCGCATGAACTACCTCGCGAGCCCGCCGCTGGTCGTGGCCTACGCCCTCGCCGGTTCGACCGACCTCGATCTCACGACCGAGCCGCTCGGCAGGAGCAAGGATGGCAAGGACGTTTTCCTCAAGGACATCTGGCCGTCGAACAAGGAAATCCAGGAAGTCGTCACGAAAGCGGTCACCGCCGATCTGTTCAAAGCCAGCTACAGCGACGTGCTCAAGGGCGATGCCCGCTGGCAGGCGATCAAGATCACCAAGTCGGAAACCTACCCCTGGGATGTCAAGAGCACCTATGTGCAGAACCCGCCGTACTTCCAAGGCATGACGATGACGCCGCCCGGCATCCAGCCGATCCACGGCGCACGCTGCCTCGCCGTGTTGGGCGACTCGATCACGACCGACCACATCAGTCCGGCCGGCGACATCAAAAAAGACGGCCCCGCCGGCAAGTATCTTATGGAGCACGGCGTGCAGCGCGCCGACTTCAACAGCTTCGGTTCACGCCGCGGCAACCACGAGATCATGATGCGCGGCACGTTCGCGAACACGCGCATCAAGAACGCGATGACGCCAGGCGTCGAAGGCGGCGTGTCGCGCCATATCAATGGTGCGGCCGGCCCGGTCGAGGCAATCTACGATGTGGCGATGAAATACGCCGCGACGAAAACGCCGCTGGTCGTCCTCGCCGGCAAGGAGTACGGCACGGGTTCCTCGCGCGACTGGGCGGCGAAGGGCACCATTCTGCTCGGCGTGAAGGCCGTCATCAGCGAGAGCTTCGAGCGGATCCACCGCTCCAACCTCGTCGGCATGGGCGTGCTGCCGCTGAACTTCGTCGACGGTCAGACCGCCGCGTCGCTCGGCCTTGACGGCACCGAAGTGTTCGACTTCGACGGCCTCACCGCCGGTGCGACGGAAGTCGGCGTCAAGGCATCGAGAAGCGACGGCAGCATCGTCAGCTTCAAGGCCAAGGTCCGCATCAACACACCGAAGGAGTGGGAGTATTACGCTCATGGCGGGGTGTTGCAGTTCATGCTGAGGCAGATGGCAGCCTGAGGCACCCGTCGAGGGACCCGCTTCTATCGGACTTGCCCGGTGCGGCCACCTTTTCGCGCAGCACCAGCCCGCGATGGACCGTGACCTCGGTCCAGCGGCGCGGCGGCGTGTTCAGCGACAACGGCGACAAGGCCGTCGAAGCCCGGCTCCGCGCAAGGACTGAAGCGCGACGAGCATTCGGGGAATCAGGGGGTGCCCCCTGCCTTCGCTGAAGGTTGTGGCTACTTACCTCGCCGGAAAGGCTAGAACGGTGCGGCAAATTCGCTATAATCCGCGCCCCGACGCCGAGATAGCTCAGTCGGTAGAGCAACTGATTCGTAATCAGTAGGTCGCAGGTTCGACTCCTGTTCTCGGCACCATTTTTAACAATAAAAACAATAGATAATAAGTTGCGCTGACTTGTTGCTGATTGTGGGGGTTTGCAGATATCTGCACTAATCGTGCAGATATAGTGCAGATATTTATTTGCACCAACTCCGTTCTTTCGGAGTGCAGATATTTATTTGCACTAACTCCGTTCTTTCGGCTGGAAGCGCCTAAAGCTGGGGCTAATGCATCGCAGCCCTCGCGTTCAGAGCTTGATGACGAGTTTCAGGACTTCTCGACGCGCTTTAGGTTACTTCGTGACCAGCGTCCGGCTTTGCAACGGCCGTGCGACGGCATGACCTAGTTTATTGCACTGATAGGCGATCCTGTTTGCTTGATCATGCCCGCGAAGTGCTGCGTCAGAGTGCAAATCCTCTTCTGCGATCCGTTCCAGAATCGTCCTGCGCGCCAGCAATATTCACTTTTGAGCCGCGCGGATCAAGGCTCCTTGCTTGCGGCTCATGCAGTCAGTGATTCAAGATACGGGCGCATGACATTGGCCACCCGGTTGATCGAGGCGTAGCGCGACAGCTCATCCATCGTGAACCGCTTCAGCCGCCAGCCTTCATGCAGGGCTTCGAGTGCCACGTCGAGGCCGATCTTGTTGCGGTATTTGAAGCAGTCTGCAACCGTCTTGGCCGCGCAGAAAACGGGAACCGTGATGCCGTCCACCACCACCCGCTCAACGCCTTCGGTCAGCGTCGATTCGGACATGCGGACGATGCGCAGCGCAGGTTGATCGAGGCGCGGTGCCACGAGGTTGCTCGGCATCGCTAGCCAAACCTCAAACGGGGCCTGGGTGCCGATCTCATGCACCCGTAGCGCCGACAGCAGGCAAACCACGCCACGCGGAACCCGCAGGGCGACTTCCGCCAGAGAGCGATGCTCGCTCACCTGCTTGTTCGGCAGGCTGTAAATGCCACGCGCCACGCGATGAATCTTCCCGGCGGCGACCAGCCGAGTGAGCACGACGGTAGGCAGTCCGTGGGCCTTGAGGTCGCGGGCACGCAGCAGACCTTTGCGGCGCGCAAGCCCCAGTGCGGACTTCTCGGTGGTGGCGACAGGCTGCTTCATGGGCCTAAGCATGTTGCTCAATCAATGCAGATGTCAATATCTATATTGCTTATGCAACATACGACTGGCACAAGACCTTGTATGAACTGGCGAATCATCCAAGGTTACGTATCGCAGATCGCAATCGCGACAGCCAATGGCAACCTTGAAAATCTTGCACTATCCTGAACAGGATTGTCCTGGATTAGCCAGAGCCATGCTCCCAAAAGCCGAAGAAAGCGAGATTCTCACCCTCAAGCAGGTCGCCGACTACTTCAAGGTCACTGAGAGAACGATCTACAGGTTGGCGGCGGCTAAGAAGGTTCCGGCCTTCAAGGTTGGCGGGACGTGGAGATTTTCGCGTGCGGCCATCGCGGGATGGATCAAGCTGCAATCCACCGAGGGGCCTGCGACGGATCGCGGCGACGACAATACAAGCGAAAGTCAGAAAACCGATGCACAGGGGGGGCACAAATAATGCTGGGGTTAAATCTACGCGAAGAGTTTCGGGGCAAGCGCCTTAAAGGCACTGCGATTGAACTCTCGAACGACACCAACTCTGGCGCGACCCAGATTGCTGCACAGACGTTCCTTGAAATCACCTATCCGACCCACGACGTATTGAAGGGGATCGAAGCCGTTGGCCCTGGTCAAGGACGCCCCGTCGTCGTGATCGGCGAGCGCGGTCTGGGTAAGTCTCACCTGATGGCGGCGCTCTACCACGCTGTCAGTGACGTGGCCTCTACAGGCGCGTGGCTCAAATCTTGGGCCAGCACCTTAGGCGATCCCCAAATCGGCAAGATCGCGCTGCGCGGGGAGATGCAGGTAATCGGAGAGAGCCTGCACCGCCAGCGGTACAAGTTTCTCTGGGACTTGTTATTCGAGCGCCATCCGCACGGGGCCTACATCAGGGGCAAATGGGAAGGCATGGGCGCGGCCAAGACGGATATTCCATCGGACAAGCTGATCGTCGAACTGCTTGAGAACAAGCCCACGATGGTGCTGCTGGACGAGTTCCAGACCTGGTATGACGGCCTGACCAACACCAAGCAATACCCGTGGAAGAACTGGGCGTTCAACTTCATCCAAATCCTTTCGGAGATTGCCAAGGAACGCCCAGACCTCCTCGTGCTGGTCATTTCAGTCCGCAACGGCGGTAGCGATGCCTACCAGCAAGTGCATCGCGTCAATCCGATTGCCATCGACTTCAAAGCAGGCGGCAACGCGGAGCGTATTCAGCAGGATCGGCGGCGGATGCTGCTGCATCGCCTGTTTGAAAACCGCCAGCAGATTCCCGTCTCCAAGATTGATGAGCTGACCGCCAAACATGTCTCGGAGTATTTCCGGTTGCTTGATATTCCCTCGCAGGAGCAGGATCGCAAGCGGAAGGATTTCGCCGAGTCCTTGGCCCTATGCCCCCCATCTTCTGCGCCTCTTGGAAGAGCAGGTGCTGATTGCCACGGACGCGCAGGAAACACGCGACATGATTCGCATCCTGGCCAACCTCTTCAAAAGCCGGGGCGAACAGGCACCCACTCTCACGGCGGCAGACTTCCGGCTCGATGACGACACGTCGGGCATCGGCGCGCTACTGGACTCGGTGTCGAACGAGCACCACCGCACCTTACGGTCGAAGGCCCAGCAGAACATCATCTCCGTGACGGAGGCCGTGCCCAATCATCCCAGCGTGGCTCCCCACGTTGAAGAAATCATGGGCGCGCTCTGGCTGCGTTCCATCGCAGTCGGCAACCTCGCAGGTGCAGAGCCGGCGACGCTTCAGGCCGACATCACGCGCGGCAAAGCGATTGACGACAACGCCTTTCAGGTCGAGCTGGCAACCATCGTCGAGAACAGCTTCAACATCCACCAGGATGGCCCTCGCCTGGTGTTTCGAGAGGAGGAAAATCCGCAAGCCAAGCTCATGGCCTGTGCAAGGAACGACAAGCTGTTCCCCGGTGGCACCGACCTCGCCCATCTCGCAAAAGAGGTGCGCTACGTCATCGGCGGCACGGAAGAAGTCGCCAAGACCTTCCGCGTCATCGCACTGCCCAAGGCTTGGCTGTCTGATCCGTGGTCAGCGTTGGATGAAAGTGAGCAGCCTGATCGCTGGGATGACCGCCTGCCGATCCTCGTGCTACCTGAAGAACCGGACGGCATCGAACAGCGGCTGGGCCGCTGGCTCAAGGATCACCTACAAAAGCGCCGCAACACGATCCGGTTTCTGCTGCCTCGTGCTGGCTCGTTGAACGCCTTCCAGGATCGTGACCTTCTGATCCTCGCGCGTGCGGCGATGAAAGCGCAGGACTGGAGCGGTCAGTCGTCCGAATACAAGAAGCTGCACACCAAATACCAAGGCGAACTGCGCGACATCCTCAAGAAGCGGTTCGACCGCTTTGCCGTGCTGCATCGTTGGGATGCCAACAACCCCACGGCGTGCGTGCTTAGTGTCGAGACCTTGAACAAACAGGGATCGCAGATCCCCGAAACGATTGAGGAGATCATCGGTCGGGATATTTTCATCCCCGAAGACTTTAATGACTTCGTGCTTGAAGTCGCGCACGAGGGGAAATCCCTGGGCGCGCTGTTGCGAATGCTCCAGGAGCCGCGCCCGCCTGGGCTTGATTGCATCCCCTGGCTTGGCGAGGTTCCGATGAAGGAGCGACTGCTACGCCTGTGCGCACGCGGGAAAATCGCCATCAACCTGCGCAGCATGGAGTGGTTGCAATCACTGCCGGGTGAAGACGAGGACACGGCATGGAAACGCCTGCGTCCGAAACTTTCATTTACGGGTCGTCAACTCGATGAAGTATCGCTGCACGAACCCTCTGCCGCTCCCAGCACCGGCGGCAGCGCCGCTACGCCTCAGCCGCCTGCAAGCACAGATGGCACTGGGCTATTTGGCGGCACCGCCCCCATCGCGCCGACGCCAACAGGCGGCACTACAGGCACCGGCAACGACGCTGTTTCGCCAACTGGCGGCACCATCTTCACCGGCGCGGTCACCACCAGCACCAGCAAGCCTCGCGTAGCTTTCAGCAATCCGCCGACATCGCCGCTCAACCTGATTGGCAAGCTCGAAGGCTGGGGCATCGGCCCGGCCACCCAGGTCGCCGAGGTGTCCATCAAAGTCTCTGCCGCCACCGGCGCGCAGCTCAAGGAACTGCTCAAGAAACTCCCGGATGGGATGACCTTCGAGATCAGCCTTGAGAAGGAGGGCAACTGATGGCACTCGACGTTCAGCCCATTTCGCCGAGGTCCGTTGACCGTCCGCGTCGAGCAACAAGGCATCGCGTCCGGCGTGCTTGAGTGCAACGACAAGATTGGTGGCGAGCGTGGACTTGCCGCAGCCACCCTTTTCACCGCCGATGAGCAGAATCATGACGGGACTCCATTTCGGAAAACCGCTTTTGTACGGTTGACGGCAATGCCGGCAACGACGGGATTGCCGGTGTTGCCGGTTCGGGCGCTTGCGCCGACTTTGCGGTGATGCGACGAGACGTTTTGACTTGCCCACAGAAACGGTGTTTTCGCTGCCGTTCTAAAAGCTTTTTTTCTTATTAGTACTTGGGTGCAGGTGGTGCACCTTATTGGGCCGGAATGCGTGCAGCCGATGCACCCTGTTTCAGGCTTTGCGTGCAGGTACTGCACCTAGTTGCGCTCCTGTGGATAGATTCGCACCGCCGCCTGTGTGTGAATTCCCGGCAGTGACGGCGATGCCGGTGCCGCCGGCTGTACCGTCACCAGCGGCGGCTGCGACCCCTGTCGGTCGAGGAGTTGAATATTCACTTGCAGGTTCTGAATGACGATGAGCTGCTGACCATTCGGCTGCATCCTTGAGGTATCTACGCTGCGGCGTAACTCCGTGAGGACGGCTTCTCTCACCTCGCGCAGATGATCCTGCCAGTCGCGCCGCACGAACTCCCAGTCGGCGATGGCGACGGTGTTATTGCGGTGATCCTTGATCGGCATGCGCTCGACGATCTGGTATTCGCTGCCGTGGGCGCGCCGGCCTCTTTGCAAACGACGGACATAGCCCTTTTCCAGAAGTCGGCCAATGCAGATTTTGGCTTGGCGCACCGACATGCCAGTCTCGCGCGCCACCGTCTCGGTAGTGGTCTGGGCGATGCCGGTATCGAAATCGGCATAGGACTTGAGCGTGAGGTAGATCATCATCGTATGCGGTTGCAGTTCGGCGGCTGCACCACCACGCAACATTCCGCAGAGCACCGGAAACCAGGCGATGTCGGCCTTGAACAGCGACCCCTGAACGGCGGGCGAAAGCTGCGGACGACTCACGTCAGCGACCGCCGCGCGCCCGGCGCAGGCTGGCGATCCGCGCGGTCTCGACCTGTTCTTCACGGGCCATCCATTCGACCGCCGTGCCCGCGCGCCAGCGGAGTGGTCGGGTCCGAAACGGTGCCGGCAGGCGGTCCGGGGCACGGCTTCGCAGGGTCAGGATCGTGCTTGCAGGAATTCGTAGCAGGCTTGCAAGACCTGCCACGTCGAGCACATCGACATTGATCTTGGCGCGCTCAGGAACCGCAGTTTCGAAATCGACGTCAGCGTTGGTCACGGCAGTGCTCATAGGTTCAGACAGGCGCTCATCTGGGCATGGCCGCGATCGCTGGAGCAAGGAAATGCCTAGACTTTATTGTCCTTTGCCAACTGCTTGCGAGAGGTCTGGAATAGTGCTCAGGAACCGTTGTGCATGGGGCTTGGTTGGACTCCCACCGAGTGTTTCCGGGTGAATCGTGACGCGACCTTGAAAGCCGTCCCGAGACTCATCCATGTCGAGCCGACGAAACCGTAGTTTTGTCATCTCGCAAATTCGTGGAGCCTGGTTCCGGCTCGCTGGCTTTGATCGACGCCAAGGAGCGGCGACTCTTATCAATGAACGGGTGGGAGTGTGTTTGCGCAAAATGAAGGGATGCTCATGCGCGTCTCGGCGTGTCGCCGACGGGCTCGTGGGCGTTGACCCGCGTCTCATCGAGTCGTGGCCATCCGGCTTTGATCCCTGACGCCTCCGGCACCGGCCTGACAGCCCGGCCGCCTGCGCACTCTGTTTGCCGGGTCGGAGAGGTTGGGCGGCTTTGCCTGTTCTTTTCAACGTACCACGTCGTTCTCGCCGTCAAGACGCTCCGTTGCTCGCTTCGCTCCTCTACTCGCCGAGTGGCCATTGGCATTGGCCAGTCTGTGACGGCTGCGCTGCGGCGTGAGGGCTTCCGGCCTTGGGCAATCCGCCCGAGACCACCGGAGTCAGCCATGTCGCACATCAATGTTTGCGATGTTTCCGCTGTCCTGCATGTTCGTGACGCTTGCGGCGAGTACCGCACGGCGACCGGCGACGAGGTTCTGCAGGAGGCCCGCCAGGTTCTGAGTCGCTGTTTCGTCCGTGGAGTGACGCTGACCTCACCCGAAATGGTCCGGGACTATCTGCGTGTGACGCTGGGTTCGCGGGAGCACGAGGTCTTCGTTCTCGTGGCACTTGACTCGCAGCATCGGCTTATCGAAGTGATCGAGATGTTCCGAGGCACGATCGACAGCGCCTCGGTGTATCCACGAGAGGTCGTCAAGGAAACGCTGGCACGTAATGCAGCAGCGGTGATCTTCGCTCACAACCATCCATCGGGCATCGCTGAGCCGAGTCAGGCGGATCGGCTGTTGACCGAGAAGCTGAAGAACGCACTGGCACTGGTCGACGTGCGCGTACTGGATCACTTGGTCGTAGCGGGTACGGACATCACGTCCTTTGCCGAGAAAGGCTGGTTGTAGTCGAGGGGGCTTCGGCCCCCTTTTTTTGCTTCTTCCTTTCGGTCGATCTCGTCGATCGCGTTCCCCTCCGGCGGCCGGTATCGCGGCCACCTGCGCGCCGCTGCGCGGCTTGCCTTGGCCTTTGCGGGCGCTCCTTCCGTCAAGGGCCGCGCAGACCCCCGTGTCCTCGCCTGCGGCTGCGGGCCGCGCCAGGGTTCTGCGCTTTTCCCCTTGACGGCGCGCCCGCGTCGGCCGGTGGGTGCCATGGCCACGAAGGTCTTCGCGGCCCTTGCGAAGGCCCGATTAACCACGGAGGACGCCATGCCCTGACCCGTTCCACTTTTCGTTTCGAGCTTTCCGTTTTTCCTTTTCCATATTGGAGATTCACCATGAACTTGCAAACCACTCACTCCGCTTCTCAGGAGTTGTTCCTTATCCCGATGTCGCAGTTGCGGCCTTCGGCCCGCAACGTGCGCAAGACCGGCGGCACATCCATTCCCGAGCTGGCATCGAGCATCGCCCGCGTCGGTCTACTGCAAAACCTTACCGTTACCGCCTGCGAGGACGGCGAGCACTATGAAGTCGTGGCCGGCGCGCGACGGCTGGCCGCGCTGAAACTGCTGGCGAAGAAGAAGCGTCTGCCAAAGACCCATGAAGTCGCGTGCCTCGTGGTGCCGGAGGCGGCGGCACGCACTGCCAGCCTCACCGAGAACGTGCAACGCGAGGCCATGCACCCGGCCGATCAGTTCGAGGCATTCCAGGCGCTGATCGACGAGGGCAAGCCCATCGAGGACGTAGCCGCAGATTTCGGCATCACGCCGCAGGTGGTGCAGCGGCGCTTGAAGCTGGCCAACGTCTCACCGCGTCTGCTGGCGGACTATCGGGCCGATACCGTCACGCTCGATCAGTTGATGGCGCTCGCCATCACTGACGACCACGCGGCGCAGGAGTCGGTGTTCTACGACGTACCGGACTGGCAGCGCAACCCGCAAGCTTTGCGCGAGCATCTGACGGCACGCGAGATCGACAGCCTGCGCGATCCGCTGGCGCGCTTCGTCGGCGTGGACACCTATGAAGCGGCAGGCGGCGTGGTGCGGCGTGACCTGTTCTCGGATGACGCACAGCAAGCCTATCTCGCCGATGCCGAACTGCTCGACCGGCTGGCGCGGGACAAGCTCGCAGAAATGGCAGAGCGCGTCCGTGCCGAGGGCTGGTCGTGGGTGGACGTGGTGCCGCGCACCACGCACGCCGACCTCACCGGATTCCAGCGCGCACAACGGGATCGCCGCGAGCCGAACGCGAAGGAAGCCAAGCGCATCGCCAAGCTGGAAGCCCGGCAGCAGGCCATCGAAGAGAAGCTGGAATCGGACGAGGCCGCTGACCTCGCGGAAGAGGAAGCGCAGGCGCTGTATGAGGAAAGCGACCGGCTTGCCGCCGAACTCGATGCCATCGAGCAGACCTTGATGGTGTTCCCGCGCGAAGTGCTGGCGATGGCCGGAGTCGTCGTTACCGTCGATCATGCCGGCGAGGTCGCGGTGAATCGCGGGCTGTTGCGCGAGGCTGAGGCCAAGACGCTGCGGGCACACGAATTGGATGGCGCGCAAGCCGATGGCACTAGCGCGCCGCGCGCCAAAACCAAGAGCAATGCCACCGTGTCCGGGAAGCTGGCGCGCGCGTTGAGCGCGCATCGCACCGCCGCCCTGCAAGCGGAACTGGCGCGCCAACCGGCCGTTGCACTGCTGGCGGTCGTACATCGGCTGGCCCTTCGCATCTTCTACTCGGACCGTTATGCGGATGCGCCCTTGCAGATTGCCTGCACGCCACAGGATCGACTCGACAAGGACGCGCCCGATCTGACCGGCTCACCGGCCGTGACGGCGCTGACCGCGGCGAAGCAGATGTGGCAAGCACGTCTGCCCATTAAAGTAGAAGAACTGTTCGCATCGCTGCGCGAACTCACGCAGGACGATCTGCTGTCGCTGCTGGCGGTCTGCGCAGCCGGTTGCATCGATGCGGTCAGCCCGTCCGAGACGGAAACCAAGGCGAACGATCTCGCTGCCGCTCTGAATCTCGACATGACGCAATGGTGGACGGCCACCGCTGCCGGTTATTTCACGCAGGTGTCGAAGGCCCGAGTGCTCGAAGCCATCGGTGATTTCGCACCCGACTACGTCAAGCAACTGGAGAAAGCCAAGAAGCCGGAACTGGCCGCACGAGCGGAGCAGTTGGCGGTGGGCAAGAACTGGCTGCCGCTGATGCTGCGTCAACCGAACTGAGCGAGTCGTTCATTCCCCGGCAGTGATGCCGGGGATTTTTTTGTCCGCTGCGCGGGACTTCGAGCAGACAAAACAGGAGGACGGGTTCGTGCCGAACCCGGAGGGGCTTCCGTTGATTGCCTACAGAGGGTCGCACCGTGCTCGGCCGGTCAAGGGTGCGCTGCGCCGCCTTGCGCTCCGTTCTTCGCCTGCGATGCCGCCGCAGCCGACGAGCCGGTGCCACCGCCCCTGACCGACCTGCGACTCGGTGCCGCAAGGGGTCGGCGATCAGCGCTCGCTCCGAGTGCTGGCGAATTCAGGAGCTACCCGATGAACATCATTCCCGCCCCCACTAACCCGATGAGCCTAGCCAAGTGGCTGGCCATTCCCGACGACGTGAAGGCTGGCGTCTTCGAGGAGGTCGATGCACTTCACTCGCAGGGCATTGCCGAGCAGCACTGGTCTTGGCCGTTCGTGGAGCCTTTCATCAGTGCCGAGACCGAGAGGGCCGTGTTATGAGGCGGCCGATGGCGGTGTACCCGCCCGGCACGATCCGGGCGCGGCGCTGGCACGGTCGTGGTGACGTGCGGAGCTATGTGCCACCGCGCGGCTGGACGGCCGTTGCCGAACTGCTCGACGTGCATCCGATCACCGGCGAGCAGTTGAAGCAGTCGAGCTGGTGGATCGTCGAAACCAAGCGGTGACGATGTGCGCGTCGCCGCTTTCCACCAAGCTATTTCGGTTGGCCGGCATTACTCCTTCGCCAGCACGTCGATGATCGGGCAATGAGTCCCGTCGTTGCCCGCATCGCATTGCTGCACCAGGCCGACCAAAACTTTCTGCATCGCAGCCAGATCGGCCATTCTTCGTTCGATCAGCGCCAGCTTGCGTGCGGCCAGCGCTCTGGTGTCGGCACAGGCGCACGCCGCGTCCAGGTGCAGCAAGCCGCCGACCTCGGACAACGTGAACCCAAGCACCTGCGCCCGCTTGATGAAGCGCAGCCGCTGGGCTTGTTGCGCGGCGTAGCGCCGATGGCCACCGAGTGGCTTGAGCGGTTCATTCATTAGTCCGCGCCGCTGGTAATACCGAATCGTCTCGATGTTGACCCCGGCGGCTTCCGCCAGCTTGCCAATCGTCAGTTCTGCAGCCATTACATTCTCCTTGACTCCGTACCTAGATACGGGATTTAGAGTGGCGTCTGGACAAACAGGTTCAAGGAATTCGATATGGCGCTGCTCACTGGAAAATCCTCGCTGCTGGCCGGCAGCCTGGCCGCGATCGGGGCATCGGTGTGCTGCGTCGGGCCGCTGGTATTGCTGGCGCTCGGTATCGGCGGATCTTGGATCGGCAATCTCACGGCTATGGAGCCGTATCGGCCCTACTTCATCGGCCTGACGCTGTTGTTTCTCGGTTTGGCTTTTCGCCAGCTCTACCTAGTGCCACTGGTCTGCGAGCCGGGCACGCCCTGCGCCGATCCGAACATCATCAAACGACAGCGGCTCACGTTCTGGATTGTCGGCGTTTCGCTGCTCGGCCTGCTGGCCGTCCCGCTGCTGGCCCCATTGTTCTACTGAGAGGAGATTTTCATGCGCAAATTGCTGATCGTGCTTGCCGCGTTCGTGGCCCTGCCGCTGGCAGCACTTGCCGCCGTTCCGAAGACTGTCACGCTCGACGTGCAAAACATGACCTGCCCGGTGTGCCCGATCACGGTCAAGAAGTCGCTGGAGAAGGTGCCCGGCGTCAACGCGGTCGCCATTGATTTCGACAAGAAGACGGCGCTCGTGACTTTCGATCTCGACAAGGCGCAGCCCGCCGAGCTGACGGCAGCGACCACCAATGCTGGCTATCCATCGACTGTGCAGAAGTAATATCGACCGTGAGCGCCCCTGTTCTCAAATCTTTGCTCACCTGTCCGCAGTGCGGGTTCGCGAGGTTGGAGACTATGCCAACCGATGCCTGCCAATTCTTTTACGAGTGCAGCAATTGCAAGGCTATTCTGCGCCCCAGTTCGGGTGACTGCTGCGTGTTTTGCTCGTTCGGCTCGGTGAAGTGTCCGCCGATCCAGCAGCAACAGGGGTGCTGCGAATAACGCCGGTCAGGTCGGTTCTCAGGCGGGGTCGGTAAGGCGGCGATTTGCATCTGCCTCGCGAGAATTGCGCTCCGCCGCAAGGCAGTGCGCCTGGCTGCGATGGGCCTTGCTGCGCTGGGTTGTCGGATGCGGGGCCGTCCTCGACGCTGATGGTCGAGTTGCCAGATGCGAGGGACAGGGTCATCGACAGGCCGTTCGCCCAAGCCGAGATAATCCATGCCGCAGCCGATCTTGTCCGTGTAGAGGGCGGTGGCATTCGATCCTGTCGGTCGGGACTGACCTAGCCAGCGATCAGGACCGAGACGTTTCAGCCATCCGTGCGGGATGCCGAGGTCATGAATCCTTATCGCGCAAGGGGCGTCCTGTGCGGCCTTGCTGTGTCGTGAATCCTGGCGATGGATCGGCTGCGCCTCGGGCCAAGGGCTGCAACCCTGCGCCGCAAAAATTTTCCCCGCCGCTGCGCGTCTTCCTCGCCAACAAATTTTTTGCGCCTCCGGGTCCTCCGCTGTGCTGCGGTCGCACGCGATGCAGCCCGCCCGTCCGTCGCCTCCTCGGATCACGACAAGGCCGCAAAGGGCGACCTTGCAACTTCGACAAGGAGATTCATCATGACCACCATCGGCAACTTCACCGCACAGAACGAAGGCTTCACCGGCTCGGTTCGCACCCTGACGCTCAACGTCAAGGTCAAGATCACCCCGACCGAGAAGGAAAGCGAGAACGCCCCCGACTACCGCATCTACGCGGGCAACTTCGAGATCGGGGCGGCCTGGAAGAAAGTCTCGAAGGCGAATCGGCCTTACCTGTCGGTGACTCTCGACGACCCCTCGTTCCCGGCGACGCTCTACGCCCGCCTGGTCGAAGGCGAGGACGGCGCGCATAGCCTCATCTGATCGCGCAGCAAGGGCGACTGATCGCTGCACCCTGACGCCCCGCCTTGCGGCGGGGCGTTTTTCGTTTATTCGCGCGTCGGCGACTCGCTAATGTCACTCCGCGGGTTGGTAGGCCGGCGCAGGTTCAGACGGCAGACCGCGCCGTCACAACCTGAAGCGCCGCCGGCGGGCGGAGCAGGCACTGCACTGCGGCGCTCACTTCTCCGCTCCGGTCCGGCCCCGACCCGACCGCCGATGACTGCGGCGGTCGTATTGGAGCTGACTTGCAGCAATTAAGTCTGGCCGCGCTCTGCACGGCTGCACTGGCGGCTTTGGTTGTCGCTCTCCGTGAGCAATCCCGCGTCTCGCAGCTTCGCCGATCGCAAACAGCTTGGCCCGGGCGCGCGATGCCGCAAGGGGCTTTCGCGGCATAAACGGCTGCCTCCCCGCTGGCCACCCCACGAAGTTGAATTCTCCAGAGGAGAAGAGGGCTACTTCGCGGGGACCCCGGTGCGCGGGTCCCCTCCATTTATTCCACGTCCCCTTGCGTCCCGGCTTCTTCGCCCGGTCCGGCCCTGCGATCACGGCGAAGCACTCAGCGAGACGATGTTCACAGGAGACGGCAGATGACCAACCACAGCGCCCACAGCCACCGCAACAGACCAGCAAAAGCCGGCTCTGCATCTAGCAAAACGATGTCGGGAAAGGCAGCAACCAACGACAATGAACGCAAGGACGTTTATCAGGTGGTCACGGATTCGATCATCACGATTCTGGAGAAGGGCGCACGGCCGTGGGCGCAGTCTTGGAACGATGCCGGCGGCAGTACGATGCCGCTGCGACACGGTGGCGACCGCTATCGGGGCATCAATGTCCTGATCCTCTGGGGCGCGCAGGCGGCGGGCGGGTACCAATCGCCGTACTGGATGACCTACCGGCAGGCGGGCGAACTCGGTGGCCAAGTACGCAAGGGTGAGAAGGGGACGATGGTCGTTTACTACGGCACGGCCGCGAAGCAGGACGCGCCGGACGAGACGGCAGACGATGGCGGCGCGACGCACTATCGTTTCCTCAAGACGTTCTTCGTCTTCAATGCCGACCAAATCGACGGATTGCCGGAACGCTACGCCGTCAAGTCAGCGCCGGTGACACCCGCAGCCGACCGCATCCCTGAATTGGAATCGATGGTCGCGGCCACGGGTGCTGCGATCCACCACGGCGGCAACCGAGCGTTCTATCGGCCGGGCACCGACACGGTGACGATGCCGGCGTTCGAGCAGTTCAAGTCGCCGGAATTTTATTACGCTACGCTGTTCCACGAGCTGGCGCATTGGACGAAGGCCCCGAACCGGCTCGCGCGGGACTTCGGCTCGACGAGTTGGGGCGACGAAGGCTATGCCAAGGAAGAGCTGGTCGCCGAGCTGGCTTCGGCATTCATGGGCGCCGAATTCGGCTTCGCCCCCGAGCACATCGAGGATCATGCGTCCTACCTCGCGAGTTGGCTCAAGTCGCTGCGAAACGACAAGCGGCTGATCTTCACGGCTGCCGCCAAAGCACAGGCTGCCGTAAATGTCATCGTCAGTGGAGTCGGTAGCGACCACAAGCATCGAGGCTTGAGCCAATCGCCTATCGCTACACCTTGTTTCGAATCCTTGTAGCTCTAACTGAACCAGGTGGAGGTCGAAGCCGAACAGCGACTGGTGAAGCTGGCACGGCCGTCAAGGGAATATTCCGATCGCGTATGCGATCGATGGGGCGCGAATCGCCTTGTCAGGCATGACGCGGCCCGGAAATCATGATCGCCATGCCGAGCAGAGAAACTGAAACGCCGACCCAATCGGTGAGAGGGGGACGGAGCGAATCTACGGCCCTGAGCCAAGCAAGCGCAACGCCAATGTAGACACTGCCATAGGCTGCATAAACGCGACCTGCTGCTTCAGGATGTAAAATCAGAAGCCAAGCGAAGGCTGCGAGACTAAACGCAGCCGGCACCAGCAGCCAAGCACTACGCCCTTGCTTGAGACAGAGATACGGCAGGTAACAGCCGACTATTTCAGCAACAGCTGTGAGCGAAAAGAGCGAAGGTTTTTCAGAATATCCATGCAGCCTCTCCTTTCATAGTTTAACGCGCGCCTAGGCGTTTACGTCCATTCACGTACGACCAGAAACTGTCGTCCATCGCCGACGTTTTGCTGGTCAGATAGGGGAAATGGCCGTACCGGATTGCCAGCTGCTGATCCGCCTCCTGCGGAGTTTTGCCTTCCACCTCGAATTCATAGACCGCCGATATCAGACCGGTGCGGTCGGCGCCCGCCTTGCAGTGAACCAGGAGCGGCTTCGGCGCCGTTCTGATGATGGCCAGTATTTCCGCAATTTGCTCAGGACTGACCTTCTGACGTGCCGACAATGCATAGTCGAAATGCGCGACCTTAAGTGCTCGTGACTCGGCAATCTCCTGTTCATACCAAGGCTTCCCCGGATTCGCACCGCGAAGATTTATAACCGACCGGATTGCATGTTTTTCCACCACAGCGGCGAGTAGCTCCGGGTCCAACTGCTGGGAGCGATAGAACTGCCCGGCTTGGACCACATGAACGTTACCGTCGTGATGAATCCACGCGTATGCACCAAGAACCAGAACTACCGCAACCGCCAGCAGCACTAAAGTCGCCCGTGCCACGGCGTTGAAGCGCTTACCTAGCATGGCTGATCATCTCCAATTGGTCACGAATCTTGCCAACTAACGGCTTCAGTTTTTCCTGTTTCAACAGATAGCGATCCGCTGACAGCTCGCTCGATCGGAAAGCCATTCCCATGGCTCCATCACCAGACCACCAGAGTCGCACAGGGCGCGGCGTCGATGGTCGCTTTGGCAACCGATGGACTGAACATCTGACCCAAGGTCGAGTGGTGGTGATGGCCGATAACAATGAGGTCGAAACCTCCACTGGCGGCGCGATTGACGATCTCCCTGACCGCAAGTCCAGTGACGATCCTGAACGAAGGGCTGACGCCTCGCGCCTGCGCGATGCTGTCCAGTTCCTGCGATCTGGCCTCGAAGCGCTCGAATTCTTCCTTTGCGTGTGAGGGCGCGTCGGACGGGAATCCCGGCGCCCCCGGAACCAGCAAAACCTCGAAGACCTCGAAGGGAACGCGCAGAGACTCGGCGAGGTCGAGCGCATAGAGAAAGGCTTTTTCCGCAGGCGGTGAACCGTCGTAGGCGAGCAGAATTTTCGTGATCAGGCTCATCCTTCGCCTCCCTCGGCTTCCAGCGGCGGCGGCGCGTCGCGCGCGGCCTTCTTCTTGTCGCCTTTTGGCACCAGATATTTCGGCAGGAAGAACGCATTCGCAATCAGTGTCGGCACGACGGCGCTGGCAATGACCGCGGCGACGATGACCGAATATTGGGCCTGGTCGATCACATGATGCGAATAGCCGAACAGCGCGGAGATGGTGCCGAACGTCAAGCCGGTCGACATCAGCATGGTCGTGTACAGCGCCTCACGGGTCGGCGCCTTGAAGGCTTTCGTCGTCGGATAAACGCCTACCGCTTTCGTGGTCATCTTCGCCGCGAGCAGCACGACAAACCCCAGCGGCGCGGCCGCCAGCGCCGGCAACGAGACCAGCGAACCGGCGCGGATGAAATAGAACGGCGTCAGCAGACCGAACGTCAGGGTGCGCAGCCGGCGGATCAGTGCGTGATCCTTGCCGACCGTGCCGGCGAGGACCATGCCGACGAGATACGCCGGCAACACGGCCTCGCTCCCGGCCCAGCTCGCCAGACCACCGAGACCGAACAGCACGAGCAGCAGGTACTTGGTCTCCAGCTCGGACGGGCGGCCGCCGTAGCGCTTGAAGAAGCGCGGTGTCAGGAATGGCAGGATCAAGAAGACGACGACGGCGACGCCGAAAAAAATCAGCGTCTTCGAGTCGAAGGGGCTGAAGATGAAACCGAGCGCGAGCACGGTGGCGAGGTCGTTAATGAAACAAGCGGCCAATACGGTCTTTCCGTACCTGGTCGCGTTCAGGCCGGATTCCAGCATCACGGCATAGACCACCGCGACCGAGGTGGTCGACATCGCCACGCCGGCGAGCCAGCTCGGCAACAAGGCCCAGTGCAAGCCCCAATAGGCGACGGCGGTGCAGCCGATGAAGGGCGTGACAAAGCCCACCAGACCCACGGCGCTCGCCTCGCGCCACTTGGTTTTGAACACCGCCGGATCGAGCTCGGCGCCAGCGAGGAAGGTCAGCACGATCGCACCGGTGCCGGACAAAAACTTGATCCACGAATCGTCGGTGTGCAGCAGAGCGGTACCAAAGGCAGCGCCGATGATGAGCTGCGCGACGGTGCCGACCACGATCTCGGAGAGTGCGGTGGCCACACGCAACCAGATCGACAATAACGTGGCAATCAGGGCGAGGCCGAGCCACAGGGCCGCCAGCAACCAGACGTCGGTCATCGCAGGTCTCCCATCAGAACATCGGCGGCATGGCTTTCGACCACTCGGCTCGTTCAAGCCCGGCGATACCGAAACGCGCCGGCGACAATACGTAGAACAGTGCCAGTTCCGCATCTTCAACCGCGTCGAGCAGTTGGTAAGCCTGCTGCTCGGAGCAGACGAAGCGCACTTCGACCGGCAGGTCTCCAGCCAGCTCGAAGAAATGCTGCTCGTGCAGGACGCCATGCCGACCGAATCCGGCGATGCCGTGGAACGCGCAGCCGCCCGGCAGGCCCTGCTTTTTGGCGACGGTCAAAAGCCAGTCGTATAGCGACATGCTCTTGTAGCTGCGTCCTTCGTGGACGATGAAGCGCAGGAACACGCCATCCAGACTGTGCCCCTTCCAATCCCGTTCGGACTTGCTCATTGGGAACCTCCGGCGAGTGACCGCAAAAAATGGATCGTCAGCACACCTGATGTCGTCGCGAGCAACGATCCGCAAACATGGATGCCGATCATGCCGAGTCCCCAGCCGAGCTGGCCGCGCGCGAACAGGATGTAGGCCTCGGCGGAGAATGTCGAAAACGTGGTCAGGCCACCGCAGAAGCCGGTCATCAGAAACAGCCGGGTCTGCGTGGAAAGACCCAATTCCAGATTGATCGCGCCGAGCGCAACCCCGATGACATAGCCGCCGATCAGGTTCGCAGCGAGCGTGCCGAACGGCAAGGTCGGGAAAATCGCATTCAGGCGCAGACCGAGCCAGAAGCGCAGCCAGGCGCCCAAGGTCGCTCCGGAACCAATCGCGGCGAAGCCGAGCGGATTCATAAAGATGGCTTCTCCAGCAGAAATTTGCGGGCGTAGTCAGCGAAACTCAGCGCAATGACTTTCTCGGCTTCATCGTGATCGTAAACCTGTTCGATGCTGATCTTCCTCGGCGAGTGGTCAGGCGCTTGCTTGTACGTGGTGAAGTAATGAATGAGGCGTTGGAGGATCGCCGCTGGGACTTCTCCAATGCGCCTAAATCCGCCGTAGATCGGATCGCCTTCGAGAACGGCAATGATCTTGTCGTCGGCCTCGCGGTTGTCGACGACCCGAAGGCCGCCAATCACCCGCGCATGCACCAGGATCCCGCCCTGCGTCGGCGCGTCCTGAGAAAGGACTACGATGTCCATCGGATCGCCATCCCCAACGATCTCGGTGTGGGTGGTGGTCTCCATGCAGCGGCTCGCAACCGAGACGCCGCAGTAGGTTTGAGGGATCAAACCGTACATCGCCGGCGGTCGGCTGGAGAACGGTTGAACGCGGTCCACGCGCAGCCAGCCCGAGGACTTGTCCAGTTCGAACTTGAGCGGTGATTTCGGCACGATTTCAATGAATGCCAGCACCGGGCCATCTGCCGTTTCGCGCGGCCGGATGCTGTGCCAGGGATGGGCGACCATGGCCGGACACGGCGGCGCCAAGACTTCTGAACGATTAGTTTCCGGTTCGATTAGAGACCGATTCATGGCATCACCGCGAGCGAAGACCGACCTGTCGCATGCGGCGGGGTCAGATCGTGATAGAGATGTTCGCGAGTCGGCGGGTACGGCAGTTCGCCATTTGAATGCGGGCGCCCGGCGAGCACTTGATAGACCGAAATCCAGCCGCGCTCAAATGCGAAAGCCGATCCCGCCATATAGATTCTACAGATTCGGTAAGCGCGCTCACCGACCAGTTCGCGCGCGGTCGGCGCAGAGCGATCCAGCCGCTCGACCCAGTGCCACAGGGTTTTGGCGTAGTGTGGACGCAGGCTTTCGACATCGCGCGATTCCAGACCTACCGCCGACATCTCGGCGATGGCTTCGGCTATGGAGACCAGTTCTCCATCCGGGAACACATGGCGGTCGATGAAGTCTCCGATTTCTGAGGTGAGCGCTTGACCCTTCGCCCAGGACGCCGAAATACCGTGATTGAGCAGCAGCCCACCGGGTTCGAGCAATCGATGAATCTGCTGGAAGTAGGTCTTGAGATTCCGGCGTCCGACATGCTCAAACATGCCGACGCTGGCGATCTTGTCGAAGCGTTCATTGGAGTCGACTTCGCGATAATCGGCGAGCCGGACTTCACAGTACGCGTCCAGCCCACGCTCGCGGATTTTCTCGCTCACATAGGCATGCTGCTTCTGGCTGAGGGTGATCCCGACGCAGCGGGCGCGATAGTGTTCAGCCGCCCAAAGGATCAACCCGCCCCAACCGCAGCCGATGTCAAGTAGCCAATCGTCAGGCTTCAAGCATAGCTTTCGACAGATGTGTTCGAGCTTTTGCTCCTGGGCCTCGTCGAGCGTGTCCGCATCGCCACGAAAATAGCCGCAGGAATAGACCATGTTGCGATCCAGCCACAACGCGTAGAAATCGTTCGACACGTCGTAATGGAATTGCACGGCCTTTCGGTCGCTGCTCAGGCTATGCCATGCGCCGAGCAATGGCATTGCGGCACGGCCTATCGTCACCCGTCTCAGCGATGTGCCGAACGCAATGACTTCCCGTAACGCACCTTCGATGTCAATGGTTTCTTCAACATAGGCACGCGTCAGCTTGCCGGCGCTCGGCTTCAGCAGAACTTTCAGCGCGGATGCATTTTTGAACGTGAGCGTAACGCGCGCATCGTCTGGACCGATCCGTTCGCCGTTCCAGAATTTGACCGCAACGGGCAGGCTGTCAAGTTTAGAGCCACCCAACAACTTCGCCAGCACCGGGTTCAGGACGGTCGACATGCTGCTAGGCCGGAAGTTCTTGTTCGAGAAGCGGGAGCTGGTCGGCGGGTACGGCGCAAGCGATTAGAACAGAACTTGAAGTCACATCTCATAGGAGCAAACAGCCCGAGAGGAGAGATCGCCAACACGACTGGGATGATTGGAAGATCGAGAGCCACTGTTGCGACACCGACGCCCGTCATGACGAACGTCTCGACCGGCGCGCGGCGGAAACGACGGTAGCTATCAGGATGACGAAGGTTCCGAGCGTCAGGATGAGCGCTCGACCCGTCGCCGGAATCGGCAGCATGGGCAACCCGAACCCGCACAGTGCGATCCACATGACCAGGGCGAGAGCCAAACTCTCATCATCGACGAACAGACCCCATAGTTCCTTGACGATGGTCTTGAGCAGTTTCATCGAGTGTCCCCCGCGACCTGCGCACCCTTTGGTACCGTGCGGTGTATCGCAACCACGCAGCCGTAGGCGAGGACCAGAAGCGCACCGGCGATCAGGAGGATCGCGACATCACCGAAGGGCCATTGATCGCCAAGACCTTCCCCGATCCAGAACAGTCCGAATGCCGTGAGCAACACTCCGACCACAAATTTGAGCCCGTTCTCCGGTACACGTGCCAGCGGCTTATGTAGCCACAGTCCAAGCAGGACGACGACGATCATCGCAGCCGCCGCACCGGCGCTGGCGACCGCCAGTGCTTGTCCTCTGGCTCCGATCGCAATCACGATGAAAACGACTTCGAGACCTTCGAGGACGACTGCCTTGAAGGTGGTGACGATCGCAATCGGGTCATAGGCACCCATGTGGGGAGTCAGCGCACCGAGCGTCTTGACCTCCCGGGTGTAAGCAGCCGCCTCGTCTCGCATCGGAATCACACCAGCGCTACGCAGAATGGCTTTGCGTAGCCAGCGCGCGCCGAAGAGCAGGAGCAGCGTCCCGACGAACACCTGGAAAGGGGCAAGCGGTGCAGTCGCCAGCAAGGGCCCAAACAGCGCCACGAGGACAACGAGCAGAAAGACGCCCGCGAAACATCCGGTCAATGCCGATTTCCAGCCACGCACGGTTCCAACGGCGAGGACGATCGTCAACGCTTCAACGAACTCGACAAGCGAGGCCAGAAAGGAGGCTGCGATAGTGGGACCACTCTGCACAAGGTCGAACATTTGGAACTCCGGATCAGGATAGGGAGGAATGCGAATTCACGTCGGGTGACCGGTTTGATGCCGTCGATAGTCCCGCCACAACACCGCCGTGGTGATCAGCCAGATGCCGGCCGCTATCACGACACCGTTCAGTGAAGCCATCGCGTCATCGTCCGTATTCCGCTGGATCAGTGCATTCGCGCCGATCCCAAGCAGCACTGGGCCGATCGCGCAGCGCGCGACCGCCAGTGGGTACAATCCAAAGACCATGAAGTGGAACCGATGTGGAATCGCGATTGTCGTGACGAACATTGCGATGACGCTCGCGGTAATGAGCGGAGGGATGCCGCGTGCGTCAATCGCGTACAGCAGGAGGCCGATCTCGATGCCTGCGATGACTTGTGCGGTCATGTGGTCTGAAAACGCCGCAACATGCCCAGTTGCTCCCGATGTCGGCATCACAGCGTCTGGCTGGAGCATTTTTTGGTGGTGCCGGATAACTGTGTTCTGAAGGATTACAAAGCCATACGCCGCGATCAGCGGACCGGTGACCAGCGCTTGCAGCCCTGGCAAAAGGGCGAAGAGGATCAACATGGCGCGTTGCGCCAGAGTAAGTCCGGAAATCAATCCGATCTGAAAGATTGACCATCGGAAATCGAAAGGGACGCGACTGGTATCGAAGCGCGCACGCATTCCCGCGACGACGCCGATCAGGCAAATCGCCAGTACCGTGAGCGGTTGCGTCATGACAATGCTCCCCATGGTTGATCGGAGGAGCGACGGCGCGTGGAAGCTTGGGAGAATCCCGGAAACTCCTACGCCGCGCAGTCGCGCTTTGTAGGAGTCATCAGCCCGAAGGCGGTTCGTAGGGGACTCCATCCCTGCACGAACGGTACAGAACTGAAGACCCGTGCGCAAGGTCTTCAAGTTGTCCGCTGTGAGTGTTACCCCGCACCGCTTATAAAACTTCGCGTGCCCTGTCGGCAGGCTGCACCCCGAGAAACTCATGATCCCTGTCACCGCGTTGCCGCCGTCCCCCGGAAAAGTCCGATGGCTTACCCGAAACGTCTTCGCGATTGGAATGCTCAGCTTGTTCTCGGACACCGGTCACGAGTTGACGACAGCAATTCTGCCGCTCTTCCTTGCCGCCACGTTCAGCGGCGGCGCAGCCGCCCTCGGCGTCATCGAAGGCTTCTCGGACGCGGGGTCCAGCCTGCTCAAATTATGGATGTCGTTCTACTCGGATCGCGTCGGCAAGCGGAAGCCGATACTCGCCATCGGCTATTTCGTCACTGCCACGATGGGTTTGCTGGGCTTCGTCACGGCGTGGTGGCAGATCGTCGTCATCCGCATGGCCGCATGGATGGGGCGCGGCGCACGCGGACCGGTTCGCGACGCATTGCTGTCCGAAAGCGTTCCTGCTGAGGCGCACGGACGTGCATTTGGTTTCGAGACGATGATGGACACGCTGGGCGCCGTCATCGGTCCGGCGATCGCGCTGTCCTTGGTCGGCGTGATCGCGCTGCGCCACATTTTCCTGATCGCGTTCATTCCGGGGGCGATCACAGTGCTGATCGTGCTGTTCGTCTTGAAGGACATCCCGAGAAAGCCGCAGCCGGGAATCAAGATCGTGGCTTCCCTGCGCGAGTTGCCGCGTTCGTTCTGGCGCTACGTCGGCGCGGTCGGAATCTTCGGCTTCGGAAATTTTGCGCACACGCTGCTGATATTGCGCGCGGTCACCTTGCTTACGCCAGGCTATGGAATCGTGCATGCCGGAAAGATCGCGATCGGTCTTTACATCTTTCACAACGTCGTGTACGCGGCGGCCTCGTATCCGGTTGGCGTGCTCGGTGATCGGACCAACAAGAAGACATTGCTGGCGATCGGTTACGCGCTGTTCGCGGTGATGTGCCTGGGTTTCCTGGTCGTTGGTGCCAGCCTGCCCGGTCTTGTCGTGCTGTTCGCCCTGGCGGGCATCTACATCGCGGTGGTCGATTCGATGGAGCGCGCACTGGCTGCCGACCTGTTGCCACTGGAGCGCCGAGGTACCGGATACGGCGCACTCGCTACGGTCAACTCGTTTGGCGATCTTACGTCGAGCATCGTGGTCGGTCTGCTCTGGACTCACGTCTCCATCGCTTCGGGATTCTGGTATGCGGCGGTGCTGACACTCGCCGGCGCGATTGCGCTGTGGATGGTCCCGCGCCCACCCATTTCTGCGGACCGAACAGCAGCGGCGGAGACGCCACCAAGCTGAACATCTGCAGACGCGACGACGGCTTCGTGCAAGGATGTAGTGGTCTCTTGCGTCGGACAATCGACCAGCTTCATGGACGCTGTCACACCGTGCTGGGCCAACGAGCCCGTAGAAAATCAGCCGACACTCCGTTTGAGTATCGAAAGCTCACTTTCCTTCAACTGATCCCAGCCAATTCGAGGGCAGGCGTGCCTCAGTCGCCGTAAGCAACTTGGCTGAACTGACGCCGAGCGCCCGCGCGATCTTCAGGACGAGCACCAAGGTGGGCATGTGCTCGCCGCGCTCGATCTTGCCCATGTGCGAACGCTCGATGCCCGCCTTGGAAGCGAGAGCTTCCTGAGCTATGCCCTGCTCGGTTCTGGCTTCCCGGACCACCGCACCAAACGCCTGCGCGGACTCGACATCGTAAGTTGTCGCTCCCTTGGGCCTGCCTCGTTGAATCGCTCGCTTTTGCACGAGCAAAGCGTCGATGGTCAGGACAAGTTAAACCACGTTATCTTTAACTTGTAACGAATTTACCCTTCGGGACAGGAAAGCTTGTCTAGACGACGGCCTCGTGCGCATGAAAATGC
>JAYWBB010000098.1:0-4420 GCA_043781855.1 Nevskia sp. | reverse complement strand
GCTTCGCAACGTCCGCCCTTGACGTTGAACGAGAAGCGGCCCGGCCCGTAGCCGCGTTCGCGCGCCATCGGGACCTCTGCGAACAGTTCGCGAATCGGCGTGAACAGACCCGTGTAGGTCGCCGGGTTCGAGCGCGGCGTGCGGCCGATCGGGCTTTGATCGATGTCGATGACCTTGTCGAGATATTCGAGTCCTTCGATCGCATCGCAGGCCGCGTGGCGTGTGCCGGCGTTGTTCAGCGCGCGCGCGGCGAAACCGAGCAGCGTGTCGTTGATGAGTGTCGACTTGCCCGAGCCCGAAACGCCGGTGACGCAGGTCATCACGCCGACCGGAATCTCGGCCGTGACGTTCTTGAGGTTGTTGCCGCGCGCGCCGCGCAGCACGATCGATTTTTTCGGATCGCGCGGATGGCGCTTCTTCGGCACCGGCACCGACTCCACGCCGGACAGATAACGCCCGGTCAGCGAGGCCGGATTGGCCATGACCTGCTGCGGCGTGCCCTGCGCAACGATGTGCCCGCCGTGTACGCCGGCGCCGGGGCCGATGTCGACGACGTAATCGGCGTGACGGATCGCCTCCTCGTCGTGCTCGACGACGATCACGGTGTTGCCGAGATCACGCAGGTGGATGAGTGTCTTGAGCAGGCGCTCGTTGTCGCGCTGATGCAGGCCGATGCTTGGTTCATCGAGTACGTAGAGCACGCCGACCAGGCCGGCGCCGATCTGCGACGCGAGACGGATGCGTTGCGCTTCGCCGCCGGAGAGCGTTTCGGCACTGCGCGACAGCGTCAGATAGTCGAGCCCGACGTTGTTCAGAAAACCGAGTCGCGCGGAAATCTCCTTGAGGATTTTCTCGGCGATCTCGCCCTTGTGCCCCGGCAGCGTCATCGTCGCGAAGAAGGCTTCGGCATCGCGCACCGACTGCGCAACGATCTGCGGCAGGCTCTTCTCGGCGACGAAGACATGCCGTGCTGCGCGGTTCAGGCGTTCGCCGTGACAGGTCGGGCAAGGCTTGTCGGATAGATACTTCGCCAGTTCCTCGCGCACCGCCGCGGATTCGGTTTCCTTGTAGCGCCGCTCCAGATTCGGCAGCACGCCTTCGAACTTGTGCACGCGCGTGACGACGCGGCCACGCTCGTCCGGATATTCGAACGCGATCTTCTCCTCGCCGCTGCCATAGAGCACGGCGTTGCGCGCTTTCTCGGCGAGCTTCTCGAACGGCTTGTCAGTATCGAATTTGTAGTGCTTCGAGAGCGAGGACACCAGCGCCCAGTAGTAGGGATTGCGCCGGTCCCAGCCGCGGATCGCGCCTTCGGCGAGGCTGGTTTCCGGATGCGTGACTACGCGCTCCGGATCGAACACCTGAAGAATGCCGAGGCCGTCGCAACTCGGGCAGGCGCCGCTCGGTGAGTTGAACGAGAACAGGCGCGGTTCGAGGTCTTCAAGCGAGTAGCCGCAGTGCGGGCAGGCCATGCGCGCGGAGAAGGTGATGTCCGGCTCGGTGCCTGCGCCATGGGGAGCGATCAACGCGAGACCGTCCGACATCCGCAAGGCCGTTTCGAAGGATTCCGTGATGCGCTGCTTGATATCCGGCCGCACCTTGAAGCGGTCGACAACGATCTCGATGTCGTGTTTGAGCTTGCGGTTCAGCGTCGGCACTTCATCCAGCTCGTAAACCTTGCCGTCGATGCGCGCACGCACGAAGCCCTGCACGCGCATCTGTTCGAACCACTCGGCGTGCTCGCCCTTGCGGCCGCGGACGACCGGCGCCAGCAGCATCCACGCCGATTCCGCCGGCAGGGTCAGCACGTGGTCGACCATCTGCGCAACGCTCTGCGCTTCGAGCTTGACCTCGGGATGATCCGGGCAATACGCCGTACCGACGCGCGCATACAGCAGGCGCAGGTAGTCGTAGATTTCGGTGACGGTGCCGACCGTCGAGCGCGGGTTGTGCGAAGTGCTTTTCTGTTCGATCGAGATCGCCGGGCTCAGCCCTTCGATCGAATCGACATCGGGCTTCTGCATCATCGACAGAAACTGCCGCGCATACGCGCTCAGGGACTCGACATAGCGCCGCTGCCCTTCCGCATACAGCGTATCGAAGGCGAGGCTGGATTTGCCCGAGCCGGACAGGCCGGTGATGACGATCAGTTTGTCGCGCGGCAGCTCCAGCGAAACATTCTTCAGGTTATGCGTGCGCGCGCCGCGAATGCGGATGGAATCCATGGGCTCAACGAGGGGGAAACGACTCGGTACTATACTTGGCATCGACGCTGCACGGCATCGTTTGCTCATGCCCACCCCACCTCAACGCTGACACGCCGGAGCTTTTTTGAACTCGCAGGAAATTCGCGCGACCGCGTATCTGTCGCTGATCCAGGCTTTGCGCCTGCTAGGACCCGTAGTTCATCACCATGATCCTGCGGGTCACGACCCGCTACCGACCGCCCACCAGAATTTGACTCGATGAACTCGCAGGAAATTCGCGCCACCGCGTATCTGTCGCTGATCCAGGCTTTGCGCCTGCTGGGAATGTTCATGATCCTGCCGGTGTTCGCGCTGTACGCACGCGACCTGCCGGGCGGCGCGACACCGGCGCAGATCGGCTGGGCGATCGGGCTTTACGGCCTCGTCCAGGCCCTGCTGCAAATCCCCTTCGGCATGGCCTCGGATCGTTTCGGCCGCAAGCCGGTCATCGTCTTCGGCCTCGTGCTGTTCGCGATCGGCAGCCTGATCGCCGGCGCCACGCACGACATCCGCTGGATCATGCTCGGCCGCGCGATCCAGGGCACGGGCGCGGTATCCGGCGCCGTCTCGGCGCTGCTGGCCGATGTCACCCGCGTGCAGGTGCGCACGCAGGCGATGACGCTGATGGGCATCGGCATGGGCCTGTCGTTCATCGTGGCGCTGGTACTCGGGCCGGTGTTCAGCGGCTGGATCGGCGTCGACGGCATTTTCCGGATGACCGGCGTGCTGGCGCTGGTCGCGATCCTGCCGGTTTTGTTCGCGATCCCGAACCTGCCGCGCAATGCTGCCAGCGTTGGCAGCCTGCGCCGCGTGCTGTTCGACCCGCAGCTGCTGCGGCTCGATGGCGGCATCCTCCTGCTGCACACGATGATGACCGCGCTGTTCATCGCCGCGCCGCACGCAATCGAAGACACGCTCGGCCTCGCCGGCAGGTCCCACTGGATGGTCTATCTACCGGTCCTGTTGATTTCGATCGTCCCGGTCTTCCCGCTGATTCGCGTCATCGAAAAACGCGGCAAGGCCAGGCCTGCCTTCATCGGCGCGATCGTTGTGCTCGGCGTCTCGCTCGCCGCCGCAGCCGCTACCCACGCCAGCACGCTGGGTCTCTACTTCGCGCTGACGATGTTCTTTATCGGCTTCAATTACCTGGAAGGCTCGCTGCCGTCGATGATCTCGCGGCAGGCCAGGCCATCCGAGAAAGGCGCCGCGCTGGGAATCTATTCCAGCAGCCAGTTTCTCGGCGGTTTTGCCGGCGCCAAGCTCGGCGGACTCGCGTTCGGCCACTGGGGCGTCACCGGCACGTTCGCGGTTGCCGCAGTGATGTCGCTGCTGTGGCTGAGCTTTGCGACGGGACTGATGCCGATATCGGCGCACGGCGAACGCGGGGAGTCAACAGCCGCTTAGCGCATAGCCTGCAATGAGCGCGGCGAATTGCGGGATTGCCGAGCCCGCTACGCATTCAATGCCGGGCATGCCTGCGCCTGGGAAAGTCTCGCAGCTAGCTGCAGGCTACGCGGGCTAAGTCACTGAATCAAGCCGAGCCGCTTCGCGGCGTCGGCTCGAATGAATTGTCACGCATCTGGCTTTTCATTCTTGAATTTTCTTTCCGCCTCAACAAGGTGGCTCACCAGAATATGGGATACAACATTGATGCCGATGCCGCCGAACATTGCCGGCAACAGGTAAAGCGCAAGCGACATCTCAGACAGGAATATCGCGTCATCTTCCAGCGACGGGCTGGCCTTCGCGAACGACACCAGACTCTTTAGAAGATAAACATTCACGCCGGCAATGGCGACCAGCATGAAACCAAACAGAAGCACCGTCTTGCGTGAGATGGCACGCTTCTTTAGAAGTGCTCCGTAGATCGAAAATGGAAGCACGAACGAAAAGGCTATGAGGAGCCAGAACCGCACTTCTGTAAAGATTGTCGTGCTCATGGGTGTCCTGAATTTGCAAATGCCTGACGTTTGAGTTCAGCGGCTGCCGGAGGCAGTCCGCTGGTAACGAAGGGTTACGAGCCGTTTTTGCTTGCAGTGGCTCGGAGGTTCCGCAGCAGGTCGGTTAGGCGGTCCGGTAATCCCCCCATAAATTAGCCGGGGTGGGAAGTGGAATTTTCTCGTAATCTTTTCCGAGGAGGTTCCCGTGAAGAAATCCCGTTTCAGCGATTCCCA
>JAYWBB010000097.1:0-34064 GCA_043781855.1 Nevskia sp. | reverse complement strand
ACTGATTAAGAGTCAGCTGCTCTACCATTGAGCTAGCAGCCCGCACCTGCAAAGCGAAATTGGGGTGGACGATGGGACTCGAACCCACGACCTCCGGAATCACAATCCGGAGCTCTAACCAACTGAGCTACGCCCACCATAGCCATACATTCTAACGCAGTCCGTTTCGGCCCGAAACAAAAATCTTCGGCCAGACGTGTCGATCCAGTCCGCGACGGCTGCGCAGAGTACCGGGAAACGGGGTGCGGCGTAAGGGTTTGATTGGGTATTCGCGTGAAGGTGTCTGTTCGACGTTCGGACACTCCGATCGAAGCGCTCAAGCCGCCCTCGGCAGGAAGGCTTTTCCGCAACATCAATTCCGCGAACTGCTTCCGCGCGTCCTCGGTGTTCAGCGCCTCGAGAAATTCTCGATTGGTCTTGCGCGTCGCGTCTTTCTCCAGGACCGGTCAGTAGTCGATCCGGATCTGCACGGGCACGCCGCAGATCGAGCACCGGAAGTTGTCGCCGCTGGCCGTGACCTTATGCTGCCAGCCGGCATCCGCGATCGAGCAATCGTTCCCCACGAGCGTGTGACGCTTATATCTTCCAGAGACGACACCACCAGTTCGGCTCGACCGGCACCGGCAGTTCGGGCAGATCGCACCACTTCCGATGCGGAAGGTAGTAGATGCATTCCTGGCAGCGCTGCACGCCGTTGTCGATCGTGACCGGATGCGCCGCGAAGCCGCCGACATCGAGCCGGCTCATCAGGTCTTCGTGCGGCAGACGCCCGAGTTCGTCGAGAATCTGCTGGAACTCGATATGGGTCTCCGGAAACGGGAACATCGTTGTCTTGAAACCGCCGACCAGCGCTGAGCCGATGCGCATGCGCAGGAGGTCGAGCCCAGCGTTGTCGAGTGCGATCCAGTCCAGCGAAGGGTTCGGGCGCGATTTCTTGTAGAGCAGCAGCACGCAATCCGGCGCGAATGGAATGTGCAGCGCCGGAAACGCGGGCACTCGCAGCCAGAAGAAATCCTGGTCGCCGAGATTCAGCAGCGCCTTGCCATATTCCATCGCCGGAAAGCCACAGGCAGACGCGAGCCCGGCAATATCCGGCGCCGTACCATCGAAGAATCGCCGCAGTGCCAGCATCGAGCGCCCGCCATCCGGCATCGAGAGTTTCGGATCGCGCCCGCGATGCTGTTGCAATATGCGGTCCTGGCTGAGGTCCACCAGCTCGGCGAAGACCACGAGCCCGTCGTCGTGAATGGCGCGCGCGAGCAGGTTCGAGCCCTCCTTCGCGACGCGCTCTGCGGCGGTCGCGCCGCCAAACGCCGTGGCCAGTGCTTGCAGCAGCGTCTGCCAGATCGAATGACTGTGGTCACGCTGCGCGTGATCTAAATCGGCTGCATGCGGGCCGGCGGCGGCGCTTTGCTCCGCGACCTTGACCTGGATCAGACGGGCCCGCGGCATCGTATCGCCCATCGCGGAGTTCTTCTCGCGATGCCGGACCAGCAGGATCAGTGCGAGCGGGCCGGCCGGCAAACGGCTGACGAAAAGATCGGCGTCGGGCAGCGGCAGCGTGACGCCGTTGATGCCGCCACGCGTGGAGATGAGTTCGCGCAGGCTGGCGCGTTCGCTGAGCGTCGAGACCTCACGCCGCCAGATGCCGCGCGCCAGAAGCAGTAAAGCCGCGTCATCGAGCGGGGGGTGGGCGGCGCTGTCCTTGGCGCGTTGCAGCGTTTCTCCGCTGACCAGATCGATCAGCCCGGCGCAACTGTCCGAAGGACTTCGTTCGAGAACACCGTTGAGCTTGCGGCCGTAAACGAGATCGAAGCGCTTGCGCGGCGATCCCGGTCCCGGACTGGTTGCACGTTCGCCGATGACGTCGCCCGCGAAATCCGCACCAGAAGAAAGTGGCAGCGACGGCGCGGCAGACCCTTGCTGATTTTCAACCATAGCGTGCCCCCGAACTCGGTCAGCGCTGATTTGCAGAACGCTTGCAGCCAGCGCATCGTTTCGCTCGCCCCGACTCTACGCGCGGTCGCAGCGATTGCACCGGTTGCGGCCACGCGATCCGACCAGCGGTGCCAAGGCGCTGCCGGGCTGGCGGCGGAATCGACCACCCTTCCCGGCTAATGAGTCGAAGTCCTCGCCGGGGCCGCCCGATCACTTCGTCGCGCGGAACGTCGCCGTCATGTCGCCGCCGAGCCGGGTATTTTCATCGGCCACAGGACTATGGCCTTTCGTAGCAAGGTCACCGTTGCCAGCCAGATCAAGGCGCCGTCGCCTTCGCCCACGAGCGTCGAACGCTTTCGGCCTCAGACGAATATCAGGCTCTTCAACAACGCGCTGATCGCCGCGCCGGCCTTGTCGTTCATGGTGCCGTCGAAGTAGTCGAGCGTGACCTTCATGATGCGATTCTTGTGGATCGCGACCATCGAGTTATCGAGCGTGGTCACCGAACCGTTGGCAACCGTCGCCGTGAATTCGAGGACATCGAGGCCGCCGATTTTCGCGAGGCCGACCTTGTCGATCGAAACGCGGAAGCCGCCCCCGGCAGGAATGCTTTTCCGCAACATCAATTCCGCAAACTGCTTCTGCGCGTCCTCGGTGTTCAGCGCCTCGAGAAATTCCCGATTGGTCTTGTGCGTCGCGTCCTTTTCCAGGATCGGCCCATAGTCGATCTGGATCTGCACGGGCACGCCGCAGGTCGAGCACCGGAAGTTGTCGCCGCTGGCCGTGACCTTGTGCTGCCAGCCGGTCGCGTCGATCGAATAGAAGCCGGACTTGACGAATTTCTGGGCATGGGCCGGGCCGGCGAGCAGCAAAATCGAGATGCCGAAGACGGCGGCACTGCGCAAAGATTTCATTCGACATTCCTCGTTGACGGGATGGGCGGTTCGCGAGCAAGCGAACCACGCATTGAACAACAAATCACGCTTGGCGTGAAATCCCGCTGCTGCCGTTCAGCTTTTCCTCAGCATCACCCGTTCGGTTGACCGGCACCGAGCGGTTCGGCATATTCCCCCATTTTCGATAGGCCGTGCTCCTGAGCTTGACGGAAACCATCGTCGGTAAAGACTTCGGGTCTCAATGCGACTTCGTAGCCGGAGCTGTCGTGGTGGGCGTATTCGCCGGCCGCTGGGTATCGAGTGCGCCAGGCGCAGCGCCGGCCGCATCGAACTCTTCCTTGCTGACGCTGCCATCGTGATTTGTGTCGATCGAGGCAAAGCGCTTCGTCATCGCACTGTTGCTCCCGGCCTCGGCGAGGCTCAGCTTGCCGTCGCCATTCGTGTCGTAGTGCACGAAGCTGTCGTTACCGGCGCGATCGGCGGCATTGCTACCGCTATTTGTGCCGTAGTTTGCGGAGTGATCCGCCTGCGGTTGCACGGAATCGACGGCTGCGGCGCCGGCCGCGTTGGCGACTCGGGGTGCCGGGACGCTGGGCTTGGTCGCCGGAGCGGCGAGCGCCGTAAACGTCGAGACGCTGATCGCGAAGGTCATCGCGCCGAGGTACTGCTTCTTCGAGATATTCACGCGGAACTCCTTGGTTGGGCCCGCGACGAAATGCCTGGGCCGGTCGGACCAACCTTCGACCCGGCAGTTCCGGGCGGGCCGGTTCACGATCGCCGTGTCGAACACGGTCACGATCCCTGCTGATCCTCCGAGGTGAGTCGCAAGCGCCATACCCGGCGACTGGCGTCGCGGCGACGCCAGCTCGACATCACAGCACGCGGCCTTGCCGCATGACGGAGCATTTGCCGGGCCACAGCAGGCCCGGCATCGACGACTCAGTGGCCCGCGCCAAAAGCCATGCTCATGTCGCCGCCGAGTCTCCGGCTCTTCATCGGCCGCAACGAGGCCGCCTTTGCCGCGACCGGGCCGCTGCATCCGACGGTCCAGCAATAAGGTTCGAGCCAGGCGAGCGTGGCGGACTCCTGGTCGGAATTACCGGGTTCCTGCTTGGCGCCCGCCTTGTTTTCAAAGATTGTCGGATCGTCTTCGCCACGCAGCGTCACCGTCGCCAGCCGCTTCAATGCGCCATTTCCTTCTCCCGCGAGGTCGAGCCCGTTGGCCTTGCCGAACGCGGCCATCATCGCTGCAGGTGTGATCGCGTAGTGGTGATAGCCGAGCGCGCGCGTCTGCCGGTTGAGTTCGTTTGGCAGAAAGCCGTCGGCGTCGACCTGGGAAGCGAAGATGCGATAAATCTTCACCGACCAGTCGAACAAATCGCGCCGGTTTAGCGCCACCCCGGTTGCCATCACGCCCCAGGCCGCCCAGTAAAAATGGTTGTTGATCTTCCGCAACGGCTCGGTTTCATCCCATTCCGGCACGACCTTGTCAGCGACCGCGCCAAGCCACTGCTCGATGACTTTGGTCTGTGCCGGATACGCCGCGAGGGGCTGCGACGACGAGAACTTCAGACGCAACCAGGCGCCACTGAGGGTGCCGAGCGACCATTTGCGCACCGACCTCCCGGTATGCGTCGCTGCCGGGCCTTCGAGCGCGCCGGCATTCGCCCAGGCCAGATAACCTTCAACTGCGCATTTCAGCGCCTCGGGCCGTCCGCTCTCGATGTATTTGTCGACGATCTTGCTGATGCCCTTTTCCATGTCGGTGACCGGCTTGCTCTTGGCCTTGTACTCGGCCTCGGACGCTTCGTTGATCTGGTCGCGTGCCTTGCCGGAGCCCTCGTACTTGCTTGGAAAATCGAGCGGGGCGGTGAACGGCGCAGGCAGGGACGGGCAGTCGAAGGAGCCACCGTGCTGGCCGACCGGCGCGGTATAGCTTGACGGCGGCACAAGGCGATCCGCCGCCGTCGCTGCACCGCCCGCAAGAATCATCACTGCGGCGAGGCACCGCTGCGGCGCGTTCAGCGCGACACCTTCTGCGGTGCCGCGTTGTCGCGCGAGCTAGCGACGACAGTGGCTTTTCGGGGTTTTACCAGCGGCAGTTTCATTTCGAGGGTCATTGCAAGAATCCTCCTTTTACTTAATCGGGGCGGTCGTTACGCAATTCGGCGACGACGCGACGGTTGTTGTCGACGCACTGCTTGACGTGACGCGTAAACGTTTCCTTCAAACCGTTGGAGCAATATGATGAGCACCCGCGCTTTTTGCCGGATGCCGCGTTGTATGTCGACGGCGGTGCCAGTTGATCGGAAGCCATTGCCGAAGAGCCGGCAACCCGCCTCGTCAAAGAGAGGCCGGCGCGGCGCGTGCAATTGCGTATCCGCTGACGGCTGACGATGTTGAGTTTTTCGTGCATGGAGATGAACGAGTATTTCATGAATTTCTCCGATTCTTGAGAATCGGAGTGTTGCGGCCGGCGGTCGCATAAGCCTCCGGCGGAATGACGTAGGTCTCGAGCGCCGGCGCCGCGGGCAGGTAGCGCTCGGGTATTTCCCAGATCACCAGGCGCGGCGGAGCCTGTTTGATGTCGTCGCTGTTCAGGTAGTCGAGCATCGGCGCAAACGGGCCCTTGCCATCCTTGGCGTAATTGAGCAGGTCTTCGTGCAGCGCCTGTTTCAGCGCGCCGGCGAAATTCCAGAGCCGGTTGGCGCTGTAGCTGGTGCCGACGAGAGTGATCTTTGGCGCACTATCGTCGCCGAACAGATCGTTGCCTTGTGCGACGGCCTCGGTCGACGTGGGCACGATCGTCTCGGTCGGCGGCAGCAGCGCGCTGAACCAGGGATCGAGCGGCAGGTAGTTGAACAGATCGCCGCGATGCGTCTGCGGCGCTGTTTCCTGCGTGCGGAACTCAGTCCCGACGTCGCGAACGAGGCCAGCCGCGAGTGCCGCCTCAGCAACCGCCCCGGCGGCAAGCTGGGCACCGTAGGCGGTCCAGTGGGTGTCGGTCCGCAGATAGGTTTCGTGGCGGGCCTTGCCCAGAGTCAGCGCCGATAGAAGATTGGCCGTCGGAACGCCGGCAGCGCTCAGGGCCAGCGCCGCCTGCCAGTACGCCGAGTCATGAACGAGCGGCGGCTCGCGGCCGGCAAGATGCTCGGGATAGACGCGCGCCTTCGAAGGGACCACGGCGACCAGCAGCCGGATGCCGCGTTCGGCAAGCTGGCCGTTGATCCACGCGACCAGCGCCAGGTTGCGCTCGACATTCCTCTGGGCATCGTTTCCGACCGTGAATTCTTCGTCGGTATAGAGCCAGCTGTCGCGGCCGAGCACGACGCCCGGCCGGCCTTCGTGGAACAGCGTGTAGTCGATCGCCGCCCAGAGATTGACGCCGAGTGTCTTCGCCGGAAAGTGCTCGTCGTAATGCGTCTCGAAATCGCGCGCAAGCTGGCCGCGTACGAGGTCGTGGTCCTGCGCAAGCTTGTAGCTGTCGACGTGGCTCAAGGCCAGAGCGCTCAAGCCCAGCATCACGATCGTGAATAGTGCCGCATGCAGGCTGGCGTGCGGGCTGCCACTGGTTTTTTCGATCACGGGCTCGTGCATGGCAGGTTTTCCTCAGAACTGGAAGTAGAGAAACGGCGAGTAGCTCTGCGCCGAAAGTTTCAGGATCGACAGCAGGAACAGCGGCCAGATCAGCCATTGCGCGAGTACATAGCCGCGTGCGCGCAGGGGCGGCCGTCGGGCCTTGCCGTGATCGCTGCGCAGCGCCATCGCGCCTGTGGTGGCTGCGAGCACGACGGCGAGCAGCAGCGTCACCAGTTGCAGCGAAGTGATGGCACTGGCGTAGACGTCCGACAGGCCGGCGCCGTCGAAGCGGAACATTGCGGCGTAGAGCTTCATGGCGGCGGGAACGTTTTCGGCACGGAACATGACCCAGCCCAGCACGACGAACCCGAAGGTCAGTGCCCAGCGCAGCGGATGGAAACCCGTTGCCTTGGGTTTGACTCCGAGCACGCGCTCCACGCAGAGGATCGCGCCGTGCCAGGCGCCCCAGATCACGAAAGTCCAGTTCGCGCCGTGCCAGAGGCCGCCGAGCAGCATGGTCAGGAACAGGTTGCGATAGGTCCTGAGCGTGCCGCCGCGATTGCCGCCGAGCGCGATGTAGAGATAGTCGCGCAGCCACGCCGACAGGCTCATATGCCAGCGCCGCCAGAATTCGGTGATGCTCTGGCTGACGTAGGGCTGGTTGAAGTTCTCGACGAAGCGGAAGCCCATCATCAGGCCGAGGCCGATGGCCATGTCGCTGTAGCCGCTGAAGTCGAAGTAGAGCTGCGCCGTGTAGGCCATGGCGCCGAGCCAGGCGTCGGAGGTGGTCGGGTGCGCCAGCGAAAACGCCTGACTGACCATTGGCGCGATCGAGTCCGCGATGAACACTTTCTTGACGAAGCCCTGCATGAAGCGCTGTGCGCCCTCGCCGAATTTCGCGAGGCTGTGCTCGCGCTTTTCGAACTGCCCGGCGAGGTCCTTGTAGCGGAACACCGGGCCGGCGATCAGGTGCGGAAACAGCGCGATGAAGGTTGCGAAATCGACCGGGTGGCGCGTTGCCTGTGTGTCGCCGCGGTAGACATCGGCGATATAGCTGATCGACTCGAAGATGTAGAACGAAATACCGATCGGCAGGATCACATGCGCGAACACCAGCGGCTCCATGCCGATGCCCCCGAGCATGCCGTTGAAGCTGGCGACGCCGAAATTCGCGTATTTGAAATAGGCGAGGGTGGCGAGGTCCAGCGCCACACCTGCGATCAACCAATGTTTCGCACGCGCAGTGCCCTTGTGCCGCGCGATCGCCATGCCGACGAAATAATTCCAGATCGTCACCGCTGCAAACAGGAACAGGAAGTCGATGCGCCACCAGGCGTAGAACAGGTAGCTGCCGATCAGCACAACGTAGTTGCGCAAACGGTCGCGGTCCGGCGTCAGGTAGTACACCGCCAGGAACAGCGGCAGAAACAGGAACAGGAAGACGTTGGACGAGAAGACCATCGCCGGCGCCTATTCGCGCACGTTGCCGACGACGGTGGCCGGCTCGACCACGACGGCACTGCGCTGCGGCGCCAGGATATCGACGACTTCCCGGGTGCCGGTCAAGTCCTTGATGTCGCCGTAGACACTGGCCGGGCCGCTGCCGAGCGCAGCGTTATCGTAAAAGCGGGTGTCGACCGTGTTGCGCACGCGCATGCCGTGGCCTACCAGCAGATGCCTTGCGTCTCCGGGTTGGAGACGTGCGGCATGAAGCCGACGAGGTCGACAACCTTGCGCCCGTTGCGGCTGCCGTTCAGCGCCTTTTCGAAATCCTTGTCGCGCAGGCCGAGCACGAGCACGTCGGAGGCGTCGATGACCTCATGCATGTCCGCCTTCAGCAGCGAGGAGATGTGCGGGATCTTCTCGTTGATGTAGATCCGGTTGGCGCCGTGCACGCGCGCATATTCGATGTTCTGGTCGTAGATGCTCAATTCGTATCCCTTGCCGATCAGCATTTCGGCGAGCTCGACCAACGGGCTCTCGCGGAGGTCGTCGGTCTTGGCCTTGAAGCTCAAGCCCAGCATGCCGACGCGGCGTTCGCCGAAGGATTCGACGAGATCGAATGCCTTGCGTACCTGTGCCTGGTTGCTCGTCAGCAGCGAGCTGATCAGCGGAATGCGCGCGTCGAGCTGGGTCGCGCGATAGGTCAGCGCACGCACGTCCTTAGGCAGACAGGAGCCGCCGAACGCGAAGCCCGGGCGCATGTAGTAATTCGACAGGTTCAGCTTGGTGTCCTGGCAGACCACGTCCATGACCTGGCGGCCGTCAACGCCGAGGGCTTTGGCGATATTGCCGATTTCGTTGGCGAATGCGACCTTCGTCGCGTGCCAGACGTTGCACGAATACTTGACCATCTCGGCGACTTCGATCGGTTTGCGGATGATCGGCGCATCCAGCTCCGCGTAAAGGAGCGCCAGCAGGTTGCCCGAGGCCGCATCCCATTCGCCGATGACGGTCATCGGCGGCTCGTTGTAGTCCTTGATCGCGGTGCTCTCGCGGAGGAATTCCGGGTTCACCGCCACTCCGAAGTCGATCCCGGCGCGCTTGCCCGAGGCCGCTTCCAGAATCGGCACGACCACGCTCTGCACGGTGCCCGGCAGGACCGTACTGCGGACTACGACGGTGTGGCGCTCGCGCTTGGTCTTCAGCACCGCGCCGATCTCGCGGCAGACGGCCTCGATGTAGGTCAGGTCGAGATCGCCGCTTTTCTTGCTCGGCGTACCGACGCAGATCATCGAGAGCTGCGATTTCTCGATCGCTTCGGCGGTATCAGTGGTCGCGCGCAGGCGGCCACTGCGGATGCCGTTGGCGAGCAGTTCGCCGAGGCCCGGTTCGACGATCGGCGACTTGCCGGAGTTGATCAGATCGACCTTGTCCTGCGAGATATCGACGCCGATGACGTGGTGCCCGCGGTCGGAGAGACAGGCGGCACAGACCGCGCCGACGTAACCCATTCCAAAGATACTGACTTGCATGTGATGGTCTCTCAAAGTTCGTGTAGCGGAGTGCTGGAGGCGGGATGACGGGTGGAGACTTGAAGGGGGGACTCATGTCGAGGTGCAGGCGCTCACGAACCGGCCGCGACCTTTTCGGCGTCGACGTGCTCGATGCGGCCGTAAACGTCGCTCATGCGCACGATGTCGTCTTCGCCGAGGTAGGAGCCGGTCTGGACCTCGATCAGTTCGAGATGCACTTTTCCCGGGTTCTCCAGGCGGTGGACGTTGCCGAGCGGGATGTAGGTCGACTGGTCCTCGCTGAGAATGAAACTCTTGTCGCCGCAGGTAACGCGCGCGGTGCCGCAGACCACGACCCAGTGTTCGGCGCGGTGGAAATGCATTTGCAAGCTGAGCTGATGGCCTGGTTTGACGCAGATGCGCTTGACCTGGAAGCGGCCGCCGAGCGCAATGCTTTCGTAGAAGCCCCAGGGCCGATAGACGCGACGATGCGCGATGGCCTCGCTGCGCTGTTCCTTCTTGAGCTTCTTCACGATCCGCTTGACGTCCTGCGCGCGATCCTTGTGCGCGACGAGCACTGCATCCCCGGTCTCGACGACGATGTGATCGGCCACGCCGACCATCGCCACCAGACGCCCGCTGGAGTGCACAAGATTGCCGCTGGCGTCTTCGAGCAGGACATCGCCGCGCACGCGGTTGCCGCGATCGTCGTCGGCCGGCAGGCGGTCGAGATAGCTCCAGGAGCCGACATCGTCCCAACCGGCGTCGAGCGGTACCAGCGCCGCGCAGTTGGTCTTTTCCATGATCGCGTAGTCGATCGATTCGCTGCGGCAGCCGCGGAAGGCTTTGGCTTCGAGCGCGATGCAGTGACTGTCGCGCCGGGCGCGATTCAGCGCTTCCTGGGAGCGAAGGAAGGTGTCCGGTTCGAGCCGACGCAGCTCGCTCAGGAACAATCCGGCGCGGAACATGAACATGCCGCCGTTCCAGAAATAACCGCCCGCGTCGAGCATCGTCTGCGCTGCCTCGGCGGCAGGCTTCTCGATGAAACGATCGACCACGAACGCGCCGGTATTGCCGAGCGGCGCACCACACTTGATGTAGCCGTAGCCGGTTTCGGCCTTGGTCGGCGTGATGCCGAAAGTCACGATACTGCCCTGTGCTGCGGCGTCGGCGGCTAGCGACACCGCGCGCAAGAACGCGGCCTGATCCGGAATGGCGTGATCGGCCGCCATCAGGAACACGAGGGCATCGGCGCCGTATTCCTCGGCGACGTAATGCGCGACAGCCGAGGCCGCCGGTGCCGTGTTGCGGGCTTCCGGTTCGAGGATGATCGCCGCGTCGCGGATCCCGGCCTGTTGCATCTGTTCCTGGATCAGGAAGCGATGCGCCTCAGCGCCGACGATGACCGGACGCACCGCGTGTTCGATCCCAGCCGCGCGCAACGCAGTGTCCTGGAGCGAGCTGTGCTCGCCGATCAGCGCGAGGAACTGCTTCGGATGCTGTTCGCGCGACAGCGGCCAGAGTCTGGTGCCGGAGCCCCCAGCGAGTAGCACCGGCACAATCAGGCGCGATTGGAATGTCGAGACCAGATTCGAGGAAGCATCCATACCGTCGTCTCCAATGACTGAAAGTCGAAAATCCAGTTCGCTGCCTGAAGGCCGTTGCGTCGGACATCCGGTTGACGGCATCCGCATTCGGCGCGGCCTTGAACGGCGGCAGGGCAATCGCCATGCCAGGAGTCGACGTGCTGTCGATTCCAGGCGTTTTTGCGTTAAAACCAATCGTGGCAAGCGATTCCGCAGATTCGCCGAAGGGAAAAGTGTCGCCAGACGGCGACAGGCTGCCGAGGCGTGGAAGGAAAATCCTGCACTTCGTGCAAATTTGACTGTCGCCGTCTGGCGACAGTGTCCGCTACCGCGCAAAGCGGAAGCCCGTTGCAGCCGGTAGGATTGCGCTTGGATGCCGCGCGTTGCTGTGTGACGACGGCGTCAACGTAAACTAAAACGTCGCGGGCGCTTCGACCGAACGTATCGGCGTGTTCTGCAGTCGCTAGACTTGAGTTCGATTCAACGCGAGCCGCCGGGGCCCATGCGTATCTCTCTACCGAAGACCATGACCGGTCTGGTCGCCGCCGGTAGTCTGCTCGCGGCGCTGCCACTGTTCGGTGCGCTGCTGTTCGCGGAACTGGCGCTGCAACGGCTGAGTCATCAAACGGAAGCGCTGCTCGACAAGGGCGTCTCGGTCTCGCAGCTCGGCATGCAGCTGCGCGATGAGCTTGGCAATCTCGAGCGCGGCGCGCGGCAATACGCGGTGCTGCGCGATCCGAGCCTGCTGGAGCTGATCGAGCGGCGCTGGCGCGACACCACACTGACGCTGCAAAGCCTCCAGGCGCGTTCGCTCGATGCACCGGTGACGATGATCGTGGCCCGTATCGACGCTGGCCTGAAAAGCGCCGACGAGGCCTGGAAAGTCGGCGGCGATTCCGTGATTGACGCTGCGAGCCGGATCCACGCGCTGTTGCCGGAAGCGGACACGATGATCGCGGCGAGCAACGAGCAAGTCGACAAGCAGGTGCGGGCATTGCGCGCGGCGACGCGACGGGCGCGCGCCGAAATGACCATTCTGGCGCTGACCCTGATTCCGCTTGGCGCATTGCTCGCCTGGGGCTTCTCGACGACGGTGACGCGGCCGGTCAAGCAGATGTTCCGCGCGATCGCTGCGCTCGGGCACGGCCGCTACGAGCCGGCAGTCATCGTCAAATTCCCGCGCGAAATGCGCCGCCTCGGCGAGCAGATCGACTGGCTGCGGCGACGCCTGGTCGAGCTCGAGGAGGACAAGGATCGTTTCTTGCAGCAGGTCTCGCATGAGCTGAAAACGCCGCTCGCCAGCCTGCGCGAAGGCGCCGAACTGCTCCGCGAAGGTGCGCTTGGCGAACTAACCCACCGGCAGATGGAAGTCGCTAACATTCTTTCCGAGTCGACCGGAGAGCTGGAAAGCCTCATCGACAACCTGTTGGCCTATGCTGAATGGCGGGCCGAGCGGCAACAGGCGCAAAAAGCCTGGTTCGATGTCCATATGTTGATCGACGAAGTGCTCGCCGTGCACCGGCTGCCGCTGGCAAAGCGAGAAGTGGAAGTGGAACTCGAGGTGAAGAACGATCGTTTGTTCGGTTTGCGTTCGCAGTTACGTGTCGCACTCGACAACCTGATTACCAATGCCATCAAGCATTCACCGAGATACAGCGTCATCCAGATTAGTGTCGCTGTCGTCGATGGCCGGTTCGTGGTCGCGGTTCGCGATCACGGGCGTGGTGTGCTCGACGCAGAGAAGGACAGTATTTTCGAGCCGTTCGTGCGCGGCACTGAGCGCGAGGAACAGGGAATCCGCGGCACCGGAATCGGGCTCGCGATCGTCCGTGAAACTGTGCGCGCACACGGCGGCACCGTCTCGGTCGACGACGCCGGGCCGGGCGCGCGCTTTCGCATGGCCTGGCCTTGTCCTGCTGACGCTTAGCCTGCTCGGCGGCTGCGCCGCGGTTCCGGCGCGTCACGCCGACCCGGGACATCTCGAATTTTTTGCCGGAGCATTGAACGCCAGACCCGAGCGCCGCGAAGCGCTCTGGCGCGCAACGCGCAACAGCGACGGTAGCCAAGACAACGAGCTGCGCATTGCGCTGATGCAGAGCCTGCCCGATCACAGCGGCTACGATCCGGCGGCTGCTCGGCGCCGGTTGCAAAATCTTCTCGCGCACGAGCCGCAAGCCGATGTCGCCGGCATCGCCCGGCTGCGGCTCGCCGAGCTGAAGACCGCCGACGCCTGCAGCGACGAACAGACGCTGCTGCGGCAAAGGCTCGCGAAAATGGTCGAGATCGAACGCACGCTGTACCGGAAACAACCATGAGCCCGGCCCAGATTCTGCTCGTCGACGACGATGCCAAACTGCTGCGTGTACTGACCATCCGACTCGAAACCGAGGGCTACAGCGTCATCGCGACCGAGTCCGCCGACGAGGCGTTGCGCCAGCTGCGCTGTGTGCGCCCGCAACTTGTGCTTGCCGATCTGCGCATGCCCGGCATGGATGGCATCGAGCTGCTCGGCCGCATGCAGGACCTGCAGCCGGGACTGCGCGGCGTGATTCTCTCGGCGCACGGCGACATCCCCGAAACCGTAAGGGCGATGCAGGCCGGCGCAGTCGATTTCCTGACCAAGCCGATCGATCGCGACCAGCTCCTGGAATGCCTGCATCACCATCTCGACCGGCCCGCTGCCGTGCCCACGACGCGCAGCTGGGCCACCGATCTGTTCACCCGCAGCCCGGCGATGAACAGCATGCTCGACGATGCCGGGCGCGTGGCGCGCTGCGATGCCGCCGTGCTCATTACCGGCGCCGGCGGCACCGGCAAGGAACTGCTGGCGCGCGCGATTCATCGCGCATCGCTACGCGAACAGCGACCCTTCGTCGCAATCAACTGCACGGCCGTGTCCGAGGATCAGCTCGAATCGGAATTGTTCGGTCATCGCGGCAGCGCGGTCGCCGGAGTGCAGGCCGATCGGCCCGGGCTGTTCCGCGCGGCCGAGGGCGGCACGATTTTCCTCGACGAGATCGGCGACCTGCCGCCGGCCCTGCAGGCGAAGCTGCTGCGCGTGCTGCAGGAGAAGGCGATTCGCCCGGTTGGCGAAAGCCGCGCGATTCCGATCGACGTCCGCGTGATTTCGTCGACGCGCTGCGATCTCGAAGCGCGCATCCAGAACGGCAGCTTTCGCGACGATCTGTTTTATCGTCTAAACGTCGTGCGGCTCTGCCTGCCCTCGTTGGACGCGCGGCGCGAGGACATTCCACTGCTGGTCTTGCATCGACTCGCGCATCTTGCAGGTAGTGGCGGCGCGCGCCGGGTCATTTCACCGGAGGCAATGAACCTGCTCGTGACGGCCGCCTGGCCCGGCAATGTCCGGCAATTATTCAATGTCGTCGAGCAAAGTGTTGCGCTCGCGCCCGGCCGCGTGGTCGGCGCCGCGCTGGTGCGAAAATGCCTCGGCGACACGGCGAGCAACATGCCCTCGTTCGACGAGGCGCGCGCGGAGTTCACCCGTGCTTACCTGTATCGGCTGCTCGATCTTGCCGGCGGCAACATCAGCCAGGCGGCCCGGCTCGCCGGTCGCAACCGTAGCGATTTCTACAAACTGCTGAACCGCCACGGCATCGCATTCGCCGAGGCCGCTCGTCGCCAGATACCGATGACGCTGGCCGCTGGCGGGAACGGCGAGACGCCATCGTGACGGCGCGAGGCAACGATGGACGGGACGCGCTCCACCGGTGAGTATTGAGCCGGCGAGAGACGGCCTCAAACCCAGCGGACACCTCATTGCGGCGTGACGAGCTGTCGCGCGGCGCTCGACGGGCCAGGTCTTCACCGCTCGCCCAATGGAATCGTGGCCGCGAGACCGAGCGCGCGTACACGATCGGTGCGCCAAGGCCCGAGACGCAATTGCAGCGGCACCGGATCGCTGAATTCCACTCCGATTTTCGGGATTTCCGGTGCCTGCACCGAGGCCTCGCCTAGCGGTTTGACGGCAACCGAATTCACGAGCGTAACCGAGCCCACCCCGGCTCGTCCTGCCGACGTTTCCGAATTCGACGCGGCATGGGTACTGCGGATGTTGCGGATACTGCGATCGACGCGCTGTTCAAGACTCGGCGTGACCGGCGTCGGCACCGGCTTGGTGACGGGGTGCGCCTGCGCCGGCAGTAGAACAGCTGCAAGCACGGCGACCGATATCAGGCCACATCGCCGAGCCGCTATTTGTTTCGCGATCATGGCGCCACTCCAGGAACAGACTCTGCGCAAACACGGAAACACTTCTGTCATCGTTTATCAGCAAACGTTTACCAGCAAGCGCCGCGCCTGATTGCGCTCCCGCGCAGGCGTCACGAGCCGCTCGAAGTTGACCAGGGTTGGAAATATTTCGACTCATGACGATCTCCCGGGTTTCATGCACGCAGAACGATCGCGGGCGTTTTTTGCAAGGCTCAGTCGTCGTCGCAGGGACCCACCTCGCGCACCTCGACCGCAGCCCACTCGATGGCGGGGCAGGTGGAGGCAATCGCGATCGCCTGTTCCTTGCTCGTGCAGTCCAGCAGGAAAAACCCTCCGACGATTTCCTTGGCCTCCGCAAACGGGCCGTCGACGACGGTGCGCTTGCCGCCGTGTGCCTCGATCCGCACGCCTTCGGAAACGGATCGGAGCGATTCGCTGGCCTTGAGGACGCCCTGGGCCTTGAGACTTTCGCCGAAACGCATCATCTGCTCGCGGGCGCGGCGCCGGTCCTCAGGCGGTCGGTCCTTCCGGCTGTCCGCACGTTCCACGACCAGCAACAGGTACGACATGGCTTTCTCCATTCGTGACTGCAATCTTTATAGTCGAACCCGTGCCGTTTGCGCACGCTCAAGCAGCAGGGTGCGTTCTCGCGCATTGCGCGTCAGCGAGGCCGCGCGCTCGAATTCGACACGGGCCTCGTCGACGCGGCCGAGCTTCGAGAGCAGATCGCCGCGCACGCTTGGCAACAGATGGTAGTTGGCGAGCGCGGGCTCCGAACTCAAGGTGTCGACAAGTTCGAGACCTGCGGCAGGGCCGAAGGCCATTGCCAGCGCAACGGCGCGATTCAATTCGACGATCGGTGACGGCAGACGTTGCACCAGCGCCGCGTAAAGCGTCGCGATACGCACCCAGTCCGTTGCCTCGGCCGTTCTCGCCCTTGCGTGGCAGGCAGCGATGGCCGCCTGCAGCGAGTAGGGACCGAGCGCGCCGCCCGATGCGTCCGCACGTGCGAGTGCTGCGAGGCCGCGACCGATGAGAAGCTGATCCCAGCGCGCGCGATTCTGGTCGAGCAAGAGCACCGGATCGCCATTGGCCGCGACCCGCGCGGCGGCGCGCGAAGCCTGGATCTCCATCAACGCGACAAGGCCGTGCACTTCCGGTTCCTCCGGCGCAAGCCCGGCGACGATGCGACCCAGCCGCAGCGCTTCCTCGCAGAGCGCCGGCCGCATCCAGTCGTCGCCGGCGGTCGCGGTATAGCCTTCGTTGAAGATCAGGTAAATGACTTCGAGCACCGACGACAGGCGCGTCACCAGATCGGCGCCGCGCGGCACCGCGAACGGCACCTGCGCTTCGGCGAGCGTGCGCTTGGCGCGGACAATGCGCTGGGCGATGGTCGGCTCGGGGACCAGGAAGGCGCGGGCGATCTCGTCGGTCGTGAGGCCGCCGAGCAGGCGCAGGGTCAGCGCGATGCGCGCCTCGGTCGAGAGCAGTGGATGACAGGCCGTGAATATGAGACGCAGCAGGTCATCGCCGACGTGATCGTCGATCTCGGCGTCTAGATCCGGTCGGGCCATCTCGATCTGCATCCCGATTTCGTAGGTGAGCGCGTCTTCCTTGCGTTCGTGAAGAATGCGTCGGCGCAGCTGGTCGATTGCGCGATGCTTCGCGGCAGCCATGAGCCAGGCGCCGGGATTGTCCGGAACACCCGACGCCGGCCACTGTTCGAGTGCGGCGACCAGCGCATCCTGCGCCAGCTCCTCCGCCAGACCGACATCGCGCACGATCCGCGCAAGGCCGGCGATGAGCCGCGCCGATTCGATGCGCCAGACCGCGTCGATTGCGCGATGGATGTGGGTAGCCGTCATGGCCTCCGATCACACCATCATCGATTCTTCGCCGCAAGCTTGAAGCGCAATCCGATTACGACTTCGACGCGATCTGCGCGCGCAGACGCTCTTCCTGCTCGCGCAGCGCCGGCGTGAATTCGCCGCCGAAGTCTTCGGCCGAGAACACCTGGCGAATCTCGATCTCGCTCTTCCCGATCATAGGATTGGGGCTGCGCTTGACCCACTCGATCGCCTCTTCCTTCGACTTCACCTGCCACAGCCAGAAGCCGGCGATCAGTTCTTTGGTTTCAGTGAAAGGCCCGTCGATGACGGTGCGCTTCGCACCCTGGAAACGGACGCGCGCGCCCTTGGCGCTCGGGTGCAATCCTTCGCCCGCAAGCATCACGCCCGCCTTCACCAGCGCTTCGTTGAACGCGCCCATCGCGGTGAGAAGTTTCTCGTCCGGCATGACCCCGGCTTCCGAGTCCTTGTTGGCTTTGACCAGAATCATGAAGCGCATGCGTGTGTCTCCTGTCGTTTTATGTGCCGCACAAATCCGGTCACGCCGTTTCGGCGGCGGCTTGCGGGAACAAGGCGAAGTAGGGTCGAGCTTCCTCGATTGCCCTGACATACGAAGGTTTCAGCATGAGGCGATCGTGATACGCCCTGGCGTGCCGGAGATTCCCGCTCAATGGCAGCGCCCAGTTCGCGTAGAACAGTGCCGGTGCCGCGGCACAATCGGCCATGGTGAATTGATCGCCCGTGGCCCAGAGCCTTGTGCTCATGGTCCGGTCGATGAGGCTGTAGGCGGTTTGCAACTGAGCCCTGGCCTGTTGCACGCCGAACGGGTCTTTTTGTCCATCGGGACGCATCCGGTCCCCGACGATCTTTTGCATCGGTACCTGCACGCGCAGGTCGTAGAAACGATCCTCCTGACGGGTTTCCCGTGCGCGATCGGCGTCGTCCGGGATCAGGGGAATCTTTCCCGGATAGTGTTGTGCCAGGTACTCGATGATGATGCTCGACTCGGGGATGACCCGATCCCCATCGCGCAGCACGGGGAATTGGCCGACCGGCCAGACCTTGAGAAAGTCCGCGCGCGAAATCTCGTTGCCGAGGTCGACGAGCTCGGGTTCGAATGGCGTCGCGTTTTCGTACAGCGCCACGAGCACCTTCTGGCAGAAGGAAGAGAGGGGATGCATGTAGAGTTTGAGAGGCATCGGCTGACCTTTGTTTGTTGCAAGACGGTTTTTCCGGATGTTTCAGTCGCGCGATTCATTTCTCTTTCGAATCGCGCAGTTCGACGATCACCTTGAAGCCGCCGAAGAACATGCGCCGCGGGTCAAAGGGCAGGGCTTTCGAATTCATCATCGCAGTGAGGCGCGGGTCTTTCATGACCTTGGCGTTGACGCGGTCGCGATGCGCGCGCGACTTGTAGACGATCCACGAGAACACCACGGTTTCGTCGACCTTGAGCTTGACGCTCTGCGGAAACGACGTGAGCTTGCCGGGCTTGACGTCATCGGCCACGCATTCGCGGTAATCGATGGCGCCGTGCTCGCGCCAGACTTTGCCCGCCGTCTGCGCCATGCGGCGATACGCCGCGAGTTGCTTCGTCTGTACCGGGACTACAAAGCCGTCAACGTAATTCATGGGAATTCCTCGCCAGTGTGAGCCGCACGATGAGCGGCGCTGATATCACCGAATCTGCGTCTGTTTTTCCGCGATGTTCTTTAGATCAGCAAGACCCGCTTCGAAATCCGTGCCGATCATTTTGTCCATGTTGAAAAACACCTGCATCAGCTTGGAAATGAACGGCGTGGGGCCGTCCATGGCCCAGATTACTTCGGTACCGTCCTCGTTCGGGGTGAGCGTGAACGTCGCAATGTTGTGCCCTTCGAACGGACGAATGAAATCGAGCTTGATCGCGATCCTCGTAAGTGGAGAGGACTCGGTGATCTCCATTCGACCTTCGCCGACATTGTTGTTTCCGTCCCAGGCGTACGCAGCGCCCCTGCCGCTGGCGGCGCCGCTGAAAATCCGTTTCATCGCCGGATCTTTTTTCTCGTACGGTGACCAGGCGGTCCACCGATGCAGATCGTCGATGAGCGGGAAGATCGTCTCCGGCGCTGCCTTGATCGTGATTGCGCGCTTGACGCGGAACGAATCCGGCTTGAGTGCGGCAAGCGCCACAATGCCCACCAGCAATACAGCGACAACCAGTGCGATGATTTTCAGCATGACTTGCTCCGAAGGGGGTTGCGACTGGAGTGCGGATTGCTCAGGGCGCGACGATGACCATCCAGGACACGCCGAAACGATCGCCGACCATGCCGAAGCGCTCGGAGAAAAACGTCTTGGTCAGGGCTTGCTGGACCTGGCCACCGTCGGCCAGCGTGGCGAACAAGCGCTCGGCGGCGGCCACGTCGGGAACGTTGAGCGACAAGGAAAAGCCCTGGAAGCTGGGCCGTTGCTGGCAGCGTCCATCCGATGCCATGACGGTGGAATCGCCGATGCGGAAACTGGCGTGCATGACCTTGTTCTCCGCGCCCGGCGGCACCATGCCGGGCGCATGAGGCTCGGGGCTGTCCTTGAAACGCATGAGCATCGTTACTTCGGCGCCGAGCGCACTGCGATAGAACTCGATGGCCTCTTCGCAGCGGCCGTCGAAAAACAGATAGGGCTGTATTTGCATGACGTGTCCTCTTCTCGGTGGTCTCGACCGGATGAATCCGGCCTCTATTGATGCGTCGAACGAGGAACCGCGAAATCGACAGCTGCCCAAACTATTTTTAGCGGCGCACGGCGACGATGGCGTCGGCCAGTCGAATGTCGCGCGCTGATGTACGGATGACCTTGAAGCCTGCGTAGCGGTGCACTTCGCCACTCACGACGATGCGATCGGCCGCCCAGGGCAATAGCTCATGGTTGATGGCGCGGCCGTCGACGCCGACGACAAGGTAGTAGTCCGCTTCGCCATTTGCGGAGCGCGCCCAGAGCAGCGGCGGCACGCCCCCGGAGAGGCAGCGGATGGCGCAGGCACGATGCGTGGCGCCGCGTCCCGGCTTCATGATGCCGAGAAAGCACTGGCCGTCGACGATCTCGCCGACCAGCTGCGCCGGCCCGAGATTTTCGCCGGGCTGCATCAGGTCTTCGCGCAATACGTGTGCCGGCGGTTCCTCGGGCAGGCGCTCCAGCGTGCCGGGACGCAGCTTCACCATGACCTGGTCGTCGCGGTAGACCAGCTCACCACGCAGCTTCACCAGCTGGCGGTCGTAGCCGGCGACCAGCGCCTGCGCGCCGAACTTGCCGGGCGCGGTCAGCCAGTACTGTGAATAGCCGGGCCGGCGGCCGGCCGATTCCGTCGGCGGCCGCTCGACCAGCAGGCGCGGGAACGGTTGCTCCAGCACGATGCCGGTGAACTCGCGCGGCTGGCTGAATTCGAAGTGGGCCGCAGCAAACGGCTGGAACTGCGCGATCATGAACCCGGCGAGGAAGCAGGCGCCGATCAACAGCAGCGCGACGCAGCGATGCAGCCATCGCGCCAGTGCCGGTGGCGCCGTATTCTGCCAGCCGATGTAGTAGTCGCTCATGGCGGGTCGTTGACGATCGTCGCCGGCTCGGTGTACGTCCCCGGCGCGTTTGGCCTTGGATCGACCCATATCTGCCCGGCGACCAGCTTGACGCGAAAGGTCGGCACACGCTCGGTGAACGGCGGCGGCGATTGACCGTCTTCGAGCCGGTACTGGTAGCCGTGCCAGGGACAGGTCACCAGACCTTTGACGACGCGGCCTTCGCCGAGCGGACCGTTCTGATGGCGGCAGACGCTCGACAACGCGCAGATGCGCTGTCCGTCGCGAAACACCGCGATGCGTTCGCCGGCGACGGTGGCGATGATCGCGCGGCCATCGGGGATCGCGTCGCCCCTGCCGAGCTCGACATAGCCCGCGGCATTCGCTGGCACCTCGCGATCGAGTGTCCGCGCATGCCAGCCGCTCCACAGTTGCAAGCCAAGCACGGTCGCCATTCCGAGACCGAGCAGCCCCGCGAGCAGCGGCGACTGCTCCTGCTGCAAGACGCCCAAGCCGAGGTGCAGCACAAGCAGGGCGTAGGCAAGATAGACGCTCATGTGCAGTGCCTTCCAGATCGGTGGCGTCAGGTTCTTCAACCAGAAATCGTGGCTGGTGGCCGCCATCGCGAACAAGATCATCAGCGCGGCCACACCGAACAACTCGAACGGAAAGCGGCTGATCGTATCGATATGCGTGTTGCTGCTGAGCACGCTCAGCAGTGCATTGCGATCACCGCCGAGGTGGTACTGGAAAATCACCAGCGCGGCATGGCTCAAGGCCAGCAGAAACGTGCTGACGCCGAGATGCCGTCGGTTGTAGAGCAGCGGCAGGAAGCGCGCATCCAGCCGCGCCAGCGGGCCGATGCACAGCGCGAGGTGCAGCAGCACGAGCGCCGTTATTCCGGAAGCGCGGATCAGCAGCGTGGTTTCATCGGCCGCCGGGTTCAGCGCGAAGCCGGCGCCGAGGAACACGGCCAGAAACGCGAGTATGCCGGCCCAGAGACTGAGATCGTAAAGCCATTTCTGCCGGTTCCATTGCACGGGCACGTAGTGCGTGCTCATCGACTGCGCTCCAGCGACGCGACAGGGATCACGGCCTGCGTCGCGCGATAAGCGACGCTGTAGATGAGCAGATAGCCGGCCGCGTCCTTGCCGGGCAAAGCGTAGCTTCGCGCCTGCGGTGGGAGCGGTCCGAGCAGTATCGCGTCACCGCTCGGCGATGTCGGTTTTTCCATCGACCAGTAGGCCAGCAGATCGGGCGCGGCCTCGGGCATTGCCAAGGCTACGGTCCAGCCGCCATCGGCACGCGGATCGAGCCGCGCGTGAAGTCCTGGCGTCGCAGCGACGATTGGCAGATCGAGGCCGGCGGTCAACGGTGTCGGCACCGCGGCGGGCCGCCGCAGCAGGATCGAGGCGTACGCGAGGGGCAGTGCGATCGCCAAACCCGTGGCGATCCAGCGCTGCGCGCGGCGCAACGAACGGATCACGATGCATCCTTTCGTGCCGCGCGCAGGTGCGCGCTGCACTCGTCCGGCGGCATGCGCACGCCGCGCAGCCAGCGGCCGGCGAGCAAGGGCCAGAACAACATGACGCCGGGCAGGATCAACAAACGGAAGCCGATGCTTCCGGCAGCGGCAGCGGCATCGATGCGGGCGAGGCCAACACAGACGAAAGGAATCGCAAACAGCAATCCCAGCGTGAAATATCCGCCGAGAAGAATCAGCAGGAGCGTGGCAGCCGTTTCGGACATGCGCTCATGGTGCACTGGCGGGTTGACGGAACGCTACGTGGGCCGACCGAATCGCCGCGCTAACCGCGTCCATAAACCGGCAAGGCGACGCCGTTGATGACGCCTGCTGCTTCGGTGGTCAGGCAGGCGATGGCGTAGGCGATGGCCGCTGGCTGCGCCCAGGTCGAGAAATCCGCCTCCGGCATCGCAGCGCGATTCTGCGGTGAGTCGATCGTGCCCGGCAGCACCGCATTGACCGTGATGCCCTGGCCTTTCAACTCTTCGGCCAGAGCCTACATCAGGCGCAGCAGCGCCGCCTTCGAGGCGGCGTAGCCACCCGCTGCTTGCAAGGCAGCGCGAGCGCCGACGACGACGATGCGGCCGTAGCCCTGTTCGATCATGCTGGGCACGAAACCGCGCACCAGATTTTGCGCGGTGCCGACGTTGACCTTGTGCAGAAACTCCCAATCGTCGCCGGCCGCCTCATGGCTAGCCTTGCCGCCACGGAATGCGCCAACCGTGTGCACCAGCACTTGTGCCGCGCCGTACTGCGCGCGTAGCGACTGCACGCACCCGGCCACCGACGCCGGCTCGCCGAGATCGACCCCCGGCAGCAACGGGGGCCTCGGCGTCCAGGCGCCGTAGTGCTGCGTCAGCCGGTCCGCGCTGCGATCGATCAGTGCCAGCCGTGCGCCGTATCGGTGATAAAGCTCGGCGCAGGCCATGCCGAGATTGCCGACCGCGCCGGTGACGAGGACGTTGCGGCCGGAAAACTCAAACAGTGGTGTTGTGGAGTCAGCGTTCATGAGCAGCCTCGATCATGTCGACGGATAGCGGTGGATCAGCCGTGCGATCAGCCCGGTCCAGCCGGTCTGGTGATTGGCGCCGACACCGCGACCGCTGTCGCCGTCGAAGTATTCGTAGAACGGCACGTGCTCGGCGAACAGCGGATCGGCTTGCAGCTGTGGATACTGGCCGTAGACGGGCCGATGACCCTGCGCGTCCTTGGCAAAAATGCGTCCCAGCCTTCGCGCCAGTTCTTCGGCGACCTGGTCGAGCGTGAGCATGCGGCCGGAGCCGGTCGGGCATTCGATCTTGAATTCATCGCCGTAGTAATAGTGGAAGCGCTCGATCGATTCGATCAACAGGTAGTTAAGCGGCATCCAGATCGGACCCCGCCAGTTGGAGTTACCGCCGAACAAGCCTGACTTCGACTCCGCAGGCTCGTAGTCCACGCCGAAACGCTGTCCGCCCCACTCGAAGACGAAGGGTTGCGCCTCGTGCTTCCTGGACAGCGCGCGGATGCCGTAGTCGGACAGGAACTCGGTTTCGTCCAGCATCTTGCGCAACACCGCTTTCATGCGATGACCACGAAGTAAACCCAGCAGTCGCCGCTCGCCGACGCCCGGCTTTTCCCAGTGCGAGACCAGCGCTCTGAGATCCGGACGGTACTTGAGGAACCACTCCAGCCGCCGCGAAAAATCCGGCAGCCGCTTCAGCAATTCGGGCTCCAGCACCTCGACCGCGAACAGCGGGATCAGCCCGACCATCGAGCGCACTTTCAGAGGCAGCGCCTGGCCATCGGGAACTTTGAGCACGTCGTAGAAGAACTGGTCTTCCTCGTCCCAGAGACCCACGCCCTTGTCGCCGAAGTTGTTCATGGCCTCGGCGATATGCAGGAAGTGCTCGAAGAACTTGGTTGCGAGGTCCTCGTAAACGGAATTTTCCTGCGCCAGTTCGAGTGCGATGCGCATCAGGTTCAGCGCGTACATCGCCATCCAGGCGGTGCCGTCGGCCTGGTTGATGCTGCCGCCGGTGGGCAGCGGCGCGCTGCGATCGAATACGCCGATGTTGTCGAGTCCGAGAAAACCGCCCTGAAAAATGTTGTGTCCTTCGGCGTCCTTGCGGTTGACCCACCAGGTGAAGTTCAGCAGCAGCTTGTGAAACACGCGCTCGAGGAAGGCGCGGTCGGCGTGACCGCGACGCTTCTGGTCGATCTTGTAGACGCGCCACGTGGCCCAGGCGTGCACCGGCGGATTGACGTCGCCGAATGCCCATTCGTAGGCGGGCAGCTGGCCGTTCGGGTGCATGTACCACTCGCGCGTCAGCAGCAGCAGCTGGCTTTTCGCGAACTCGGGATCGACATAGGCCAGCGGCACGGTATGGAAGGCCAGATCCCAGGCGGCGTACCACGGGTATTCCCATTTGTCCGGCATCGAGATGATGTCGGCGTTGTTGAGATGCTGCCATTCCCCGTTGCGGCCGTGCTTGCGGCTCTCCGGTGGCGGCGGCTGATTGGGGTCGCCGTCCAGCCACTGCGGGATGTCGTAATAGTAGAACTGCTTGCTCCAGATCATTCCGGCGAAAGCCTGCCGCTGCACGGCGCGTTTATCGGCGCTGGCAATATGCGCTTGCTGGTGGCCGTAATACTCGTCGGCGTCGGCACGACGCTGCGTCATTACCGCGTCGAAGTCGGTAAACGGTTCCCCCGGAACACTCTTGCTCAAGCGGATACGCACGCTGCAGCTGCCGCCTGCCGGCACTTCGAACGCGTGGTGCAGGCCCAGCTTGCTGCCGGTATTCACCGGATTGATCGCATCATTGCGGCCGCCGATCAGGCGCTCGTGGAAGGCATCCTTGAAATAGCCCTGTGCCTCGTTTCCGTAGAGACGAGGCGTGTTCGTTTCGTTGTCGCAGAACCAGGCTTCGCCATCCGCCTCGAAATACAAACGATAGGGCCCGAGGCTTTTTGTGCTGTCGATGACGACCTCACCGGGTGCCGCCAGATTGAAGCTGGACTTCTTGAAGCCGTGGCCCCAGGACCAGACGTTGCGCGCCCAGCATTGCGGGATCAGGTGCAGCGGCGCACTGTCCGGCCCGCGGTTGTGCGCAGTCACCAGCATCAGGAGATCGTCGACTCCGGCCTTGGCATATTCGATGAACACGTCGAAATAACGGTTCTCGTTGAACACGCCGGTATCGACCAACTCGTACTCCGGCTGTTCCTTGCTGCGGCGATTGCCGTCGATCAGCTGCTGGTAGGGAAACTCGGCCTGCGGATACTTGTAGAGCTGCTTGAGATAGGAGTGCGTCGGTGTGGCATCGAGATACCAATAGAGATCTTTCACGTCCTCGCCGTGGTTGCCCTCGCTATTGGTCAGACCGTAGATGCGCTCCTTGAGAATCGGGTCGCGGCCGTTCCACAGCGCCAACGCGAGGCAGATACGCTGATTGCGGTCGGAGAACCCGGCGATGCCATCCTCGCCCCAGCGATAGGCGCGGCTGCGTGCGTGGTCGTGCGGGAAATATTCCCAGGCGTTGCCGCCGGCGCTGTAGTCCTCGCGCACCGTCGCCCACTGTCGCTCCGACAGGTAAGGGCCCCACAGCGCCCAGTCCTCGGTGCCCGCATATTGGGCGTCTTGCCGCTTTTGCTCGGCGCTGCGATCGGCCTTGGCATCAGGCTTCGATTTCGCTTTGGCATTGTCGTTCATTGGAGTGCTCTTGCTTGCTTCGTTGTATTCGCGGTCCTGTTTAACGGACGACGTGCGGCTGACCGAGCATTTCCGGCGTCACCAACGTGATGCCGAGCGGTGAGACGTGGTGTCGCCGCGCGGCGCGTGGGCGCGGATGATGTCGAGGTCCTGTTCATACCGGGCGCTCGGTGCGCAGGCCGCCGCTGCGTGCCAGCAATAAGGCAAGCAGCAGCACGGCCGCCGGATACAGCGCCGACCACTGGTAAAGCGGCTCGAACGGCAGCAGGCTGCGCAATGCGCCAATCGCGAAGGAGCCCAGTCCGGTGCCGACATTGAGAGCCGCGATCAGCATCGCCGAGACCCAGGCCACGTGCTGCGGAAAGCGCTCGGAGACCAGCGCGATCGACAGCGGAAAGAACGCCGAGCAGGCCAGCCCGGCGAAGCCGAACAGGGCAATGCCGCGCACCGCCGTATCCGCCTGCGGCAGCAGCAGGAAGGCCGCGATCATCAGCAGTGGCAGCACAAGCCAGATGAACTTCGCCGGCACGCGCAGCACCAGCACCGAGACCAGCAGACGTCCACCCACCAGGAAGCCCCAGAACACCGAGAGGCCGGCCGCGGCGACCGTCGCTGGCAGATGTTTGCCTTCTTGCAGATAGACCACGGCCCAGTTGCTGAAGGTGCCCTCGGCGAAGGCATAGAGCACAGCAACGACCGCGAACAGCCAGAACGCGGGCACGGCGACCGGCGCCGGGCCTTTCGCGACTGCGCTGCTCACGCCGCGTTGCAGGCCGCCTTCACCCAATGGCAGCATTGCCGCCGCCAATGCCAGCGCCACGCTGATTGCGACCAGCGCCAGCGGAAAGGTCACCCAGTTGCCAGCGGCGGCGAGAGCGCCCTCGAACAGCGGCCCGATCATCAAACCGATCCCAAGCAGGGTGTGCATGACGACGACGGCTGTGCTCGCCTGGTTCGGAAAATAAGTCGGCGGATAGGCGTTCATCGGCGCGCCGAACAGACCGAAGCCGAGGCCGAGGCAGGCGGTGGCGATGAGCAGCATCGGCAGGGCGGCGCCGTCCGGCAGCCATTGCAGCGAGGCCAGTGCGAGCTGCGACAGACCGTTGATCAACAACGCCAGCCACAACAACCGCTGCAAACCGAGTCGTTGCGACAGCACGCCGCCGCCGACTGCGCCGATCACCGCGAACACTACCTGCGGCAGAAAGATCAGTCCGTACTGCGCGTCGCTGAGTCCGTGCATGCCGCGCAGCACGGCACTGCTCGCGGGGAAGCTGACCAGGGTCAGGCCTTGCAGCAGGCCGGTGAGATAGATCAGCGCAACGGTGATGATCGACGGTCTCACAACGGGCCGCTCGCGGGCATGGAAACTTGTACGCGACGCGCGCGCTCCAGCCGCCACCAGGCTTCCAATGTGCACGCGACGCTCCAGGCCTGCGAGGGCGCACCGCGTGGGGCGTGCGGCGCATCGCCGTCGAAGATTTCACTTACCGAACCGAGCGCCGCGTCCATCAGGTGATCGCGCAGCGGCTCGAGCCGGCGCTGCGCGGCCGCCGCGTCGCCCAGCACGCGGAATTCCGCGAGCGCGAAGTGTCCCAGCAGCCACGCCCAGACCGGACCCTGGTGATAGGCGCCGTCGCGCTCACGGACGCCGCCGGCATAGACACCCTTGTAGTCGGGGTGCGCGGGCGAGAGCGAGCGCAGCCCGTAGGACGTGAACAGCTCGCGGCCGCAGAGTTCGACCACGCGCCGCTGCGTGTACTCGTCGAGCGCGCTGGCCGGCAGGCTGACGGCGAAGATCTGGTTCGGGCGCACCGAACCGTCGTTGCCATCGGGGCCGTCGAGCACGTCGTACAAACCGCCGGTGTGGCTGTTCAGAAAGCGCGCAAAGCCGTCGCGGGCGCGGCTGGCGAGCCGGCGATATTCGGCTGCGGGACGGCGCAGCCGTTCGGCAAAGCTCGCCATCGCGATCAGAGCGTTGTACCAGAGCGCGTTGATCTCGACCGGCTTGCCGATGCGCGGCGTCACGACCCACGCGCTGGGCCATTCGCCGACCTTGGCATCCATCCAGGTCAACTGCACGCCGGGCTCACCGGCGCGCAGCAGGCCGTCGGCCTCATCGACCTTGATGCCGTAACGGGTGCCACGCACATGCCAGTCGATGATGCCTTCGAGTGCGGCGAAGCTCTCACGTAGTGCGGCGAGATCGCCGGTGGTTTCGACGTAGGCGCGCCAGGCTTCGATATACCAGAGCGCGGCGTCGACGCTGTTGTAGTCGGGCCTGTCGCCGGCGCCCGGGAAGACGTTCGGCAGCATGCCCTGATCGACGAAGCGGGCGAAGGTCGCGAGAATGCGGCGCGCGCTGTCGTAGCGGCCGGTAGCCAGTGTCAGGCCGGGCAGCGCGATCATCGTGTCGCGCCCCCAGTCGCCGAACCACGGATAGCCGGCGATGACCGATTCGCCATCCGGCACGCCGGGCCGCGGCCGCTGGAAAATGAAACTGTCGCTGGCCAGCAGGAGTTGACCGACCCAATCCGGCGCCTCGGAGAATTCGGGAATCTGCACCTGCGCGCGGCGGAGCTGCGCGAGGTCCCGTGTGTGGAAGCGGCGCATCGCCTCATCGAGATCGGGCGAGGCGTCATCACTCAGCGACAGCACCAGGCCCGACCACTCGCCGGCTTGCACGTCCAGCCAGGCTTCGCCGACGCAGAGGTGGTTGTCGCGATCCGGCAGGCCGCGCTCGCGCTCGACCGGCAGATCGAAGTTCTCGTACCAGTTGCGCTCGGCGCGGATCGCGCCGTGACGCGCCTGCACCCGCAGATCGAACGTGTCCGGCAGCGTGATTTTCAGACCGCTGGCATCGCTCGCGATCTGCGGATCGAAGCCGCCGACCGGAGTGCTCGCATGGTGGTCGCGTGCATTGACCAGCAGCTTTATGCGCAGCTCGCCCTTGAGTGCAGTGTCTTCGAGCTTGAACGCGACGTAGGTGGTATCGGCGCCGGCCCGCGGCAAAGTGCCGTGAGCGGCATCGAGTGCGGACGCCTCCCCTCCTGCGCCTCCCGCACCCACTTCGCTGCGCTCAGGCACCGTGTCGGCACAGGCCTCCATCCACACGCGCATCTCGACGCAGGCCGCGCCGAGGCGATAACGCCAGACCGGCATGCGGCCGTCGAGCCGGAAGGATTCGATAAGTTTATATCCGGCCGGCGTCACTTCGCCGCTGGCCCAGCGGTTCGAGAACAGCGGGTACTCGACGCCGTCCAGCATCAAGGTCGCGTCGGCTTTTGCGACTACCAGCATGCGCCCCAGCGGCGGATGCACCGGCGCCACCAGCAGGCCGTGATAGCGGCGGGTCAAGGTGCCGGCGACGGTGCCGGCGGCGTAGGCGCCGCGGCCGTTGGCCAGCCACCACTCACGGCTTTCGGCGGCCGCGAGATCGCCACAGATTTCGCGGCCGAAACGGATGTAGGCCGGCAGCGCGGGCTGAACGAGGGTTTTGATTTCGGCTTTCATGACACCGTTTCCCGAGCGGTTTTTTTAATGCCCTTGTCGGCAAGCAGGCGGTCGGCGACCCGCAGCGACCAGGCATAGATCGTGAGGGCGGGATTCATGCGGCTGGAGCGCGGCAGCACCGAGCCATCGACCACGTAGAGATTGGCCATGCCGTGTACGCGGCCTTCACCGTCGACCACTGAAGTCGCGGGATCAAGCCCTGTGACGAGCGTACCGCAGGCGTGAGCGGTGCCGGCCAGTGGAACTGGCTTGGCCACCGGCAGCAGGCGCGCGCGCAACAGGGCGACACAGAAGGCGGCGACGAAGCTGCGGTGCTCGGTGTGCTGCGGCAGTTTTTTCGGCGCGTACAGCAGGGCCGGCTTGCCGCCGTTGACGGTGCTGACGACTCTGTTGTCGACATGCGAGCCGTCCTCGGTCTGCAGGAAGAAGCCGTAAACACGGCGCGCGAAGAACTCGGTGACGAAACCGGGCAGCCAGCGCGGCAGCACCGAGCGCACGATGTCGCGATCGGTCCAGCCACCGAGCGGCTGTACGCTGGAAGACGGAAAACGGCTGTTGGTGATGAGTAGGGTTTTGCGCAGACGATCGTTCTGAGGCATCGGCGAAAAACCCAGCACTGCGGTCAGAATGTGTTTCTTGAAATTGCGGCCGACGCTGCTCGCCGCAGACAGATGTCCCGCAAGTCCCTGCTTGGTGATGTAAGCCTGGAGCAGACGCGGCGAGTGCAGCGCGCCGCCGGCAAGCAATACGGTGCTGGCGAGGAACTCGCGGCCGTCTACCAGGCGCACGCCGGCAATGCGCAGGGCATCGTCAGCCGACGGCAGCAGGCTGGCGACTTCCGCGCCGGTTTCGATCTGTAGATTCGGCAAGGACGAGACGCGGTCGAGCAGACGATATTGCGCGTCCGCTTTCAAGCCGTTCGGAACGGCATAGCCATCGTAGTGCGTCGCGGCGTTTTCGTTGTCGTGAATCGCGGGCGAGAGTCCCATCGGCAGCGTGTCGGCCTGCCAGCCGCCACGCGTGAGACGCGCGGCGATACGCGCCAGGTCGGGTTCGGCATCGAAGCGGCCGACCTGCAACAGCGACTCGGCCTCCTCGTAATAGGGACGCAGTTCCTCGGCCGCGAACGGCCAGGGCAGCAATTGCCTGGCGCTGTCGGCGACGAAATTGCCGGGCTGGAAGCGCAGCAGGGCCGCGCCGTACCAGCGTGTCTTGCCGCCGAGATTGAAGTACTCCTCCGGCATGAAGTCGCGACCGGCGGCGTCCTGCCAGATCTCGTGGCTCTTGTAGCGGCCTTCGCGCAGAACGATCTGCGGATCGAGCGTAGAACCGTCGTCCGGCAGTCGCGGGCCTTTTTCCAGCAGCAGCACGCGGCTCCCGGCGCGCGTCAGCTTGTAAGCTGCCGCCGCGCCACCGGCGCCGGAGCCGATGATCAGGAAGTCGAAAGGAGCGGACATCTCAGCCACCCTTCTCGAAACCCGGATAAAGAGTCATGCCGCCGTCGACGTAGAGCGTGATGCCGGTGAGGTAGTCGGAGGCATCGGAGGCCAGCCAGACCGCGGCCTTGGCGATGTCGCCCGGCTCGCCGACGCGGCCGTAGGGAATCAGCTCGAGCAGCTTGGCCTCGGCTTCCGGCGTGGCCCAGGCGTCATGGTTGATCGGCGTCTTGATCGCGCCGGGCGCGATCGCGTTGACCCGGATCTTCTGCGCCGCAAGTTCCTGCGCCAGCGTCTTCATCATCATCGATATACCGCCTTTCGACGCGGCATAGTTGACGTGTCCGGCCCACGGGATCACGTCGTGGACCGAGGACATGCAGATGATCTTGCCCATGGCGCTGGACAGCTCCGGCGCCATGCCGCGGCGCATGAACTCGCGCACCGCGGCGCGGGCACAGAGGAACTGGCCGGTGAGGTTGACGCCGATGACGGTGTTCCAGTCGGCCAGCGACATGTCGATCAATCTGGCGTCGCGCTGCAGGCCGGCGTTGTTGACCAGGATATCGACACTGCCGAAGGCCTCGACGACTTCGGCGAACATGCGCTCGACCTGCTCTTCCTTCGAGACGTCGGCGGAGACGCCGATGGCGCTGCCGCCAGCGTCTTTGATCTCATCGACCAGAGCCTGGGTCCGGTCCGACCCGGCGACGTAGTTGATGGCGACGCTCGCACCGGCTTCCGCCAGCGCGCGCGCCACACCGGCGCCGATACCGGAGTTGGCGCCGGTGACGATGGCGCGCTGACCGGCGAGCGGCTTGGTCAGCGTCGCGCTCAGGGTCGTCGCAGCTTGCAGCTTCATGTCGTTACGCATGTAATTTCCTTTGCATTGAGTGCCGACCGGATATTGGCGCGGCGGAGTGGAGACGCGGTGTCAGAGAATGCCGGTCCAGCCGCTCTAAGGATTCCGATTGCTCATCTTGTGCGCACTCGCTGTGCTTGTGGCGGCGCCTGACTCGGCTCGCGGTGCCGAAACTCTAATCGCAACCGCTGTGCCACTCGCGGCCATCTCCGTGAGAAATAAATTTGTCTCAATCTGCGTGGCTTACTGAGTCAGCAGCAGATCGTGGCCGTCGGGGTCGCGGATCATCAAGGCTTTCTCGTAACCGTACTGCCCACGGTCGAGCTCGACCACACCCGGCGACACGAAGAGCACACGCTGGGCGAACAGGTCTTTAGCCATCGCGTCGAGGTTGTCGACGGCGAAGCGCAGATGCACGTGCTGAATGTCGTTGCTGGCGATGTCCGGCGGTGCCGCGCGCCCGGTCACCGGCGTGCGGTAGTCGAGAAACTCGACACCGGGACCTTGCGGACTCTCCGGTCGCAGCCCGGTGATCTCGACCACGGCGTTGAAGGCGCCGTCGAGATGCTCCTGCGTCGGCCCGCGATTGATGATGGCGTAGGCCGGCTTCATGCCGAGCAGGCGCGTGTAGAAATCCAGACTCTTCGGTGTATCGGAGACGGCGATGGCCGAGTGGTCGATGCCGAGGAACAGGCGCTTGCCATCCGGTTTCTGCCAGACCGGGCGGCCCTGGCCCGGCGGGAAGTACAGCACCTCCAGCGGATGCCCATCGGGATCGCGGAACTTGAAAGCCTGCACGTGGCCGTTCTGCTCGGGCAGGATTTGCGGGCTGGCGTCGGAGATCGGTTTGATCCTGATGTGCCGACGCAGGTGCTCGTAAGCGCGCGGCATGTCGGCAACGATGATCGCGAAGTGCTGGAACCAGTGGTCCGGGCTGCGGCTGTCGATCGGATACCGGCTGCCCGGCCTGTCGTACTGATCGAACTCCACCTCTTCCTCGCCAAGCCGCATCACCAGCACATGCAGCTTCGCGTGCTCGACGCCGAGCAGATGCGCCAGCGCCGGATCGTCGCGCGTTTCCCTGGCAACGCGCTCGAAGCCAAGACCCTCGCGATAAAACCTCTCGGTGTGAGCAAGGTCGGAAACCGTGACGACGATGCGGTCGAGACGGATCACACCGGCAGCCTGTGCCGGCAGTGTCTGGAACAACGCGAAGGTCAGCAGGACGGAGAGGACGATACGGCGAGTTGCAGTGATCATTTTCATCCGTAGACACCAAAAGGTTCATTGACACGCGGAGCGCTCCCGCGAAGACGGCAGTGCAAGGCACATGCCCCGCCTGCGGTGCCCTGGTTATCGCTGCGCCCGGCCGTCAAACAAAATCAAAGGGGCTGGCACGGAATTATTTTATGTCAAGAAACCTTTGCCGCCCCCGCTTCGCGATTCATCAGAAATGGCGCGATCCACTCCAGCGCCGCTTTGCGCATTACGGCGCAGGCACAAACCCACCGGGAAAGAGACGTGGGCGTTGCTCGTGCGGCCGCTCGACTCCCGGAATCACGCCCTGCCTGCGCAGGTTCTCGTACGAGTCGTAGTAGATCGTCACGACTTCAGCCGGTCTGTTCGAAGCCCGCTCGAACTCGGTGTAGACGACTTGCGAATATTCGGTCCTGCCGTAGCCGGTTCCGAGTCGATCGTCCTTCTTCGCAAGCTTGCCGGACTCGCTCGCGGACGGTGCTGCGGCCGCATCGGGTTCGGCCGCCTTGTCCGTCGCCCCGCGCTCACGTGATTCATCCCGGCGCCCCAAGGCACAGCAGCGAACCTTCTCCCGGAACAGGGCAATGCCGATCACGCCGAGATCGTCGGGCCGGCCGGTGCGGGCCGCGTACGAATCGGCCACCGTGGTGAAGTAAAACGCGGCGGTGTTGTCCAGGCTGGTGCGCCAGCCGGCGATGAGCATCTGTTGCCAGGGCGCGAGCACGTAGCCGTCTTGATTCACAGCTGCGGTTTCCCCGCTGACGATGTTGACGCCGTCGACGCTGCCGACCGCCAACAGCCGCGCGCCTTCGCGGCTGGTCACGGACATCTGATATTCGTGCCCCGGCTCGCCGGCCACGTATCGGCGTCCCTCGTGCTCGTACACTTGCAGCGTTGTGCCGGTGGTGCGGTCCATGATCTGGATGTCCGCCAGCCAACCGAATGCCGTGGCCTGACTCACAAACGCCAAACCGGCAAAAAACAAAACCAGGGTCTTCATCACTTTCTCTCTCCATTGCGCAGGTGCCTGCTTGCTATAAACGGCGGAGAGGAGGAAACGGGGTTAAGGATTCTCTGAAAAACCCCCACACGTTCCATTATTGACCCGGCCATTATTTTATTGAATAAAGGTATCGGATTTCGGTAAAATGTCGCATGAGAAAGAGCGACATGAAATCACTGGATTTCGGGGCGCA
>JAYWBB010000096.1:0-13086 GCA_043781855.1 Nevskia sp. | reverse complement strand
GGAACAGCAGGATCAGCGCCTTCGGCTTTTCCGCCTTGTAGTAGTCCCCGAAAACCATGACGCCGTCTGCGGCTTTCAGGACCACCGGCTCCGGCATTGCAGCGGCCACGAAAGCGCCGCGAATGGAGATCAGCGCGGTGATCAGCAAGAGGGTGATGCGGTGCATGACGGCTGTTTGCCCGGTCGAATTCTCGACTACGCTACGGCCGAAACGCCAATGAAGCAATGCGACCGGCAAAAAGCTTTTATGCTCGTGCGGCACCCATGGGAGGACATGCAGTGAACAGGTTCAACAATATCGACGTCACGCCCTCGTCCTACGACTACCAGCTGCTGATCAAGCAGATCCTGCAGGCGCCGATCGCCCGCGCATCGAGAAACGAGATCGTCTACCGCGATCAGTTCCGCTACACCTATCCGGAGTTCGTGAAGCGTGTGAACCGGCTCGCGAACCTGCTGACCGGCCTCGGCGCAAAGCCGGGCCAGACGATCGCAGTCCTGGAGTGGGACAGCCCGCGCTATCTCGAATGCTATTTCGCGATCCCGATGCTCGGCTGCGTGATGCAGACGGTGAACATCCGTCTCTCGCCGGACCAGATTCTCTACACCCTGAATCATGCCGAGGCCGACCTGATTCTGGTCAACACGGATTTCCTGCCGGTGCTGGAAGGCTTGAAAGACAAGCTCGAATCCGCGAAGACTTTCGTGCTGATCGATGAAGCGGGTGCGAAGCCGAAGAGTGGAATCCACTTCGCCGGCGAGTACGAGACGCTGCTGGCGCAGGCTTCAACCGAATTCGCGTTTCCCGATTTCGACGAGAACACGCGCATGAGCACGTTCTATACATCCGGCACCACCGGCCTTCCCAAGGGCGTCTACTACAGTCATCGCCAGATGATGCTGCATACGCTGGCCGTAGCCGCGACCTTCGGCAGCGCGCCGGTGCAGGGCCGCATCCATGCCGACGACGTCTACATGGCGATCACGCCGATGTTCCACGTCCACGCCTGGGGTATGCCGTATGTCGCCACCCTGCTCGGCCTGAAGCAGGTCTATGCCGGACGCTACACGCCGGAGATGCTGCTGCAACTGCTGGCGAAGGAGAACGTCACCTACTCGCACTGCGTGCCGACGATCCTGCACATGCTGCTGACCCACCCGGCTTCAAAAGGCGTGGACCTTTCGCGCTGGAAGGTGCTGGTCGGCGGCTCCGCCCTGTCGCTCGGCCTCGCGCGCGCCGCGCTCGACCGCGGCATCGATGTCTTCGCCGGCTACGGCATGTCTGAAACCGGGCCCTTGCAGATCATCAATCACCTGCCGACGGATCGGCTCGACGGCACACTCGACGAGCAGGCCGCGCGCCGTGTGCGCACTGGCCGGCCGGCGCTGCTATGCCAGGTCGAGGCCGTCGACGAACAGATGCAGGTGCAGCCGCACGATGGCAAATCGACCGGCGAAATCGTCTTCCGCTCGCCCTGGAATACGCAGGGCTATTTCCGCAACGTCGAGACTTCCGAGGAACTCTGGCGGGGTGGCTGGATGCACTCCGGCGATATCGGCAGTTTCGCGCCAGACGGTGTTTTGCAAATCAGCGATCGCGTCAAGGACGTGATCAAGACCGGCGGCGAGTGGGTCTCTTCGCTCGACATCGAGAACCTGATTTCGGCGCATCCGTCGGTCAGCGAAGTCGCCGTCATCGGCATCAAGGACGCGAAATGGGGTGAGCGGCCGCTGGCGCTCGTGGTGCTGAAGGCCGATCACGAGGCCGATGCCGCCGCAATCAAGACCCACCTGTGCACTTATGCCGACAAGGGCGTGATCTCGAAATACGGCGTGCCGGAAACCGTACTGTTCGTCGAGGCGCTGGACAAGACCAGCGTCGGCAAACTCGACAAGAAACTGCTGCGCGTGAAATACCAGAACGCGGATTGAGCCAAAGCAGAATTTTCTGCACGCAGCGTTGATCTTCGTGGCCGGAGGGCGGCGTCACCTCCGCCTGAATTTTCGCCACGAATAACTGGAAGTCTCGGGGCCAATCACGTCCCGGGAAGGGACGCGTAATGTGCGCCAGGAAAAAGAGGACCCCAAGCAACAGCCAGCGCAGGCCGTCAACCACGCCTTTCCAACAGCATTTTCTTCGTCTCCGCAATCGCCTTCGCCGGATTGAGTCCCTTCGGGCAGGTCTTCGCGCAGTTCATGATCGTGTGGCAGCGGTAGAGCTTGAACGGGTCTTCGAGCTGATCCAGACGCTCGCCGGTCGCTTCGTCGCGCGAGTCCACCAACCAGCGGTAGGCGGCGAGCAGCACGGCCGGCCCGAGGTAGCGGTCGCCGTTCCACCAGTAGCTGGGGCAGCTCGTCGAACAACAGGCGCAGAGGATGCATTCGTAGAGGCCGTCGAGCTTGGCGCGGTCGTCTTCGCTCTGCAGGCGTTCGCGCGTCGGCGGCAGCGTGTCGGTCTTCAGCCAGGGCTCGATCGAGGCGTACTGCGCGTAGAAATGCGTGAGGTCGGGAATCAGGTCCTTGATCACCGGCATGTGCGGCAGCGGGTAGATCTTGACGTCGCCCTTGATGTCGCCACAGGCCTGGGTGCAGGCCAGCGTGTTGGTGCCATCGATGTTCATCGCGCAGGAGCCGCAGATGCCTTCGCGGCAGGAGCGGCGGAAGGTCAGCGTGGCGTCGACTTCGTTTTTGATCTTGATCAGCGCGTCGAGCACCATCGGGCCGCAGGCATCCATGTCGATCTCGAAGCTGTCGACTCGGGGATTTGCCTGGGTGTCCGGATCGTAGCGGTAGATCTTGAACGTGCGAACGTTCTTCGCGCCGGCGGGCGCGGAATAAGCCTTGCCGGCAGTGCGATCGAGCTTCGAGTTCTTCGGCAGCGTGAGCTGGGCCACTTTCTTACTCCTAGTTCAAAACAGAATTCTTGAGTTGGTCGTATGCGGCGGCCGGCAGGACCAGATCGACCAGCCGCCAGTGCAGGCCGACGCGGTCCATCACGACGGTGGCGGCGATGCGGTCGCCCTGCGTCAATGCGGCCGAGTAGCGGTCCGTGGATTCGAAACGGAAATCGTCGAGGCCGCTGTGGACATCGCACTGCGCGGAGTTCGCGCTCTGCGTGCCGATGCTGCCGCCGTCGCAGATCGCTGCGATGAGCCCCTGTGCCGTGACGAGGCGCTCGATGACCGGCTCCATCGGCAGCTTGCCCTCGGCCTGCCGGTAGCGCGCCCGCACGCGCGCGCCGAGATTCGTGCGCAAAGCCTCGGCATCGATCAGTTCGGCGAGCTTGCCGGCGTCGCGCGACGCCAGCGCATCGCGCAGCGACTGCAACCCGAGCAGCGGCGACGCCAGCAACGCCACCGCCGCGATCAGCAGTGCGATGACGAGGCCGACGACGAGGTTGCGCGTCATGTTTCAGGGCCTGTTAACGCTAATTGGATCGCTGAGGTTGCGCGTCATATCGCGTCAGTAAACGCGCTTCTGCGGCGGGATGACCTGCGCCTCGTCGTCGAGCGTGACCATGTGCACGGGGCGATAGCCGATCTTGCAATCGACGTTCGTCTCGCGCCAGGCCAGCGTGTGCTTCATCCACTCGTTGTCGTGACGATCCGGGAAATCCTCGTGCGCGTGCGCGCCGCGCGATTCCTTGCGGTTCTGCGCCGAGGTTACCGTGACCAGCGCCTGGCCGAGCAGGTTGTCGAGTTCCAGGGTCTCCATGAGGTCCGAGTTCCAGACCAGCGAGCGGTCGGCGACGCCGACATCGGCGAAGTCCCGCACGATTTTCTTCATCTTGTCCACGCCTTCATCGAGCGACTTCGAGGTACGGAACACGGCAGCATGGTTCTGCATGGTCTTCTGCATATCGAGGCGCAGCGCCGCGGTGCCGCGGCTGCCCTTGGCATAGCGAAGCTTGTCGAAATGCGCGAGCGCGCGGTCTTCGCAATCCTTGCTCAACGTCCTGTGCGGCGCGCCGGCCTTGACCACCTGCGCCGCCTTGAGTGCGGCCGCGCGGCCGAACACGACGAGATCGAGCAGCGAGTTCGAGCCCAGCCGGTTCGCGCCGTGCACGGAGACGCAGGCCGCTTCGCCGACCGCCATCAGCCCCGGAATCACCGTGTCGGACTGGTTATCGGTGCAGGTCACGACCTGGCCGTGGAAATTCGCCGGGATGCCGCCCATGTTGTAGTGGACGGTCGGCAGTACCGGGATCGGCTGCTTCGTGACGTCGACACCGGCAAAGATCTTCGCGGTCTCGGAGATGCCCGGCAGGCGCTTGTGCAGCACGTCCGGACCCAGATGTTCGAGATGCAGATGGATGTGGTCGTTCTCGGCACCGACGCCGCGGCCTTCGCGGATTTCGATCGTCATCGAACGCGAGACGACATCACGCGACGCGAGGTCCTTGCGGTTCGGCGCGTAGCGTTCCATGAAGCGCTCGCCCTTCGAGTTCGTGAGATAGCCGCCTTCGCCGCGCGCGCCCTCCGTGATCAGGCAGCCGGCGCCGTAGATGCCCGTCGGGTGGAACTGCACGAACTACATATCCTGCAGCGGAATTCCGGCGCGCATCGCCATCGCATTGCCGTCGCCGGTGCAGGTATGCGCACTGGTCGCGGAGAAATAGGCGCGGCCGTAGCCGCCGGTCGCGAGGATCACCATCTGCGCGCGGAAGCGGTGCAGCACGCCGGTCGCGAGATCCCAGGCGAGCACGCCGTGGACGCTGCCGTCGGCATCGGTCAGCAGATCGAGCGCGAAGTACTCGATGAAGAACTCGGCCTTGTTCTTCAGCGACTGCTGATACAGCGCGTGCAGCATCGCGTGGCCGGTGCGATCGGCGGCAGCACAGGTGCGCTGCGCCGTGCCCTCGCCGTTGTGCGTGGTCATGCCGCCGAACGGCCGCTGGTAGATCTTGCCTTCGGGCGTGCGCGAGAACGGCACGCCCCAGTGCTCGAGTTCGATGATCGCGGGGATTGCCTCGCGGCACATGTACTGGATCGCGTCCTGATCGCCGAGCCAATCCGAGCCCTTGACGGTGTCGTACATGTGCCAGCGCCAGTCGTCCTGGCCCATGTTGCCGAGCGCGGCGGAAATGCCACCCTGCGCGGCGACGGTGTGCGAGCGGGTCGGAAAGACTTTCGTCAGGTTCGCGGTGCGCAAGCCCGCTTGTGCGAGGCCGACGGTCGCGCGCAACCCGGCGCCGCCGGCGCCGATGACGACGACATCGTATTCGTGGTGTTCGATGGGGTAGGCAGCAGTAGTCACATCAGGCTCCGAAGGCGATTTTCAGGACGGCGTAAACGCTCGCCACACCCAGGGCGTAAAGCGCGAACCTGGCTGCGACGATGCTCAGCAGCTTCACGCTTTCATTGCCGACGTAATCCTCGATGACGACCTGCACGCCGAGCGCCGCGTGCCAGAACATCGATACGAAAAACAGCACGAGTGCGATGGCGACCAGCGGCGACCTGATCCACGCGACCATCGTCACGTAATCGCTCAGCGGATAGCGTGCAAGGCTGTAGATGAACCAGATCGACAACGGGATCAGCGCCAGCGCGGTCAAGCGCTGTAGCCACCAGTGGCCGACACCATCTTTCGCCGAACCCAGGCCCCGGGCCTGTGCCAGCGGTGAGCGAAGACTCATGGAAAACTCCTGAGTAGATAAGGGAAAGGGGGGATTAAAGTGCGAACGCGGCGATCCAGATCACGGCGGTCAACACGACCGAGGCGGCGATCACGGCATATCCGCTGGCATAGGCGGTCTTCAGGTCGAAGCCACGACCGGCATCCCAGAACAGATGACGGACGCCGTTGCAGAGGTGATAGACCAGCGCCCACGAGAACGCGATCAACAGGAGGCGGCCGAGGAGGCTGTTTGCATACCAGGCGAAACCGCCGTAGGACACGGGGCCGGAAGCCGCCGACATGACCCAGACGGCGATGAACACCGTGCCCATGGCGAGCGCGACGCCGGTCAGGCGATGCACGATCGACATCATCGAGGTCAGTTGCGGCCGGTAATACGGCCCGATCATGAACGGCGACAGGGGCCGCTGCCCGGTGGCCGGCGGCGCGTTCGAGGTGGTGGCCGCAGTGGGGTGGTCAGACATGTTGACTCCGGGTTTCGTAATGGATGCAGCTTCGCGCGCGCCCTGCCGGCGGACGTTCAGAAATCGATGCAGCGACCGCCTTTTTCCCAGTCTCCGAAGCGGGTCGGCTCGGTGCCGTCGCGCCGCCCCCCGATTTCACGAAGACGGTCCGCCGGCGCCGGCGCCGGCGTCGTGGACTGCGGTGCAGAAATCGGCGCGGGGCCGGCGGGGGGGCTTGCAGCAGGAGAATCGGGGACGGTCACGTCGGGATGCCTCTACGGAACCTGACTAGTGTGACAAAATTCACACATTCATGGCAACGAACTGTGACTTTGACTAATCCGATTTCTCTGATCGACGCTCCCACTTCGGCCACTCCCGCTGAAGCGGCCGTCGCACCCGGTTTCGACTGGCTGGCAGGCCACGGCGTGGTCTGGCGCGATGACGACTTGGCGGATTTCGGCGATCGACGAGCCGAAGGTGCAGCAGCGCTCCAAACCGACGTAGTCTCGCCGCTGGTCGATCTCGGCGTGATTAACGCGCAAGGCGCGGACACCGACGCCTTCCTGCAAGGCCAGCTCAGCAACGATCTACGTGAGCTGACGCCGGGCCGGGCCCAGCTCAGCAGCTATAGCAATCCGAAGGGCCGCGTGCTGGCCCTTTTCACGCTGATCCGGCGCCCCGAAGGCGTCTGGCTGGAAACGCAGCGCAGCCTGCTCGATGCGACCTGCAAGCGGCTGCGGATGTTCGTGCTGCGTGCGAAGGTCAAGCTCGCCGATGCCGGCGCCGAGGTGATTGCGCTGGGGCTCGCCGGCCCGAATTCGGCGTTGATACTGACGCAGGCCGGCCTGCCGGTGCCGGCCATCGTGTGGGGCTGTGTCGAAGCCGATGGCCTGGTCGTCGTGCGCCGCCCGGGCACCGCAGCGCGCTACACCGTGCACGGCAGCAGCGCGCGGATCGAAGCACTCTGGCCACAGCTTGCGACGAACGCACGGCCGGTCGGCACGATGGCCTGGCGGCTGCTCGACCTGCTCGCCGGCCTGCCGTTGATCCATCCGGAAACGCGCGAGCAGCACGTCGCGCAGATGCTGAATCTCGACCGGCTGGACGGCATCAGCTTCGTCAAGGGCTGTTATCCGGGGCAGGAAATTGTCGCGCGGCTGCACTATCTGGGAAACCTGAAACGACGCCTCTTTCTTGGCTACACGGCGGCACCGGAAATTGCGCGCGGCACAGCGGTCTACTCGGTGGACAATGGCCAGCCGGTCGGCGAAGTGCTCGATTCGGCACTGCATCCGGATCACGGGCTGGTGCTGCACGCGGTGCTGCAAGTGAATCATGGGCCGGGGCCGCTGCGACTTGGCGCGATCGATGGCCCCGAGTTGATACTCACGAACTGATCTTGCGTGTTGGCTTATTTGCTCAGCGATCCGCTGAACGTGGGCTGCGCAGTCGCGGCAGGTGCTTGCCAACGGGGTGAACGGGCCGATCACGGTCGGCAACGAAGCCTACGAATTGACCGCTACCTATGCAGGGCTGGGGCTCGGGTGATTCGATCAAGGTTCGCCCGGCGCGCCTCAGCGTGTTTGCGCGAGATGCGTTAGACGCCGGAACGACGCGCGGCTTCGATCCTTCACGCACCGCCGCCCCGCACCGCACGCGCGGCCGCAGCTTGTCGCGCAACTTCAGTCGCTGGATGGCTTCGCTTCGCTCGTGTCGATCAGCTGCCCGTTTTCGTCGAAGGCTTCGAGACGCACCGTGAAACCCCAGAGGCGCGCGATGTGCTTGAGCACTTCACCGGTCTCGTCGGCCAGCGGCCGACTGCGGTGGCGCTGATGACGCAGCACCAGCGAGCGGTCACCGTGCTGTTCATACCGTACGATCTGGATGTCGGGCACCTGCACGTCACGATTGTACTGGCTGGCGAGCAGGCGACGCAGACGTCGATAGCCGTGTTCGTCGTGGATCGCATCGACCGTGTAGTTCTCCTCGCCTTCGCGGTCGGCGATCGCGAAGAAATGGAATTCGCGCATCAAATGAGGCGACAGGAACTGGCCGATGAACGATTCGTCCTTGTAGTTGCGCATCGCGAAATCCAGCACCTTGAGCCAGTCACCGCCGGCAATGTCCGGAAACCAGGCGCGGTCTTCGGCGGTCGGCGTCTCGCAGATGCGGCGGATGTCGCGCATCATCGCGAAGCCCAGCGCGTAGGGATTGATGCCGCTGTAGCCGCGCCGGTCGTAGCCGTATTGCGTCGTCACCTGCGTATGCGAGGACAGCGCTTCGAGCATGAAGCCGGAGTCAACCTGGCGCAGGTCGAACAGCCGCTGCAGCAGCGTGTAGTGCCAGAAGGTCGCCCAGCCTTCGTTCATGACCTTGGTCAGGCCCTGCGGGTAGAAATACTGCGCGGTCTTGCGGACGATGCGCACCAGTTCGCGCTGCCAGGGTTCGAGCTTCGGCGCGTACTTCTCGATGAAGTACAGCAGGTTCTCCTGCGGCTCCGGCGGGAACGCGCCGCCACGCGCGCGCGCCTCTTGCCCCGGCCGCTGTGGCACCGTGCGCCAGAGGTCGTCGAACTGCTTCCAGGCGTGTGCGGCGCGCTCGCGCTGGCGGTCGCGCTCCTCCTCGACCGACAACGGTGCCGGATGGTGATAGCGGTCGACACCGTGGCTCATCAGCGCGTGGCAGGAGTCGAGCACTTCCTCGACGCGCTCGGCGCCGTACTGCTCCTCGCACTGCATGACGTAGTTTCGCGCGAAGACCATGTAATCGATGATCGTGTCGGCGCTGGTCCATTGCCGGAACAGGTAATTGCCCTTGAAGAACGAGTTGTGGCCGTAACAGGCGTGGGCGATGACCAGCGCCTGCATCGCCACCGTGTTCTCCTCCATCAGGTAGCTGATGCAGGGATTCGAGTTGATGACGATCTCGTAGGCTAGCCCGCGCGCTCCCTTGCGATAGGCCTGCTCGTTGCGGATGAATTCCTTGCCGAAACTCCAGTGCGGATAGCCGATCGGCATGCCGAGGCTGGCGTAAGCGTCGAGCATCTGCTCGGAGGCGATGATCTCGATCTGGTTCGGATAGGTGTCGAGCTTGAACTCGTTCGCGGCGATACCGTGGATGGCGTGGTCGTAATCCTGCAACAGCTCGAAGGTCCACTCGGAGCCCGTCGAGAGATACTGAGGTTCCAAGGCGACCGGGCGGTTCATGCGTGCAGTGCCCGGCGGAACAGCTCGCGCAATACCGGGTAGACCTCGTTGCGCTCACGCACGCGTTTCATCGCGAAGCGTTCGCTGACAATGCGCTCGTAGGCGTAGTGCAAGGGGCTGGGCCGGTCGTCGTCCGGCACTTCGACGTAAGCGAAGTAGCGCAGCTGCGGCAGCAGTTGCTGCTCCAGGAACGCGCGGCTTTTCTCCGGGTCAGCGCCGAAGGCGTCGCCGTCGGAGACTTGTGCGGCGTAGGCGTTCCAGCTTTCGTCCGGATAGCGCGCCTCGAGAATGTCGGCGGCCAGCTTGAGCGCCGACAGCACCACGGTGCCGCCACTTTTCGTGTCGTGGAAGAACGTCTGCTCGTCGACTTCCTGCGCGTCATCGGTATGGCGGATGAAGACCAGCTCGACCTGTTCGTACTTGCGCGTCAGGAATAGATACAGCAGCGTGAAGAAGCGCTTGGCAAGGTCTTTCTTCTCCTCGGTCATCGAGGCCGAGACATCCATCAGGCAGAGCATGACGGCGCGCGCGATCGGCTTCGGCACGCGTACGCGATGGCGGAAACGCAGGTCGATGTCGTCGAGGAAAGGCACCAGGCGGACGCGTGAACGAAGCTGTTCGACCCTCGCCTCGTCGCAAGGCGTTTCGGCTTCCAGCAACGCGATCTCCCGCTTCAGCGGCGACGTCAGCGCAATCCGTCGCGCCATCGCGTTCTTCAGCGAGCGCGGGATCGACAGGTTCGCCGGCACGCCGCCGCGCGTGTAGCCGGCGCGCTGCCAGCGGAACTCGCGAATGTCGCCAAGCTGGGTGCGGATCAGGTTCGGCAGTTCGAGATCATCGAAGAACAGCTGCATGAACTCCTCGCGCGAGAGCGCGAAGGTGAAGCTGTCGTTGCCGTCGCCATCACCGCCGTCGCCAACACCGCGACCCTTGCCGCCGCCGTCGGGCCGCGGGATTGAGTCGCCGGCCCGGTACCGGTGGTTGCCGGGATTGACGATCTCGCGCTCGCCGCCGACGCCATGGTGGAAGGTCGGTTCCGCGATGTCGCGCGTCGGGATACTGACGTCGCCGCCCTCGGCCATGTCGGTGATCGCGCGACGCGCAACGAGATCGGTCACCGAACGCTTGATCTGCTCCTTGTAACGCCGCAGGAAACGGCTGCGGTTGACCGCGTTCTTGTTGCGGTCGTTGAGACGGCGGTCAATGACGATCGACATCTTCGGTCCTCTGTCACTGCGACTTGCGAACCCTCAGATACCATTCGGAGAGCAGGCGCACCTGCTTTTCGGTGTAGCCCTTCTCGACCATGCGGCTGACGAAATTCTCGTGCTTCTTCTTGTCCTCGCCCGAAGCCTTGGCGTTGAACGAGATCACCGGCAGCAGTTCCTCGGTCGAGGAGAACATCTTCTTTTCGATGACCTCGCGCAACTTCTCGTAGCTGGTCCACTTTGGGCTTTTGCCGCCGGCCTGGGCGCGCGCGCGCAGGACGAAGTTGACGATCTCGTTGCGGAAGTCCTTCGGGTTCGAGATGCCCGCGGGCTTCTCGATCTTCTCGAGCTCGGAGTTCAGCTGGGCGCGGTCGAACACCTCACCGGTGTCGGTGTCACGGTATTCCTGGTCCTGGATCCAGTAGTCGGCGTAGGTGACGTAGCGGTCGAAGATGTTCTGGCCGTACTCGCTGTAGCTCTCGAGGTAGGCGGTCTGGATCTCCTTGCCGATGAACTCGGCATAGCGCGCCGACAGGTGCTCCTTGATGAAGCCGAGATACTTCTGCTCGGTCTCGGTCGGGAACTGCTCGCGCTCGATCTGCTGCTCGAGCACGTACATCAGGTGCACCGGATTGGCCGCAACCTCGGCGGGGTCGAAGTTGAAGACCTTCGACAGGATCTTGAAGGCGAAGCGCGTCGAGATGCCGCTCATGCCCTCGTCGACGCCGGCGTAGTCGCGATACTCCTGGTAGCTCTTGGCGCGCGGATCGGTGTCCTTCAGGTTCTCGCCGTCGTAGATCAGCATCTTCGAGTACAGCGACGAATTCTCGGGCTCCTTCAAGCGCGTGAGCATCGCGAACTGGCTCATCATCTTCAGCGTGCCCGGCGCGCAGGCGGCCTCGGCGAGCGACGAGTTGCGCAGGAGCTTCTCGTAGATCTTGATTTCCTCGGAGGTGCGCAGGCAGTACGGCACCTTGACGATGTAGATCCGGTCGAGGAAGGCTTCGTTGTTCTTGTTGTTGCGGAAGGTCTTCCACTCGCTCTCGTTGCTGTGGGCGAGGACGATGCCGTCGAACGGGATCGCGCCGAAGCCTTCCGTGCCCTTGTAGTTGCCTTCCTGGGTCGCCGTCAGCAGCGGGTGCAGCACCTTTATCGGCGCCTTGAACATCTCGACGAACTCGAGCAGACCCTGGTTGGCCAGGCACAGGCCGCCCGAGAAGCTGTAGGCGTCGGGATCGTCCTGCGAGAAGGTCTCGAGCTTGCGGATGTCGACCTTGCCGACCAACGCCGAGATGTCCTGGTTGTTCTCGTCGCCCGGCTCGGTCTTCGAGACGCCGACCTGCTTGAGCACGCTCGGGTGGCGCTTGACGATCTTGAACTTCCTGATGTCGCCGCCGAACTCGTCGAGGCGCTTGACCGCCCACGGGCTCAGGATGCGGTTCAAGTAGCGGCGCGAGATGCCGTACTCGTTCTCGAGCAGCGGGCCGTCCTCGATCGGATCGAAGAGACCGAGCGGCGACTCGTTCACCGGCGATCCCTTGATCGCGTAGAACGGCACGTGCTCCATCAGCTGCTTCAGACGCTCGGCGATCGAGCTCTTGCCGCCGCCGACGGGGCCGAGGAGATAGAGGATCTGCTTCTTCTCTTCCAAGCCCTGGGCGGCGTGGCGAAAGTAGCTCACGACCTGCTCGATCGCGTCCTCCATGCCGTAGAACTCGGCGAAGGCGGGATAGATCTTGATGACCTTGTTGGCGAACAGCCGCGACATCCGGGTGTCGTTGCGGGTGTCGACCATCTGAGGCTCGCCGATCGCGATGAGCATGCGCTCGGCGGCGGTGGCGTAAGCCAGCGGATTGCGCTTGCACTCCGCGAGGTAGTCTTCGATCGACAGCTCTTCTTCGCGACTGCGCTCGAAGCGCGCGGCAAAGTTGCTGATGACATCCATGCTGATCTCCTGAGGCGAAGGAGGCGCCGAAGGCTCGTGGCCTTCGTCGCGACCGGGGAAGTTCTGATGGAGCCCGGCGGGGCGCCATCAGAGCTTTCCTTGGCAATCAGCGTCTGTCGTTCAAGCGGTCAAGCTTCGTTCATCGTGCCACAACGCAAGCCTCGAGATGCGAGGTGTTCCAAGGCTTGCTCATCGAACGTCCCGGATTAGCAAGCAACGTGCCGAAATCGGCTTCGGTTGACGCGAACCGCTTGAAGCGAGGTTGTCGCGTGCGAAGTTGCGCGTCGCCCGCATATCGATGCTCACTGCGCCTCATGGCCCAGCCGCGCGAGCAGGGCGTTTAGCTCGTCGAGCGACGCGAACGCGATCGCCACTTCGCCGACCTCGCCCTTGCCCGTGCGCTTCTTCACGCGGATCTGCACCGCGGCGTTCAGCACGTCTGACAGTTGTTGTTCGATGCGAACGAGATCGCGCCCTTTCTGACCAATCGCGCGCACCGTCGCGGGACGCGATGGCGCGGCGAGTCGCGTGACACGACGCTCGGCATCGCGCACGCTGAGCTTCCTGGCGACGATTTCGTTGGCCTCGATGATCTGCTGCGCGCCGGCGAGCCCGAGCAACGCGCGTGCGTGCCCCATTTC
>JAYWBB010000095.1:0-34130 GCA_043781855.1 Nevskia sp. | reverse complement strand
GAGGGACTTTCAAATTAAAGTAAGTCTTTGATTGAAAGTCCCTCATCCCTGCCCTTCTCCCGGAGGGAGAAGGGTTTAACTGCTTTTTCAGAGCATCCCTAGTCACCGGAACGCAGATTCTGCACCTGAAACAGGTTCGCCGGATTCTGCTTCGGATCGATCTGGCCCTTGAACTGCGCCGTCGTGCAATGCCGGGACTGGACATCGATCATCGAGACCGAATCGTCGATCGCAATGCCGCTGCCCTTGTTGATCGGCAGATGCGAATCCGGGTGGGCCTTGCCAATGGTAAAGGATTTCCACAGCTCGCCCTTGCGGTCGTAGATCAGCGTGCGGTTGATGTTGTAGACCTGCGCGTCAATATGGAATACGCGCTTGCCGACTGGATGGCTGGCATTCACCGGCACCGCCTCGACGACATAGACCTTGCGCAGCTGCCAGGTAATGTTCTGGAAGCAACCGCCCTGCCCGCCGAAATCCACATACTTGTAGCCGTCCGCTTCCTTGAATTCATCGGTCAGCTGCAGCGCGTTGTGGTCGTAGTAAGGCATCAGGATGTTCTTGGTGCCCTTGTACGTCCACTTCATGTCCGAGATGCGGCCGTTGTAGCCCTCGAAATCCTCGATCATCAAATCCGAGCCCAGGAAGGAGTCAGTCGTCTGCCCGGTGGCGAGGCGGCGCACGCGACGCTGGAAGCCGAGATACAAATAAGCGTCGTCGAACTTCAGATCGTCTTCGTAACGCTGGATCAGCAACTGCGTGTTCTTCAGATCGTCCGGCTCGATGACGTTGACGTAGATGCCGCGAAACAATTGCGACGGGTTCGGAACCACTTCCGGGAGCGGTGCGTCCTGCACGCGATGTTTGAAGTTCAGGAAGTGAAAGTTGAACTTGATCGTGCGTTCCACCTTCCCGGTCTGCATGTTCCGGTATTTCCAGTAGAACGGCGCGATGATCGCGCCATCGCCCCAGTTGATGCCGTACTTGTAGTTCCAGGCGATTTTTTCACCGGCGCGGGCATCGCTGTCGCTGGGTTCTTCCGGGAACGGCCGCCCCGCCACGAAGCCGGTGAGCTGGCCATTCAGAGCACCCAGCTGGGCACTGCCGGCGTTCTTCAGACTGGCTTCGATGTAGTGCTGGTTCAGCGTGAACTGCGTCGTCGGTCCGACTTTGATCTCGGACCAGCCATTCTTCAGGACCATCACCATGCCGGCGTCGAGCACGTCCTTGAACTTGTCGACATTGTCCTTGTTGATGACCATGCCCGGCGTCAGCCCCGGAAAGCTCGGCATGCCGTCCTTGTAGGGGTTGAACGAACGCTCGACATCAGCCGGCGTCACCGCCTGTGCGGTACCGGCGACCAGCCCGGCCAACAGCGCAAATGTCGCGATTAGATTGTGCTTTTTCATGAGTTGCTCCTCCATCGTTGTCTATTAAAACGAGTACCGCAAGGTGACGAAGCCTTCGTCTTCCTTGTAAGCCGCGCCGATCGGGCCGGCACGGAAGCGACCCAGCGGCTCGATGCCGCCCAAGCCGTTCGAACCCGGCTGGAACGGATCGTTGGGATAATTGGGGCCGGACGTGAACGGCGGGAATGGATTGCAGGAGCGGCAGTCGTCGAACTTGTAGCGATCGATGTTGCCCCACAGCGATTTGATGTTGCCGCCCACCGTGAGCTTGAGCTGGTCGTTGATGATCCAGTCCACCGATGGCGCCACCACCACGGCGCGGGCGCCGAAATCGTTGGCGAGAATCACCTGGGGACTGACGCGGTCGTTGACCAGGAACGACTTGATCAGCAGCGTGCCGATGAAGTTGTTCTTGAAATCCGCAATGCCGACCGGGCCGAGCGGCCCCTGCTGCCGCTCGTGGTTGAAGATGTGCTGGTAAAAAAGCTGCGCGGAGATCACCGTGGTCCGGTTCGGATTGATGAACGGGATGAACGTCGGCCGGTCAAGGCCGATCACCGAACGGAAGACGTCGTTGCGCGAGTACAGCTCGGAATGGAGCGTATTGGCGAATTCCTCACCATGCGTGTAGGCGCCTTCGAAACGCAGTGCGGCCTTGATGCTGCGCAACTGGATGTCTGCCGAGCCGCCGATCAGATTCACGCGTGGATAGACCAGATCGAAAGCGATCAGGTAGGGATTCGGGTCGGACGCAACACCCGTGAATGGATTGGTCGCACCCCGGCCGCCGTGCAGCGAGGGCAGTTGCGAGCGGTAGTTCAGCGCATTCAGCGAGAAGTTGATTCCACCCGGAGTAATACCCTCGAACTTGCCGCCGATCTGGGTGTTGGCCAGACTCCACTTCGGCAGATCGATATTGCGCAGCCCGATCGTCCTGGGACCGAAATCCGTGGCCAGGAACACACCCGGCGCGACGTTCGCGAAACTCGCAACCGTGCCGCCGTTGTCCCAGAGGTTCTTCAGCCCGCGGAACAGGCAGCCGGCGTCAAGAATCACGTTCGGCGTGCCGCACTGGCCGAGATTGTTCGGACGGAACTTGTCGAAATTCCAGATCAGCTGGAAGTTCGCGTCCTGCAGGAACCGGGTGCCGCCCAACCGGTACTCGGTCTGGAGTATCCACTGTGGAATGCGGATGTCCTGCAACTCGTCGTAGATGTTGTTGCGCGAGTAGTCGACCGGATTGATGACGTCGAGCACGCGGAACAGGTCGGTACGTCCCCAGACCACCTGCTGACGGCCGAGCTTGACGAATACGCTGCTGGTGTCGCCGACGGGGATCGAGCCTTTGATGTACAGCTCGCGGATGAAATCCAGCCGGCTGTTGAACTCGGGAAAGGCCAGCTCATTGCCTTTCTTGTTGCCGTAGCCGCCGAAGTTGGCACAGCCGCGGTTATCGATATCGCAGGGCCGCACCGGCACGCCGAATGCCGCTCCGCCGTTGATCGAATGCCAGCGATCGCCGATCACGCGCAGCGCGCTGTTCGGGTTGTAGCCGGGCGCATTGGGGTTGGTGGAGTTGAAACCAAACGTGTTGTTGGTCAGGCCGAGACCGGCAACCTGGTCATGGTTCAGGCCACCGCCGTGCGGCACGTCGACGAAGCCGCCGGGAGTCGTCGTCTGGAGATTGACCGCACCACCGGCGTTGTCGCCGTACTGCTTGTCGTTGAGATCGTAAACACCGTCGTAAGTGCCGCGAAAGATGCCATTGACGGCAAAGCCGCTATCGAGAATTCCCTTCTTGAATTCTATCTGGACAGTATTGCGCAGCTTCGACAGACCCACCGTCTTGCCGGTGTTGTCGGCGGCGCGGATATGGGTGTCGTTTTCGTAGTAGCCGTGCAGGTAGAGATCATCGGCGCGCGCCGGACTGGCGAACGCCGCGATCATGGCCAGCGACGACAGCGCCGCCCGCAAAAATACCGATCTGAACCCCGTGGTCTTGAATCGCGTAAAGCATTTCCGGCTCTTCGGCCTGTTCATCGCTGTGCTCCCCCTTGTGTTGTTATGGGCTGGACTGTCTATTGGAGTCCGGGTTCCGCAGACCCCGGACTTAACTGAGCGCTTCGCCTCGCGCTGTCGCTTTTGCCGACGCGTCCGGCGTCGTCTGTAAGACGGAGTGACTGGCCGTGTAGGCCGCCATGACGAAGCGCGGCTTGAACACCACGCACCAGGCTGGGACGATGAAGATCGCGGCGATCGCATTGACCACCAGCATCAGCGACAGCAGCACGGCTGCATCGGACTGGAAACGCAGGTCGGACATGAACACCCAGAGAATTACACCGGCGGTCAGCGTGATGGCGGTGAAGCTCACCGCGTAGCCGGTGGTGCTGACGGCGTTGATCGCGGCCTTCTTGATGTCGCCGATCTCGGCGACTTCCTCGCGGATGCGATCCATGAAATACACCGCGTAGTCGATGCCGACACCAACGCCGACCATGATCACCGGCACCGTGTTGACGCTGATGCCGATGCCGCGCCAGCCCATGTAGGCGTAGGTCATCGCCGTCGAGAACAGCATCGGCAGCACCATCAGCCAGCCGGCGTGGATCGACTGGTAGTAGGCCATGACCAGTACGAAGGCCAGAAGCATGACCATCGGTACGAGAATTCCGTGATCGCGGTGCAGCGCCTCGTTGGCTGCCGCCGTCACGCCGACGATACCGCCGCCGGGCTCGAAGCTCAGGCCCTCGACACCGGCCGAGGCGGTGATCGCCGCTTCCTTCGCCAGCGCCAGCGCGCGGTTGATGGTTTCGGCGCGATGATCCTTGTAGAAAAACACGAGGTCGGCCTCGTTTTCATCCGGGCTGACGAATTCCTTGAGCGCGCCGGGAATCGGACTGGAGGCGAGATACGCGAACATCAGTCCACCGACTTCCGCTTTGGTATCGGGAATCTGCATCCAGCGCGGATCCTCGTTGTGGGTCAGGCGGTTGACCGTCCGGACCACCGCGGGCAGCGCCTTGACGCCGCCCAGCCCGGGGTCTTGCAGCATCAGCCCCTGAAAAGTCTCGATGGCCCGCAGCACCTCCGGGCGCTTGATGTCGCCGTTCTCCGCAGTGCGCGCCACGATGTGCAATTCCTCGGAGCCGGGGAAGCGTCCGTTGATCGCTTTCGTCGAGAGATTGAAATCGTGATCGCGATGGAGAATCGGCGAGCCCGGTTCGGACTCGCCGATCTGCACGCGGGTGGCGTACCGCGCGCCGCCGAGCATCAGCAGCAGACTGACGCCGAGGATCACCTTCGCCCCGGTGGTGGTACCGCCAGTGCGCGCCATGATGCCGCCGAGGAAGGCGCGCACGCCCTCGTTCTTGTTTTCCATGTTGCGCGGCTGCGGCAGCAGCGTCAGCGCCAGCGGCACCATGAAGTGCACGGTGAAGATCACCGAAAACGCCCAAAAGCCAGCCGAGATACCGAGCTTCCAGTTGAACGGCGCGGAGCCGAGCACAAGGGCCGCAATGCCGACCGCGTCGACCGTGATCGCCAGCGAGCCGGGCCGGAACAGGGCATCGAGGGCGTTGCGCGCGGCGCGTTTGCCGTCACGCGTGATCGCCAGTTCCTCGTAGTAGCGCGCCACCAGCTGCACGCCGTGCGAGGTCGCGCGCGCCGCGATCAGGAACGGGATCGGCATCGACAGCGGTTCAAGGTTGAAGCCGAGCAGGGCCATGAAGCCGAGACCCCAGGTCGACGACAGGGCGATGCCGAGCAGCGGCAGGGCGATGCCGTACAGACGCCGGAAATACAGGATCAGGAGTGCTGCAAGCAGCGCCAGCGTGAACGCCAGAATCGCGAGGATCTGGTTGAAATAGGTGTAGACCCAGCCGGTCAGCACCGGGTTGCCGGTGATGTAAACCTTGTGGCCCGGCCGGCTCACCGACTCGCGGACTTTCTGGAGTGCGGCGAAGGTCGCCGGATAATCGATTCCGCTTTCGACGAGCTGCCCCTTGATCAGCGCTGCCTTCAGGTCCGGCGACACCAGCAGACCGTAGACCTGCGGGTTGGCCATGACGTCCTTGCGAATCTGCGCGAGCTGTTCCGGTGTATGTGTGGGCTGCTGCGCGTCGTAGTAGGGCTCTGAGGCGAAGCTGCCTTCCGGTGTCAGATAGACCTTGCGCACGGTGCGGTGCGTGAGGCTGGTGACGAGGTTGTGGTTGATGCTCGGCAGGCTGTCCATGCCCTGGGTGGCCTGGTAGACCAGGCCCAGGGTTTCGTCGTTGAAGATGTCGCCTTGTTCCGTTTCGATGGCGATCAGGATGACGTTGGCGCCGCCGAAGTTTTCCTTGATGCGGTTGTAGGTCTGGATGTACGGATGGTTCTGCGGCAGCAGATCGGCAAAGTCGGTGTAGGTACGCAACTTCGGCAGTTGCGCCGCGAAAAACAGAGTGACCGCGAGGATCATGCCGAGCACGATGGCGGGATTGGCGAAGATCCAGGTCTCGCCGCGCATGAGCATGGCGATCAGGCGATTACGGAAGTTCATCATGGCGACAGCGCTCCCGCAGCCGGTGACAACGTGGATGAGGAGAGCGCGGCAGCGGCAGCGGTCGGTGCCGGCAAATGCACGAGTTGCAGCGTACCGCCGGCACCGGCGACGAGCAGCGAATCGGCGTCGATCGCGATGCCGGCGGTGAGCGTCGTCGGCAGTGCTGGAAGGCTCGGGACCGGCAGCCACTCGCGGTCGTGTCGCATCAGCAGGCGGCCGCCCGCACCGACTGCGAAAAGGGCCTCGCCCGCCGACAGCAGCGCGAACATCGGCGAGCCACCGGGGTTGCCCTGCGCCACCCAGGTCTGGCCGCCATCGTCGGTATGCAGGATCGCGCCGGCCAGGCCACTGAGCCAGCCCTGACGCCGATCGATGAAGATCGCCGAGTAGGGATAGAAGTCGTTCGGAATCACCGGCTGTTGTTGCCAGGTCGCACCGGCGTCGGTCGTGCGCAGCACGGTGCCGAACTCGCCGGTGATGAAGCCGTGCTGCGCGTCGACGAACTGCACCGTGGTCAGGATCGAGTCCTTGCCCAGATCCCGTTTCGTCCAGCTTGCGCCGTGGTCGGCGCTGGTGAGGATGGTGCTGTAGCTGCCGACAACCCACAGGCGGTTCGCCGGATCGCAGGTGAGCGCCAGGGCGTTGATCTTGTCGTCAAGCGGATGCGACTGCCACTGCTTGCCGTCGGCATCGGCGGTCCAGACCTTCCGGTAGAAATCGAGGCCGGCGAAGCTGCCGTCGGGGCAAGCCGCGAGTGCGATCACCGACGACGGCGCAGCCAGTACCTGGCGCACCCAGCCGAGACCGGAATCAGTCGAGCTCAGCAGTGCCCCACCGCTGGCGGCCGCGATGACCACGCGGCCGTTGCCGGCAACCGCCTGGAAATTGTCGGAGCGCTGGATCGGCTTTGCACGCTCGGCCTGCACTGTGCTCAGATCCGGCGCCTGCATGCAGGCGCTCAATCCCGCCACGCAGAGCAGCGCGAGGATTCTGTCGATGGGCGCGGTCATTGTTCGGTCTCCTCGATCCCGCTCAAGCCGCGTCCGCCTTCAGCAAACCGCGCTCGCGCGCCATCGTGATCGCGGTGTCCTCGATCATGTCTTCCTGACCGCCGACCATCTTCTGGCGGCCCAGCTCGATCAGGATTTCGCGCGCCGGGACGCCGTATCGGGCTTCGGCGCGTTTGGCGAACAGCAGGAAGCTCGAATAGACCCCGGCGTAGCCGAGCGTCAGCGAGTTGCGATCGATGCGCACCGGGAAGTCGAGGATCGGCGTCACCAGATCTTCGGCAACGTCGCTGACCTTGAACAGGTCGACACCGGTCTCGATACCCATGCGGTTGCAGACTGCGATGAACACTTCCAGCGGCGTGTTGCCGGCGCCCGCGCCCATGCCGCCGCAGGCGCAGTCGATGCGCCGTGCGCCGGCCTCGATGGCGGCCAGCGAGTTCGACACGCCCAGCGAAAGATTGTGATGCCCGTGGAAACCCAGCTCGGTCCCGGGCTGGAGCTTTTCACGCAGCAGCGCGATACGCGCGGCGACATCGTCCGGCAGCATGTAACCGGCACTGTCGGTGACATAAATGCAATTCGCGCCGTAGCTTTCCATCAGCCGGGCCTGCTCGAGAATTTTCTCGGGCGTGGCCATGTGCGCCATCATCAGGAAGCCGACGGTGTCGAGCCCCATCAAGCGGCCCACGGTGATGTGCTGTTCCGCCACGTCCGCTTCGGTGCAGTGCGTCGCGACGCGGATCGTGGTCACGCCGCAGTCGGCCGCCATCTTCAGATGATCGACGGTGCCGATGCCCGGAATCAGCAGCGCCGAAACTTTCGCCTGCTTCAGCAGCGGCACCACCGCGCGCAGATATTCTTCGTCGGAGGCCGCTGCAAAGCCGTAGTTGACCGAGGCGCCGCCGAGACCGTCGCCATGCGTGACCTCGATCAGCGGCACGCCGGCCGCGTCGAGTCCCTGCGCGATGGCCTTCATCTGTGCCACCGATATCTGGTGGCGCTTCGGGTGCATGCCGTCGCGCAGCGACATGTCATGCGTCTTGACGCGGATTCCCTTGAGGTTCATCGGATGGCTTCTCAGGCGGCGGCGAGGGCAGCGGCGAGCGTCAGGCGCCCGCTCAGGATTTCTTCGGCGAACATCTCTGCCGTGCGGGTGGCCGAAGCGGTCATGATGTCGAGGTTGCCGGCATATTTCGGCAGGAAATCGCCGAGGCCTTCGACCTGCATGAAGCTGGTGACGCGATTGCCGTCGAACACCGGGCCGTTGACCAGTCGATAACCCGGCACGTACTTCTGGACCTCGGCCAGCATCTCCTTCACCGAGGCCTCGATTTCCTTCTGGCGCGGCGGCTCGGCGGTCAGGCAGTGCACCGTGTCGCGCATGATCATCGGCGGCTCGGCCGGATTGACGATGATGATGGCCTTGCCCTCGTCGGCGCCGCCGACTTTGGCTACGGCAGCGGCCGTGGTGCGCGTGAACTCGTCGATGTTCCGGCGCGTGCCCGGACCGATCGATTTCGAAGCCACGGTGGCGACGATCTCGGCGTACTTCACCCGCTGTACGCGCGATACCGCGTAGACCATCGGGATCGTCGCCTGGCCGCCGCAGGTCACCATGTTGACGTTCATCTCGCGCTTGCCGGCGTGCGCCTTCAGATTGATCGGCGGCACGCAGTAAGGGCCGATGGCGGCGGGCGTGAGGTCGATCATCATCACGCCGAGCGCGTTGAGCTTCGCCGAGTGGGCCTTGTGCGCATACGCGGACGTGGCGTCGAAGGCGATCTGTATGCCGTCGGCGTGCACATGCGGCACCAGGCCGTCGACGCCCTGATCGGTGGTTTTGAGCCCGAAATCGCGGGCGCGGGCCAGACCTTCGGAGGTCGCATCGACGCCGACCATCCAGACCGGCTCCAGTACTTTCGAGCGGCGCAGCTTGTACAGCAGATCGGTGCCGATATTGCCGGGGCCGATAATGGCGCAGCGAATCTTGTTCATGGTTGTTCCTGGGTCGGTACTAGACGAAGCGCATCGACACGCTGCCCAGGTCCTGGAAACGGACATGGATCGCGTCGCCGGCGGCAACCGGAATCGCCTCGGTGGCGCCGCCGCTCATGATGAAAGTGCCGGCGGGAATTTCCTCGCCGCGTTTGGCCAGCGTGTTCGCGAGCATGGCCACGGCGGCGGCAGGATGGCCGAGCACGGCGGCGCCGGCGGCCAGTGCGGCGATCGCGCCGTTCTTTTCCATGACGATGCCGAGCGTGCGCAGGTCCATGCCCGCGACTTCGCGCGCGATATCGCCGACGACGAAACGCGACGACGAGGTGTTGTCGGCGATCACGCTGGCGAGATCGAAGCGGAAGTTCTCGTAGCGCGAGTCGATGATCTCCACGGCCGGCACCACGAAATCGGTCGCAGCCAGCACGGCGCCGACGTGGCAGCCCGGCCCGCGCAATGCGGTCTTGAGCACGAAGGCGATCTCTGCCTCCACCTTCGGATGAATCAGCTGCGAAACCTTGATCTCGCCGCCATTGGCAACACTCATGTAGTCGAACAGCAGGCCGAAGACCGGAGTCTCCACCCCCATCTGTTTCATCTTGGCGCGCGAGGTCAGCCCGGCCTTGAGACCGGCAACGCGGTGGCCGCGCGCTTCCTTGCGCCGGCGGATTTCGTGCTGGATCGCGTAGGCGTCATCCCAGTCGAGCTGCGGGTGGGCGTCGGTGATCTTGGTCACGGCGCGGGCGTTCAACTCGGCGTTTTCGAGCCGTTCGGCGAGTTGCCGGATGAGGTCTTGATCAAGGGTCATGGCAGGGCGCGTCAGCAGAAACGGACCGAGCAGCCGCCGAGACCGCCGACGCTGCACGTGAAGGAATCGCCGGCCACGACCGGCATCAGCGGCGACTGCGATCCGGACAAAATCACTTCGCCGGCTTTCAGCGGAATGCCGAGCGCACCGAGCGTATTGGCGAGCCAGGCGACGGCGTTGACTGGCGAGCCCTGTACCGCCGCACCGGCGGACGTGCTGACGATGTCGCCGTTCTTCTCGACCACCATGCCCGCCACCGCGAGGTCCAGCCCGCGCAGACTGCGCGCGGTGCCGCCGAGCACGAACACGCCGCAGGAGGCGTTGTCGGCGACGGTGTCCTGGATTTTTATTTTCCAGTCCTTGATGCGCGAGTCGACGATCTCGAAACAGGGCAGCACGAAGTCGGTGGCCCGCAGCACATCGGCGGCGGTGACACCGGGGCCGTTGAGATCGTGCTTGAGAATGAACGCAACCTCGGCCTCGGCGCGCGGTGCAATCAAGGTGTCGACCGGAATCGCCTCGCCCTCGCTGTAGACCATGCCGGACAGCAACTGGCCAAAATCCGGCTGGTAGACCTTCAGCATCTCCATCACCGCGCGGCTGGTGACGCCGATCTTCTTGCCGATCACGCGCTCGCCCTTTTCGAGGCGGCGCTGGATCATGCACAGCTGGATGCGGTAGGCGTCTTCGAGGTGCAGATCGGGCTCGCGTTCGGTCAGCGGCGCGACCGGCCTGCGCTCGACCAGCGACTGATAGAGCTCATCGCCGTAATGCTGTATTTTTTCGGGATTCATGCTTTCGATTGACGGTTCAGTTCGCTTCGGCCAGGAAGTCGCCGACCAGGCGTGCAAAGCGGGCAGCATGTTCGATCTGGGTCCAGTGACCGCATTTGCCGAACACGTGGAGTTGTGCATTTGGAATCCACTCGGCCAACGTGAGTCCATTCGCGAGTGGAATCACCTGGTCCTCGCGGCCGTGGATCACCAGCGTCTCGTTGGGCAGTGCACGGATGTCGGCCTCGCGGCTGCACAGCGCATCGACGGACGCCTGGCGCGGCGCCGGGAACATCGCGGCGTACGATTCCTGGAAACCCGGGCGAATGCTGGCGCGGTAGCGCAGCTCGGCGAGTTCGTCGTTGACCAGACTGCGGTCGTAGGCGAAGAGGCCCATCATTTTCCGCATGCTTTCGAACGACGGCTGGTAAGCCCAGACTGCGTCCAGCGCCGGTGTGATGGTGAACGGCACGCCGACGCTGCCCATCAGCGCCAGCCGGCGCACGCGCTGCGGATGACGGATCGCCAGCGCCAGCGCCAGCCCGCCGCCGAAGGAATTGCCGACGAGGTCGACCTGCTTCAGGTCGAGCGCATCGAGAACGCCAATGGCATGCGTCACCCAGTTGTCGAGGGTGTAGCGATGGTTCGCCGGCCGATCGGTGAAGCCGAAGCCGACGAGATCGGGCGCGATCACGCGCCGCTGCTTCGCCAGTACCGGCAGCACCAGCCGCCAATTGGCCCAGGCGCTGACGCCGGGGCCGGAACCGTGCAACAGCAGCACCGGCGCGCCTTGCCCGGCGTCGTGGTAATTGGTCCGGACGCCGGCGGCGAGGATGCTGCGGCCGATCTCGGGATCGTTGACTGGGTTTGGGTTCATGGTCAGGTGAACTTCACGCAGACGTTGCGCAGCTCGGTATAGAACTCCAGCGAATGCACGCCGCCTTCGCGGCCGATGCCGGATTGCTTCGAGCCGCCAAAGGGCGTGCGCAGATCGCGCAGGAACCAGCTATTGATCCAGCAGAGGCCAACCTCGATGCGCTTCGCTACGCGATGCGCGCGGCCGAGATGGGTCGTCCAGACCGTTGTGCAGAGTCCGTAGGGCGTGTCGTTGGCGAGATTCACCGCCTCGTCCTCGCTGTCGAACGGCGCGATATGGCAGCAGGGTCCGAAGATTTCTTCGCGCACCACCGAGGCCGTCTCGGGCAGGCCGGTCCAGATCGTCGGCTGCACCCAGCAGCCCTCTTTCAGTTCCGCCGGCATCGACGGCACGCCGCCGCCGGTGACCACCGTCGCGCCTTCGGCGCGTGCCTTCTCGTAATAGGAGAGCACCTTGCTGCGATGCTCCTGGCTGATCAGCGGCCCGATGCCGGTGGCCTTGTCCTGCGGCCGGCCGGGCTTCATCGCCTCGGCCCGCACTTTCAGCGCGGCGACGAATTTCTCGAAGATCGGCCGCTCGACGTAGACGCGCTCGGTGCCGAGGCAGACCTGGCCACAGTTGACGAATACGGCGCGCGCGATGCCGTCGACCGCCGCCTCGAAATCGGCGTCGGCGAAGACGATGCCGGCGTTCTTGCCGCCGAGTTCGAACGACACCGGCCGCACACCCCTGGCTGCGGCACGCATGATCGCCTCGCCGGTACGCGTCTCGCCGGTGAAGGTGATTGCGTTGACGCCGGGATGCGAAGTCAGGAATTCACCGGCCGAATCGGGGCCGAGGCCATGCACGACGTTGTAGACGCCCTTGGGAATGCCGACCGCGTTCATCACTTCGCCGAGCAAGGTGGCCGTCGCCGGGGTTTCTTCCGAAGGCTTGACCACGACCGCATTGCCGCAGGCCAGCGCCGGGCCGACCTTCCAGGTCATCAGCAGCAGCGGCAGGTTCCAGGGGCAGACCACGGCGACGACACCGCGCGGTACGCGCACCGCGTAGTTCAGCGCCTCGCCACCGTCGGGGGTCGCCATCTCGAAGGTCTCGGTCGGCACGTTCTTGATGACGTCGGCAAAGATCTTGAAATTGGCTGCGCCGCGCGGAATGTCGATGTGCGAGGCCAGACTCACCGGCTTGCCGGTGTCGGCGACCTCGGCAGCCAGGAAATCGTCGAAGCGGCGGTTGATCTCGTCGGCAACCTTGTAGAGCAGCTCGACCCGCTGCGTCAGCGGCATGCGGCCCCAGGGCCCGCGCATCGCGGCATGCGCGGCCGCGACTGCCGCGTCGACTTCCGGACGGCCGCCTTCGCAGACCGCGCCGATCAGCGAACCGTCGACCGGGTTGCGGTTCTCGAATGTCCTCCCGCTTGCCGACGCGACGAATGCGCCGTCGATGAAATGCCGGAATTCGTGCGTAGCGGCGGCAGCAACAGCAACGGCCGGACGCGACGCGATGCCGAGATGATCGTTGGCCATCACTTCAGGTCACCACCGACAGGAAGGCATGGTTGAGCTTGCGGTCGTGATAGAAGATCGCGCGGCCGAGTTCGTCGTCGGTCCAGGTCAACACCGGGCGATCCGGATAGGAGATGTAGCCGCCCGAGAACACCTCGTTGCGGTTGCCGGAGGGATCGAAGAAATAGATCGTCTCGCCGCGCGTGATGCCGTGGCGCGTCGGGCCGATGTCCAGCGACACGCGCTTCTTCGAGATGATGTCGGCCGCCTTCAGCACCTCGCCCCAGTTGTCGAGCAGGAACGAGGCGTGGTGGAACTTGTTTTTGACCGGCTGGCGGATGAAGGCGACGTCGTGCGGTTTGTTCGAGCAGGTCATGAAGGCGCTGATGACCAACTTGTCCGGGCCGGCGACCACCTGCTCGGTCAGCGTGAAGCCGAGCACGTCGATGAACAGCTTCATCGTGTTGTCGAGATCGTCACCGTACAGCAGGCAGTGGTCGAAGCGCGTCGGCGCCATGCCGAGCAGGCCGTCGGGCCAGACCTCGGGATTGGTCGTCGGCATGCCGTTGCCGATTTTTTCCTTCTCGGCATACAGCTCCATCACGTGGCCGGTGGGCGTGGTGAAGCGGAAGCGCCGACCGGTACACGGGTGCTCGCCGGCGGCAACCCAGTTCAGATCGGTGGCGAGCTTCGAGACCTCGATGTCCTTCGCCAGGCGTTCGAGTGTTGCCGGCGAATCGACACGCCAGCCCATGTAGTCCATGCCGGCGGAATCGGTTTCGCGCAGCACGACACTGTGATGGTCGTGCTCGTCCCAGGCCTTGAGGAACACCCGGCCCTTGTCGTCGCGCGCGGTTTCGATCAGACCAAGAACCTCGGTGTAGTGGCGCACCGAGGCCACCATGTCGAGTACCCGCAGAGCCACGTGTCCGGGCCGCAATACGCCAGTCAATGCCATCTTGTTCTCCTAGTCGGTGCTGCCCGGCGGCGCCGCAGGCGCGCCGTAGAAAATGAAATTTGTCGCGCTGCCGCCCAGCGCACGCGCCATCGGTCCCACCACTTGCAGACGCAGGTCGCCGCTCGCGAACAGGCGGCAGGCCAGCGCATAACCCTGTGCCTGTTCGTCTTCGCTGACGCAGGCGCGGCTCATCTTGTCGGTGCGGTACCCGCCTTCGAGTACGCGCACCTTGCAGACGCCGCAGCCGCCGCCACGACAGCCGACCGGAATGCCGCGACGCCCCAGGCATTCCATGCCGCGCAGCACGTTCTGGCCGTCGGCGCAGATGAAGCTCTCGCCGCAGTTCTCGATGTGGATGCGAAAAGCCAAGGCCTGCATCGTCGTCAGATCGACCGGAACAGCGGGCTTCTTGCCAGCGCGCTGGCGCCATCGGCGGAGGTGAGGAATTTCTCGGTGAAGATGTCGCGCTCGAACAGACGGCCCTGCATCAGGGTGCGGATGCAGGCCTCGATCATCGGCGGCGGGCCGCAGAGATAAGCGCGATGGCCGCGGAAGTCGTTGCTGAAATGCGCGCTCGCCGCCTGATGCACGAAGCCTTTGAAACCGCCCCAGGCGCAGGCCTCGGTCGGCTCGTTCAGGGCCGGCAGGTAATGGAAGTTGGCCTGCGCGGCGGCCAGCGCGAGGAAATCCTCGTGGTAGTAAAGCTCGCTGCGGTTGCGCGCGCCGTAGACCAGCGTGATGTCGCGCGTCTCGCCTTGTCCGAGCAGATCGAGAATCATCGAACGCGGGCTCGAAAGACCGGAGCCGCCGGCCATGAAGATCAGCGGTTGCGGATCCGACGTGCGCACGAAGAAGCGGCCGAGCGGACCGGAGAAACGAAGCTCGTCGCCGACACGCAGCCCTTCGTGCAGATAGGTCGTGCCCTTGCCGTTCGGCACGCGGCGCACGTTGAGCTCCAGGCGCGTGCGCTGGCTCGGCTCGCTGGCCAGCGAGAACGCGCGCGGCAGATCTTCGCCGGGAATTTCGACCTGCACATATTGGCCGGCCTGGAACTCGATGCCCTCACCTGCCAGTTCGATGTGGATGCCCTTGATCGTCGGCGACAGGTCGACCAGCGCCGCCACGCGGCCGGTGAAGTCGCGCACCGGGCAGTGACGCGCGTCCGGGTCTTCGTCAACCTCGGCCTCGATGGTGACGTCGGATTGCACCGTCGCGCAGCAGGCCAGAGCCTTGCGCTCCTCGCGTTCGAAGTCCATCAACGCGAACGGCGAAGCGGCGCCGTGCTCGAAGTCGCCATCGAGCACCTGCACCTTGCAAGTCGCGCAGAGGCCGTGACAGCAGGCATGCGGCAGCCAGACCCCGGCGCGCAGGCAGGCGTCGAGAATGGTCTGGCCTTCCTCGGCCTCGACCGTCTGGCCCAGCGGCTCGATGGTGATCTGGTAGCTCATGTGTTCAATTGAACGAACCGTTGATGCCGGTGAGCCCGGGCGTGCGGAAGCGCAGCGCGGCCTTGTGGCCGAGGCCGTTGTCGACCAGGCTGCGCGCCGGGTCGGGCGTGAAGGCTACGCCCGAGTTGAACCACTGCACCCGACTCCAGTCGATCCTCAATGTGTCCGGATGCGCCGGGTACAGGCCGGGAATGACCTGCTCCGTCAGCGCGCTGAAGGGCATTTCCCCTGGCACCGGGATGCATAGCGGTGCGCAATACATCAGGTGGTCGTCCCAGCAGATGTAGAGTAGTTGCTGGCCGTGGAAATTCTCCACCCGATCCTTGATCTCGCCGGTATAGCCGGGTTTCAGTGCGACGACGCTCATTGGATTCTCCAGTTCACGGTGCGACACCGGGCTTGCCGGTCCACTGTTCCCAGTTTTTGCGGTCGGGTGAGTCCAGATACTCGCCACCGTCCTCGCCGACGTTGATGCCGTAGTAGTGGAGAACTTCGAGCAGCGGGTCGAAGCCCGGCGCGGTGGGATCGACGCCGGGGCGGAAGCAGTTGCCCTGGTAGATCTGGTGCACCGGCAACCAGGCCTGCACGTATTTCTCCGGCTCGAAGTCGAAGATGTCCTTGCAGCCGTCGGAGCAGAAGTGGAATTTGTTGTCGCGGTACTGCGACTCGCGGTTGCAGATTTTCGTGGGGTCGTCCGGTTCGGTGAAGAACATCGGCACCTGGCAGACCTGGCACAGCATCGGCAGCGTCTTGTTGTAGAAGCGCTCGCCCTTCTCCTGCTGCCCGCGCCAGAACTCGAAGCGTGGCCGGTAGAGCTTGTCGAAGGTCGTCGGGTACTTCTCGGTCAGCCACTGCATCTCGGCATCGGTCGGCACCCAGGTATGGAATGCGGCGGCATGCGTGAAGTTGTAGAACGCGGACCAGGTCTCGTGCGAGAGGCGGTGCTTTTCCTTCGACGCCACCTCGTGGTACTTCGGCATGCGAATGCCATAGCGTTCGAGATCGCTGAACAGCGCGCCGCCGCTCTGCTCGAAATACATCGTCCAGGCTTCGGCCCAGCTCATCACGCGCTTCGGCAGCATGTAGTCCATCATCATCGCGACCAGCGACAGCAGCCGGTAACCGCGCCAGAACCACTTGTCGAGCCAGCGCTGGACAATGGGAACGTTGCCCGGGTCCTGTTCGAGGATGAACTTCACCACTTCGAGACCCAGCGTCATGTGGCGCGACTCGTCGGACTGCGCCGAGAAGCCGAAGGTCACCGTCGCCATGTCGCCGTTGAACGCGGCACCGCTCATGAACGGCATGAACAGCAGGTTGGTCAGCACGTACTCGAACGAGAACGAGATCGCAGTGACGAACTCGAACGGCCCGGCCGACATCGCGTCCTCGAAATACGACTTCGGCACCGAGAGATACCAGACCCGGTCGTACATGTGCGGGTAGTCGTGCAGCCCGTTGAAGAACTTGTTGTAGTGGCTGATCGTGTGCGCCTGCGTCTGCGCGTGGCGGAGTTCGTCGATCGCCTGCATCTGCGAGGCGATGCGCGCGCTGGCGCCGCGGAAGTTCCGGCCGGTCATCGCGAAGCCGCGATGCGCCGCGTATTCCAGCGGGCTGACGCCGGTCAGGAACAGTTTGAGCGTGTTGACGTAGCGCGCGTCGGTGACGTTGAACTGGCCATTGTTCTGCTGGAAGGCGTCGATGATCGCGTAGAGCTTCCGCTCCTTCTCGCCCTGATATTTCCAGTAGGCGTCCATGGTCAGACGGAACGGGTCTTCCCACTTGTCCCAGTCGTGGATCTTGATGCCTTCGAAGGCGACGTTGCGGAAAATGTCTTCCTGTTTCTGGTAGCTCGGCTCCCAGCCGAGGCCACGCGTCAACAGCGCATAGTTTTCCTTGAGTGAAAGCTTCTTCGCGGGTTTCATATTGCCTTCAGCGGCCATGTTATTTCTCCAATTCAAGTGGACGGCTTCAGGCCGTCTTCCATTCCAGAATGAATTCTTCATCGCTTTCATCGACGCTGCCGGCCAGCGAGATCAGGTTGATCTGTAATTCGCGCAGATCGAAGCTCCGACCGATATGCTCCTCGATCGTCTCACGGCGAATCACCAGACGTCCGGGGCAGTCGATCTTGACCATCGCCGGGTATTCGTGGACAACCGCGTTGGGATTGTCGGCCTTGATCGCCTCGACAATCGGCAGCGTGTCGTTGTTGGCCTGAAACGCGATGAAGACCGGTTGCGGCTTGGGCGATTCGTGGGCAGTCACGTCTTCAGATCCCCAGCTTCGCGGCGCGCGCGTCGAATGCAGTTAGAACCACAGTCAGTGCGTGCTCCGAGCGATTGCCGAGCGTGGCGTCGGCGAGCGGCTTCAACGCCTCAACGAAAGCCTCACGCCACTTCACCACCCAGCCGCTTATCAGCTTCTTGTTCTCGGGGCTTTCCGCTACGGCGGTCTTGACCACGGAGTCGACCCACTTGCCGGTCTCGTCGAACCAGCGAACCAGGAAGTCGGTCAGCGACGACAAAGCCGAGCCGTGGCTTTCCGCGATCAGCGCATCGAACTGCTGATAGAACAGCGGATAGATCAAACCATCGGCGACGAGGTTCTGCGCCACAAAAACCTCGAACCAGTCACGCACGACGAACAGGTTTTCGACTTCGCGGCGCAAACCTTGCCAGGCGGCTTCATCTGTCCAGATGCGCTTCGCGTCGCGCAGCGAGTCGCCGGTGTTGCCATCGACCAGCAGTCCGATGCGTGAGAGGTGCTGAGCCATGCCGAGACGGTCGGTCGTGGTCATCATCGCGGCCTGCGTGATCGCGGTGCCCCAGCCGTACGCGGCAACATGACAGTTGCCCATGTTGGCGCCCCACTCATAATGACGCAAAGGCACCAGCGCGAAGACGATGGCCTTGCGAGTGTCTTCGGGCAGCACACGCAACAGGTCGCGCTTCTCGACGAACTCCAGCTGACGATCCAGCGCTTCCTGCTGCTTGGCGCGCGTGGTCGTGTAGTTGCCGTAGTAGAACTGGCGCGGGTCCTTCAAGGCGTACCAGTCCTTCATCACGACGGCGGTGCGGCGCTTGTCGTACATCTCCCGCTCCGGATCCCAGAGCGGCTTGTAGTGAAAATTCGCTTCGCTCTGGACGTCGTACGCGATCTCCTGGTACCGCGTCGCCGGCTTGTCGCCGAAGCGCCGCGCAAGATGCTGGAACGTATTGCGCACCGGCTTGACGTTGGCGGTTCTGATTTCGACAGTCATTTACTTGTCCTCTCTTGATCTTATTCGGTGATGCCGGGCTTACCGTAACGCCATTTGCAGGCATCGAAGTCGATGACCGCGGCCTGTGCATCGGTCAGGTGGACAACCTTGTTATTGACACAGAATTCGCGATATATAGACGCTGGCAAGATCAGCTCGCAGGTCAGCGTAGGGTCGCCGATCGAGAAATCGAAGATCACGAAACCGTCCGCCCGGTGTTCGCGCAGGCGCACAAACTTCTGCTGCGAGCCGAGCTCGCCCGAGTGCGGGTTCTGCGATTTCAGTACGACGACGGTCATCGGCTGCCTCCTCTTCGCGCGGTCCCCGGTCAGCGTCTTGCGGCTTTACCGGAGAGTCTTCGAACCGAGGGTGCGAAGCGCTTCGTAATGCTTGTTGTAACGCACTTGACATGCCACCGCACCGCAAGCCCGGATCCCCTCGCCGGGAATGGCCTTCATCCTGCTGACTTGACGACGTTTTCTTCCGTGAGTGCTCGTCAGCAGGATTTCGACGAAGCCGCCCGTTCCGACTCCGTACCTGCGTATTTGGTCAAATCGCGAGCGCACATCACGAAGGTGGATTTGATGAAATCGTTTAGTCTCGTGAAGACCTTCCGCACTTCATCGCCTGTGGCTTGGGAAAAATGATGGCGACCCACCTTGACACCGGAGACTTCGATGATCGCCAAGACCCGCGCCGCCCCAAAGCGTAAAAAGCCGCAACCGGCAGAGGCGCCGCGCCCGAACGGGGGATCGTCGTCGCACTATCCCGATGTCAGCGATCTCGTCTCGCGCATCCACTTTGCGCCGGAACAGGGACGCATCTGGCTCGATGACCAGCGCATGCTGCTGCTGCATACCTCGGCGCTCGGCGCACTGCGCCGCGAGCTGATCGAGAGTCTCGGAACCGACCGTGCGCGAGGACTCCTGACGCGTATCGGCTATAACTCCGGCTCGCACGACGCCGAGCTCGCACGCAAGCTCCGCAGCAAGTCGCGTTCAGCCGATGCGATCTACGGTGGTGCGCAGTTGCACATGCTCGAGGGTGTCGTCACGGTCGAGCCGGTGAAGATGGAAGTCGATGAGGAGAAGGGCTATTTCTTCGGCGAGTTCCTCTGGCACGGCTCGGCCGAAGGTGAGGAGCACATCCGCCTGTACGGCATCGGCATCGAACCGGCATGCTGGCAGCAGATCGGCTATGCCAGCGGCTTCATCAGCCGCTTCATGGGCCGCCCGGTGTTGTTCCGCGAAGTGCAATGCTGCGCGCAGGGTGCGCCGCATTGCCGGATCGTCGGCAAGCGGGTGGAGGATTGGGACGATGCCGAGAGCGACCTGAGCTTCCTGCGCGCCGATACGCTGACTGGCGGACTTTCGTCCGCCACACCCACAATATCGCCGGGCGTGGCCTCGCCGATCGGCGCGCCGGCACAAGCTTTGTTCGATGACACCGATGTCGTCGGCGTCTCGGCCGGCTTCAACGCCGCCTGCCACATGGTGAGGCGCGTCGCGAACACGCAGGCGACGGTGTTGTTCCTCGGCGAAAGCGGCGTCGGCAAGGAAGTGCTGGCGCGCAGCCTGCACCGCGTGAGTCCGCGTGCGGCCGCGCCGTTCATCGCGATCAACTGCGCGGCGATTCCGGACACCTTGATCGAATCGGAGCTGTTCGGAGTTGAGCGCGGCGCGTTCACGGGTGCGACGCACTCCCGTCCAGGCCGGTTCGAACGGGCCGGCGGCGGCACCCTGTTCCTCGATGAAATCGGCATCCTGAGCTGGACCGCGCAGGGCAAACTGCTGCGCGTGCTGCAGGAACGCGAAATCGAACGAGTCGGCGGCAGCAAGACGCAGAAGATCGATGTGCGACTGGTCGCCGCGACCAACCTCGACCTGCGGGAGGAAGTTCGCGCCAAGCGCTTTCGCGAAGACCTGTTCTTCCGCCTGAACGTGTTCCCGATCACCGTGCCGCCGCTGCGGGAGCGCCGCGAAGACATTCCGATCTTCATGAATCATTTCCTGCGCAAGTTCAACCAGCGCAACGCGCGCAACGTCACCGGCTTCACCGGGCGCGCGATCGACGCGATGCTCAGCTACAGCTGGCCCGGCAACATCCGCGAACTCGAGAACATGGTCGAACGCGGCGTGATTCTGGCAGCCGATGGCGGTGCGATCGATTCGTTCCACCTGTTCGCCGGCGGTGAACAGCACGACAGCAGCGTCTTCGGTCTCGATCGCGACGGCAGCCTCACCGCGAATCGCCGGCCGGCTGCGACCATCGAGCCTTCGCTCGATCGCGTCAACCAGCAGGTCACGAATCTGTTGCTCGGTGTCGGTGAAACGCAAGGCGGACCTTCGCTCGATCAGATCGAAGCCATGCTGATCAGTCAGGCCGTGAAGCATATGCAGGGCAATCTCTCGGCGGCAGCGCGTCTGCTTGGAATCACCCGGCCGCAGCTCGCGTATCGGCTTAGAAGCATCGGTTCGGCAAGCCGCGAAACGTCCCGCAACTGAAGGGCTGCGCCGATGGCAAAGCCCGATGAAGTGAAATACATTGGGGCCGCCGAGATGGCTCACTCGACTCCCTTCCCATGATCGACTCCGAACTACTGTCGCGCTATCTGCCGTTCAGTTCCCTGGCGATCGGAAACCGGGCCAATCTGGCGCGGCGACTTTCGGTCAGGACGGCGGCGGCCGGCGAATACCTTTTCAAGCTCGGCGAACGTGCTGACTGGGCGCTCTTTCTGATCGACGGCGCCGTACAGCTCGCCGATGCCGAGGACCGAAATGTGGTGATCCGCGCCGGCGAGCAGACGGCGATGTATCCGCTGGCGCACTCGCCGACCCGCCGGGTCTCCGCCCGCTGCCTCGACGCCGTTCGCTACTTCGCGATCGAAGCCGATGTGCTCGACGTGATCCTGACCTGGGATCAGGGCCGCGCGATCGGCATTTACGAATTCGACACCGAAAGCGATCCGGATGACGACGACTGGATGATCCGTCTGCTTCAGATGCCGCTATTCCACCGCGTGCCGCCGGCCAATCTCTACGGCATGTTCAAGCACATGGCCGCCATGGTGGTCGCGCCCGGGCAGGTGCTCGTGCGTCAGGGCGCTGCCGGCGATTTTTTCTACGTCATCATCCAAGGCCGCTGTTCGGTAACCCGCGCCGGGGCTGACGGCAAGGCCATGCCGCTGGCGGAACTCGATGCCGGAGCCTGCTTCGGCGAAGAAGCCCTGATCTCCGAAGAACCGCGCAACGCCACAGTGACGATGCTGACGCCGGGCCGGCTGATGCGTCTCGCCAAGGCGGATTTCCATCGACTGCTGACCGATCCGCTCGCCCGTCGGCTGTCTTATCGAGAGGCGCTCAGGCGGATCGACGATGGCGGCGGTCAATGGCTGGATGTGCGTCTGCCCGACGAATACCGGACCGGCAGCCTGTCGCGCAGCCTCAACCTGCCGCTGCATTTGCTGCGCCTGAAAATCCCGCAGCTCGATATGACCAAGACCTACGTGACCATCTGCGATACCGGAAGGCGCAGTTCGGTCGCGGCCTGGTTGCTGACCCAGCGTGGCTTCGATGCCTACCAGCTCGATTCGGGGCTACCGGCCGGACCGTGAGGGTCCGCCAGAGACATACGCCAGAGACGTTACATCGTGTGCGTCGGCCGCTCATTATTGACGCCGGCCAGATACGCCTCAATTTTTTTTTGCGTCTCGCCGTTGTCCTGCGTGCTGAACTGCACGCCGATACCCTGCTGACGCTTGCCCTGCGCGGCGCGCGGCGTCAGCCAGACAACCTTGCCGGCGACGGGAATGCGCTCGGCGTCTTCCATCAAGGTCAGCAGGATGAAGACCTCATCGCCGAGCCGGTATTCCTTGTTGGTCGGGATGAACAGGCCGCCGTTCTTGATGAACGGCATGTACGAGGAATACAGGGCGTTCTTGTCCTTGATGTTCAAGGTCAGGATGCCGGGCGACGCGGCGGCCGGGCGGAGCGGTGTACTCATGGGCGGGTGCTCATCGTGCTGCATTCTGCGCAGTGCGATCGGAGCGTGCAAGCAGGCCGGTCCAGCCGATCAGCAGCGATTCCAGCAATAACGTCTTGTTGGCATTGGTCTGCACGCGAAAAAGCGCGTCCTGGACTTCCACGACGTAGCGGTCGAGCAAGGCCGGCGGCAGCCTTTCCGCGAGTCCAAGGAACGCTGGGTCATTCGCCGCAGGCGGCGCCGCGCGCGTTCGCAGCAGCCCCGTCAGCCACCCGTAAAGCCAGGGCGTGAAACCGGCAACGTTGCCCTCGCCGATCGCCGCAGCGGCTGCCAGCGGCTCGCCCTTGCCAGTCGCGAGGTCGAGCAGATGTCGCAGCCATTGCGCGTGCTGAACCAGGCTTTTCGATTCGATGAGCTGGCGGGCGCGCAAGGGCGCACCAAACGCCGCGCTCAAGGCCTGATCGAGGTTCGCGTCCGTCGTCTCGGGCGGCGTGTTTTGCTTGAGCCAATGCAGAGCGTCGCCGCTCGGAGGAATGGCGAAGCGCAGGCGCTGGCAGCGGCTGCGCAGCGTCGCGGTCAGCGCCTGCGGGCGCTCGGCAATCAGGATCAGATGACTATTGGGGCTGGGCTCTTCGATCGTCTTCAGCAGCGCGTTGACGCCGTTGACATTGAGCGCATCGGCCGGATCGGCGATCGCGATCTTGGCGCGGCCGTCGTGCGTGGTCATCTGAAGTTTTTCGCTCAAGGCCCGCACCGCTTCGATCGAGATGTCGCGCTTGTCCTCTTCGACACGCAGGAAATGAAAGCCGGAATGCGCTTCGCTGCGGACCTGCAGGCAATCCGCGCATTCGCCACAGGCGATACCGTCTTCAAGCCGCTTGCGGCACCAGATGGCTGCGGTGAGGCATTGCGCGAAATGGCGCTTGCCCGTGCCGGCCGGACCGGCCAGCAGCAGCGCGTGTCCGAGTCGGCTTTCGCCGACCGCAGCGGCAATCAGCTGCCATAATGGTCGGTGCCAGGGCAGTGGCAGAAACACTGCGCTCACAGGCGGCTTTCCAGCACGCGCAGGAGATTTTCGCTGACCTGTGCCAGAGGTTGCGCGGCGTCGATCACGGCATGACGATGCGGATCGGCGACGGCGCGCTGAAGATACGCGGCGCGAACCCGGTGCATGAACTCGAGCGTCTCCTCGTCGAAGCGGTTGTTGCTGCCCCGGGCGCGGATGCGCGCGAGACCGACCTCCGGTTCGATGTCGAGCACGATGACCAGATCGGGATGCACATCACCGAGCACCATGCGCTCGAGCTCGGCGATGCGCTCGAAGCCGAGCCCGCGCCCGGCGCCCTGATAGGCGTAGCTGGAATCGACGAAGCGGTCGCTGATGACATCGGTGTCGGCCTGCAGCGCGGGCAGGATCGTCGCGCGCAAATGGGCGGCGCGTGCGGCGAAAATCAGCAAGGCTTCGGTGGTCGCGTCGATCCCCTCGGTCCACGTGCCGAGCACGATGCTGCGGATCGCCTCGGCCAGCGGCGAACCGCCCGGCTCGCGCGTGCGTTGCGTGCGCCGGCCCTGCGCTTCGAGCCAGTCCTGAACGGCCCGCATCTGGGTCGACTTGCCCGCACCCTCGCCGCCTTCGAGCACGATGAAACGTCCCGGCATGCTCATCGCCCGCCTCCTGGTTTCAGCTGGAACCGGCGCACTGCCTGATTGTGTTCCTCAAGCGTTGCCGAAAACTGGTGTGTGCCGTCGCCGCGCGCGACGAAGTACAGCGCGTTGCCGTCGTCCGGGTGCAGCGCCGCATGGATCGCATCGCGTCCGGGCAGACAGATCGGCGTCGGCGGCAGGCCGTCGCGCGTGTAGCTGTTGTACGGCGTGTCGCGGACCAGATCGGCGCTGCGGATATTGCCGTCATAGCCGTCGCCCAGGCCGTAGATCACGGTCGGATCGGTTTGCAGACGCATGCCCAGCCGCAGCCTGCGCACGAAGACACCGGCGATCTGGTCGCGCTCAGCCGAGCGGCCCGATTCCTTCTCGATTATCGACGCCATGATCAGCGCCTGGTCGGCATTGTCGTAAGGAAGGTTCGGAGCGCGCTGCGCCCACTCGGTCTCGAGAATTTTTGCCAGAGCCGTGAAGGCCGTCTTCAACAGCGCGACATCGGTCGTACCTTTCGAGAAGCGATAGGTATCGGGAAAGAAACGCCCTTCTGCGGCAATGTTGCCGAGCCCGAGCGCCTGCATGAGCGTCGGCGCATCGGCCTCGCCGAGCGTCTGCGCCACAGCGGGGTTCTGGCGGATCGCCGCAAGCGCCTGCACAAAGCGCCAGCCTTCGATCACGCGCAACTCGTGCTGCACGGTCTTGCCCGAGACCCAAAGGCCCAGCAGGCCGAGGGGCGTCAGTCCCGGTTCGAGCGCGTACTCGCCGGCCTTGACCGATGCCGTCAGACGCTTCGCGTGTGCGTAGAACAGCAGGTAGTCGCGTTGGCGTACCGTGCTGAACAAGCCCTGTTCACCCGCCCGCGCAAGATTACGGCGGAGCCCGCTGCCGGCGATGACGTCGAACGATGTTGTTTGGCTGAGGTTCAGCGGTGCGCGCAGCTGCTTGCCCACATCCGCTGCGGTCGCGCCAATGAGGAGGAGCACGAGCAGCAGGAATCTGCCCAGGCGGCGTCGGCGTTTCGGGGGTGATTGGCTCATCAGGCGCGAAGTGTCGGATGCGCGAGTGCCCGCATCAAGTCCGCAGTAACCGGACGTGGCGCCGACCAGTCGCGTTCGTCGAGCCGCCGCAGCGGCCAGATGCCGATCAGGCTGTTGCAGACGAAGGCTTCTTCGGCGTCGAGCAGCGCGGTCCAGGACTGCGATTCGATGCGCACTTCGCGGCCTGCTCGATGCGCAAGATCGAGCAGCTTTGCGCGCATCATGCCGGCCACGCCGCAACGGTCGAGCGTGGGCGTATGCAGGACGCCACGGGTCACCCAGAACAGGTTGCTGCGCGTGCCGCAGACCGGCCTGCCGAGATCGTCGGCAAGAATCGCCTCATCGATGCCGTCCGGCCAGCCACGGCTCGCGAGCACCTGTTCGAGACGATTCAGATGCTTGATGCCGGCCAGCAGCGGCTGTGTGGCCATCGTCACGAGCGAACGGATCGCGGCGATGCCTTCACGCCAGTGACGATCATCGAACTGCGGCAGCGGGTAGCGCAGCAGCAGGCGGTCGCTCGCGTCGGTCTGCGGCCGATAGCCACGGCCCGCGCCACCGCGCATGAGCAGCACTTTGACTACACAAGCGGGGACGCCATGCGATACCGCCGCGATGTCCTTGCGCAGCGACATCCCATCCGGAGGCGCAAGACCGAGCACGACGGCATCGGCACCCAGCTTGTCGATCTGCCGGCCGAGGTCGATGACCACATCCTCGTGCTTCAGGAGCGTACGGAAGACGCCGTCGCCATAATGCAGCGCGCGGCTGAGCGCGAGCACATCATCGCTTGGCAGGCCGTTGAACAGCACCGGCGCCGACCCGGTCATGCCGCTGCGCCCAGTGCCAGCAGCAGTCCCCGCGCCTTGGCGCGCGTTTCAGCCAGCTCATTCAGCGGCTGCGAGTCGGCGACAATGCCGGCGCCGGCACGGAACGATACGCGCTCGTCCTCGCAAACCAGGGTGCGGATCAGGATGTTGGTGTCGAGCCGGCCGTCGCGAGACAGATACCCCATGGCTCCGGTGTAGGGGCCGCGCCCGACCCGCTCCAGCTCGGCGATGATCTGCATCGCGCGGACCTTCGGCGCGCCGGTGATCGTGCCGCCGGGAAACACTGCACGCAGCGCCGCACCCGGGCCGACGCCTTCGCGCAGACGCCCGCGCACGTTCGAGACGATGTGATGGACATGGGCATAGCTTTCGATGCTCATGAGTTCGCTGACCTCGACGCTGCCCGGCACGCAGACGCGGCCTAGATCGTTGCGTTCGAGGTCGATCAGCATGACGTGCTCGGCGCGTTCCTTGAGGCTGCCGATGAGATCGTCGCGTTGTCGGCCGTCCTCGACGACACCGGACTTTCGCGCATGCGTGCCGGCGATCGGCCGCGTCTGCGCGATGCCATTCTCGATTTCGATCAGGCGTTCCGGCGAAGAACTCAGCACTGTGCTCCCGCGCCAGCGCGCGAGGCCGGCGAACGGCGCCGGATTGGTCTGGCGCAGCCGTTCGTAGAGCGCCGCGGCATCGACCGGCTCCGCGTAATGCGCCTGCCAGCGACGCGACAGATTGACCTGGAACACGTCGCCGGCCCGCAAGTAATCGAGGATGCGCGCCACGCCAGCGAGAAACGGCGCGTCGGCTTCCTCGTCGACACCCACGAGTGCAGGCAGCGCCGATAACATCGACGCCGCACGCGAATCTTTTTCGAGCTGCGCGAGTTCGCTCGCCGAGCCTTCGGACAGGAAATGCGTGATCGCGTCGACCCGGTCGACGACGACCGCCGCAGTGCAGCGAACCGCGAGCGCATCCGGCAGGCGATAGGGTGAATCCGGCAGCCTCAGTCGCGGCTCGACGATGCGCGCCGCCTCGTAGCCGAGCAGCAGGAACCAGCCGCCGCAGAACGGCAGTCCGCCGGACGATTCCGCGCGGGGCAGTGCGAGCGCGGCCGCATCGAGCTGCGCGAAGAAATCGGCATGTGATTCATGGTGGCCGACTTCGATCATCTCGCCTGGAAACGCAAACAGGATGTCGTAACGCCCGGCTTGGCGATGCGCGGCCACGCTTTGCAGCAGGAACGGATAATGGTCCGGACGCTGCCGGTGCAGTGCCAGCAGATCGACGATTCCAGGGTGCTGGCGGTGGTGCACGGGCGGGCAAGAAAATGCGACGGAGATGCGCTGATCGGACGGCGTGATGGCCCCGTGCGCCAGCGGCTAAACGCGACGGAAAACCAGCGTGCCGTTGGTGCCGCCGAAACCGAAGGAATTCGAGACGACGACATCGACCTTCGCCTGCCGGGCCGTGTTCGGCACGTAGTCGAGATCGGCGCCCGAGTCCGGGTTCTCCATATTGATCGTCGGCGGCACGGTGTTGTCGCGGATCGCGAGCACCGAGAAAATCGCCTCAATACCGCCGGCTGCGCCGAGCAGGTGTCCGGTCATCGACTTGGTGCCGCTGATCGGAATCCGCCGCGCGCGGTCGCCAAGCGCAAGCTTGATCGCATCACTTTCGGCAATATCGCCGAGCGGCGTCGAGGTGGCGTGCGCATTGACGTGATCGACGTCCTCGGCGCTGATGCCGGCATCGCGCAGCGCATTGATCATGCAGCGCGCCACCTGCGGCGCGCCCGGCACCGGCTGCGTGATGTGGAAGGCATCGCTGGTCATGCCGAAGCCGATCAATTCCGCATAAATTCTCGCGCCGCGCGCCTTGGCGTATTCGTACTCCTCGAGCACGAGCACGCCGGCGCCGTCGCCGAGCACGAAGCCGTCGCGATCACGGTCCCAGGGCCGGCTCGCATGTTGCGGATCGTCGTTGCGCGTCGACAGGGCGCGCGAGGCGCAGAAGCCGGCGATACCCATCGGCGCCGAACCGGCTTCGGCGCCGCCGGCAATGGCGATGTCGGCATCGCCGTAGGCGATCATGCGATGGGCGATGCCGATCGAATGCGCGCCCGTGGTGCAGGCCGACACGATGCCGAAGCTTGGCCCGTTGAGACCGAGATCGATCGACACCGCACCCGAAATCATGTTGATGATCGAGCCGGCGACGAAGAACGGCGAAATCTTCTTGACGCCGCCGCTTAGGAGCAGCTTGCATTGCTCGTCGATGGTACCGATGCCGCCGATGCCGGAACCGATGGTCACCGCGATTCGCTCGCGGTTGGCATCGGTGATTTCCAGCCCGGCGTCGATCACGGCCATCTTCGCCGCGCCAACGCCGTAGTGAATGAATGCGTCGTTGCGACGCAATTCCTTCGGACCCATCCACTGCGCCGCGTCGAAGCCTTCCACGAGTCCGGCGAACCGGGTCGGGTAGGTCGAAACATCATAGGCGGTGATGGGTTTGATGCCGCTGTAGCCGGCCAGAAGCTGACTCCAGGCCGTTGGCACATCCGAACCAACCGGCGAAACAATACCCAGGCCGGTAACGACCACGCGACGTCGTGTCATAGCACTTCGTGGAGCCGTTGCGGGGCGGATTCCAGGCGCTTAACCGGCTTGGTTGGTATGCGATTTGATATAGCTCAGAACATCGCGAAAGGTCACGATCTTTTCCGCTTCCTCGTCCGGGATGTCGATCTCGAACTCCTCTTCCAGCGCCATCACCAGCTCGACGGTATCGAGCGAGTCGGCGCCAAGATCTTCGACGAACGATGCCTCAGGCGTGATCTGGTCTTCGGCTACGGACAGCTGTTCGGCAATGATCTTTTTGACTTTTTCATCGAGACTGCTCATCGGATACTTCCTCGCGTGAGTGGGGCGAAACGGCGCTAGTGTAAGAGATTCGCGCAGCACGCTGCCAGCGACGCGCGAACGATTGATCCAAGTCGCGCTAAATCATGTACATGCCGCCGTTGACGTGCAAGGTCTCGCCGGTGACATAGGCGGCTTCGCTCGATGCCAGGAAGGCTACTGCGGCGGCGATGTCGCCGACATCACCGAGCCGTCGGAGCGGAACCTGGGTCAGCAGCGCCGTGCGCTGCTCGTCCTTCATGCCGCGCGTCATGTCGGTTTCGATGAAGCCGGGCGCGACGACATTGACCGTGATGCCGCGCGAACCGATTTCGCGAGCGAGCGATTTCGAAAAGCCGATCAGCCCGGCTTTCGCGGCCGCGTAATTGGTCTGCCCGGCATTGCCCATCGTGCCGACAACCGAGCCGATCGAGATGATGCGGCCCGAACGGGCCTTCATCATGCCCGGCACGACGGCGCGGGAGAGACGGAAGATGGCACTGAGATCGGTCTCGACGACGTCCGACCAGTCGACGTCCTTCATGCGCAGCAGCAAGGTGTCGCGGGTGACGCCAGCGTTGTTGACGAGGATGCCGATGGCGCCATAAGTCTTCGCGATCTCGCTGACCAGCGCGTCGATCGCGGCCGGCTCGCGCACGTCGAGCACGCGCCCCGCCCCGCCCTGCGCTTCGAGATACGAGCCGATGGCCTCAGCGCCCGCGGCGGTGGTCGCGGTCCCGATGACTTTCGCGCCATCGCGCGCCAGGCGTTCCGCGATCGCGCGGCCGATACCGCGGCTGGCGCCGGTCACGAGGGCTACGGCGCTCTCCGCAAATCGATTGTTGCTCATGCCTGCTCCGTTGGACGATTGAACAGCGCCTGCGCGTGCTGCAGGCCCTCGGGTTCGCCGAGCGTGAACGATTGCGCGGCGCCCGGACCGACTTCGACGATGCGCTTGGTGATCGCGGCGAGCACCTTGCCCGGCCCGCATTCGAACAGCCCGAGGTGGCCCTGCGCATAGAGATTCTGGACCGTCAGCGACCAGCGCACCGGCTTGTACAACTGTTCGATCAACGCCGTGCGGATGGCATCGGCGTCGCTGCGCGGCCGCGCATCGAGGTTGTGCAGCACCGGCGTCTGCGGCGCGCGGAGGGTGACGCTGCGCAGATGCTCTGCAAGATGATCCGCGGCGCCGCGCATCAACGAGCAGTGGGATGGCACCGAGACCGGAATCGGCAGGACCTTGCGCGCGCCGAAGGTCTTCGAGTTTGCAATCAGCCAGTCAACCGCACCGCGGCTGCCAGCGACGACCACCTGCCCCGGCGCGTTGTAGTTCGCCGGCTCCAGCACGCCTTCGCCGCTATACGCCTGGCAGGCCTTCTCGACACCGGCGTCGTCGAGGCCGATGACGGCGGCCATGGCACCGACGCCGGCAGGCACGGCGGTCTGCATCAGTTCGCCCCGTAGTTGCACTAGCCTCAAGGCATCGGCGAAGTCCAGCGCGCCGGCCGCGACCAGCGCCGAGTATTCGCCGAGGCTGTGGCCGGCCAGTGCCGACGGTGCCGGCAAGCCACGCGCCAGCCAGACACGCAGCACGGCAATACTGGCGGCGAGCAGGGCCGGCTGCGTGTATTGCGTGCGATTCAGTTCTTCGGCGGGCCCTGCCTTCACCAGCTTGAGCACATCCCAGCCGAGCACTTCAGAGGCTTCGCGGAACGTGTCGTCGATACGCGCATCGTCGCCGGCGAGCGCGCGCAGCATGCCCACTTCCTGCGAACCCTGGCCTGGAAACAGCAGGGCGTATTTCATTCGTCTCTCGCTCCGTCTTTGCAGGTTGTCATCGCGAATTGTCGCTTGAATACGCCGAATACGACGCCGTAGAGGAGCGCCGCGATCACGCCGTACAGATGCGATTCGGCGACCACGGCGCCACCGATCAGTTTTTGCTCCGACTCCGGCGCGCCGACCGTCAATTCCCAGATTATGCGGCAGGCGAGAAATGCGAGACCGAAGATGGCGATGCCGTCGCGTGCGGCGGCCTGGCGTCCGAGGCCGAGCACAAAGAGCCCATAGATAAGTCCCGACAGACCGACGTAGGTTTCCAGCGTCGGCGAAAAAAAATAAATCCCCAGGGTCATGCCCAGCCCGAGCAGCACAATGCGCCGCAGCCACTCGAACGGCGACAACCGCTCCGGGCAGAGCATGACCAGCAGCACGAGGCTCAAGCCGTTCAGAAACAGATGCCACCAGCCGAGGTGCACGAGATTGCCGCTGAGCAGCCGCCACCACTGGCCTTGATCGACCGCAAGACGATCGTAGCGAAGGCCCGTCCTGACAGCATCGCCACCAAGTTCGAGCGCCGTGGACAGCGCGACGAGCACGGCCGGCGGCAGCCAGATGCGGGGGGAGCGCAGGGAGTCCTCTGCTATGATCGGAGGCATAAGTTGGTCGTCTATTATCGTCGTTCTCCTTCACGATTCGCACCCATGAAAGCCATCTCGCTTCGCCCGCGTGCCCGCGGCTTCACCCTGATCGAAATCATGGTGGTGGTCGTCATCATCGGCATCCTCGCGGCCATCGTCGCACCGAACATCTTCGATCAGCCGGATCGCGCCCGCATCGTCAAGGCCAAGCAGGACATTGCCGCGATCGAATCGGCACTGAACCTCTACAAGCTGGACAACTTCGTCTACCCCAGCACGCAGCAGGGCATCGAAGCGCTTGTCGCGCCGCCACAGGGCGATCCGCCCGCGCGCAACTGGAAGCCCGGCGGCTATCTGAGGTCAGTGCCGAAGGATCCCTGGGGCAATTCCTACCAATACCTGAGCCCCGGCGTGAAGGGCGAGATCGACCTGTTCAGCCTCGGCTCCGATAACAAGCCAGGCGGCGACGGTGCTGCCGCCGACATCGGCAACTGGAATCTCGGTCAGTGAGACCTCGCGCTGCGGGGGGCTGCCCGCAAGCGCGGCCCCCTCCGCACCCTCCATGAACCAGCGCGGCTTCACTTTGCTGGAATTGATGATCGTCATCGTGATCATCGGCGTGCTCGTGACCTTCGCGACACTTTCGATCGGCGATCGCGCGCTCGATGATCGGCTCGAAGCCGAGTCCAAGCGGCTCGAACAACTGTTGCGCCTGGCCGAGGACGAGGCCGACCTGAAAGGGGTTGCGATCGGCCTCAGCTTCAGCAATGCCGGTTACCGCTTTCTGGTGATCGACAACTCGCGGAACTGGGTCGATTACGCCCAATCGGGAATCCTCCGCGGCCGAGCTTTGTTGCCGCCGTTCTATCCGGAACTGCGCATCGAAGGCCGCCTGATCCCGCCGGCAAGCGAAGAGCAGCCGAAAAAAACAGACGCGAAGGCCGACGACAAGGCGGCAAAGGCTTTTCAGCCGCAGGTACTGCTGCTGCCGGGCAGCCAGATGACGCCGTTCGCGCTGGATCTGAAATCACCCAATTACAAGTCGTATTTCCACCTCGAAGGCGATGCCCTCGGCCGCATCACGCGCGAGCGGCGCGAGCAAGCCAACGTGGCCAGCCGATGAAATCTTCTCTCCGCAGCGCCCGACCCGACGCCCGGCCTGGCTCACGCGGTTTCACGCTGCTGGAAATGCTGGTGGCCGTCACGGTGCTCGCCATCGCGCTGGCCGCAATAATCTCCAACGGCGCGCGCTACGCGAACAATGCCGCCGGGCTGCGCGACAAAACCCTCGCGCTCTGGGTCGCGCGCAACCGTCTCGCTGAGATCGATCTTGCGCCGGTCTGCCCGACCGAGGGCAACAGCAACGAAGACGTCAAGATGGGCGGCATCGAATGGACCTGGCGCACGAAGGTCACGATCACGCAGGATCCGATGCTGCGGCGCATCGATATCCGCGTCGAGAAGAAAGGCGAGCGCAACCCCGCGGCGTACGCAACGCTCACCGCCTTCGTCTCGAATGTCGGCCGCACCTCATGCTGAGGGCGCGCAGTCACGGCTTCACGCTGCTGGAGCTGATCGTCGTCATCGGGATTTTCGCGATCTTCGCGGCGATGGCTTATGGCGGTCTCGACACGGTGCTCAAGACCCGCGTGCGCGTCGAGGAAGGACTGACCCGCACCGAAAACTACGATCGCGCCTACCTGCGCCTGCGCACCGATTTCCAGAACGCGGCGAGCCGCCCGATCCGCAGCGCCGACGGCGGCTTCCTGCCGGCGTTCACCTTCGACACCTACACGAAGAGTGTGGAGCTGACGCGCGGCGGCTGGCAGAACCTGCTGTCCCTGCCGCGCGCGACGCTCGAACGCGTCAGCTACCTTCTCGACGACAGCCAGCCGGAGGGCGCAAAAGCGCGCAACCGGCTCGAGGACAAGCGCCTGGTCCGGCGCAGTTGGTATGTGCTCGACCGCGCGCCGCAGACCCGGCCGCAGGATCTGATCCTGATCGAGCATGTCGAAGACTTGAACTGGCGCTTCCTCGATGAGTCGAGAACCTGGCAGGACAGCTGGCCGCCGAATGGCAACAATGCCACCTCGACGTCTCCCTCGGGCGCGAGCGCCGCCGCACAGGTTTCGCCGATGGCCATTGAAATCAGCCTGCGCACCAAGGACTGGGGCGACATGAAATTCCTGTTCCGCCTGGGCGCGGACGGCGCCGCGAACGTCGCCAAACTGCTCAGCGCGCCGCTGGCACCGCCCGGCGGCAGTACCGGCAGCACGACTGGAAACACCAGCGGAAACACGACGGGCAGCACGAGCGGCGGCACGACCGGCGCATCGGGAGGCGGCAGCGGTGGCAATGACGGTGGCAATGATGGCGGCAAGCCGGAACCGCCGTGACCTGATGCCAGGAATGACGCCATGAATTGCGCGAGTCGCCTCAGGCACCGTGGGATTGCGCTGGTCACGGCGATGTTCGTCGTCGCGCTCTCGACCATCGCCGCCGTCGCGATGTTCGAGAGCTCCAACATCGCCGTGCACCGCGCCTCGAATCTCGTCCAGTCGGAAGCGGCCTGGTGGTATGCCGAAGGGGTCGAATCCTGGGTCAAAGGGGTACTCAAGCAGGATGCGAAGAACAACCAGATCGATGGTCTGGGCGACATCTGGGCGCGGCCGGTGGACTTCCTGCCGATCGACAACGGCAGCCTGCGCGGCC
>JAYWBB010000094.1:0-34312 GCA_043781855.1 Nevskia sp. | reverse complement strand
GGGTGGCGAGATCGCCTCGATGCTCTGCGCCAACACACCCTATCTCGCGAACGTCGGTGTCGACCGCCTGAAACTGCGTGGGCTGATCGGGCTGGCGGGCCCCTACGACTTCCTGCCCCTCACCTCGAACAAGCTGATCAATATCTTCGGTGGCGCCAACAATCCGAACATCCAGGCGATCACCTTCGCGCAGGCGCCACTGCCGCCAGCGCTGCTGATCCACGGCACGGCCGACACGATCGTCTATCCGCGCAACAGCGAGCATCTTGCCACGGCGTGGCGACAGGCCGGCGCGCCCGTCGACCTGAAGCTTTATCCCGGGGTCGATCACATCGATCTCGTCGCTGCTTTCTCGGATTTCCTGCACAAGAAGGCGGCGACGCGAGAGGATGTGGTCGACTGGATCGACACCCACTAGACCGCTGCGCGGAAGCCCGTTTCGGGGGCTAGTCTCCCCGGTCGCTCTTCGCTAATGCTTGGACAAGGTAAATCAGCGGGGAAACGGACGATGATCAAGACGCGCTTCACCGAGATGTTCGGGGTCAAGCACCCGATCGTGCAGGGCGGCATGCAGTGGGTCGGCCGCGCCGAACTCGCCTCAGCTGTCTCCAATGCAGGCGCCCTCGGCATCCTCACGGGCCTCACCCAGCCGACGCCGGATGATCTTGCCAAGGAGATCAAGCGTTGCCGCGAGATGACCGACCAGCCCTTCGGCGTGAATCTGACAATCCTGCCTTCGGCGAAACCGCCGCCTTACGAGGCCTATCTCGACGTCGTGCTCGACTCGGGTGTGAAGGTGCTGGAGACCGCCGGCAACAATCCGAAGGAATTCATCGCCAAGGCCAAGGCGCGCGGTGTGAAGATCATCCACAAGTGCACGGCCGTGCGCCATGCGCTGTCGGCCGAGCGCAACGGCGTCGATGCGATTTCGATCGACGGCTTCGAGTGCGCCGGCCATCCAGGCGAGGACGGTATCGGCGGCTTGATCCTGTTCGCGATCGCGGCGATGAAGGTCAAGATTCCGCTGATCGCTTCCGGCGGCATCGCCGATGGCCGGACGATGGCTGCGGCTTTCGCGCTCGGTGTCGAAGGCGTCAACATGGGCACGCGCTTCTGCGTGACGCGGGAAGCGCCGATCCACGACGACGTCAAGCGGCTGCTCGTCGACCGCAGCGAGCGTGACACCAACCTGATCTTCCGCACGCTGCACAACACCGGGCGCGTGCTGAAGACTGCGGTTTCCGACGAGGTCATCGCGCTCGAGAACCGCCCCGGCGGCTGCGAGTTCAAGGACATCCAGCATCTCGTCTCCGGGGCGAAAGGTCGTGCTGCGCTGGAGCAGGGCGACCCTTCCCAGGGACTGATCTGGGCCGGCCAGACCGTCGGTCTGATTCACGACATCCCGAGCTGTGCCGAGCTGATCGAGCGCATGGTCGCCGAGTGCCGCGCACATCTTGCGACGGCCAGCCGGCTCGTTGCGTGATCGCCATTTCCGAGGACGCACGCATGAAAACCTACAAGACCCTGGCGCTCGAAGTCGTCGACGAAATCGCCACTCTCACGTTGAACCGCCCCGAGCGCATGAATGCGTTCACGCTCGAGATGGCCGTTGAGCTCGAAGACTTCTTCCTCAGCGTCAACGCCGAGAACGGCATCCGCGCGATCGTCGTCACCGGGGCGGGCAAGGCGTTCTGCGCCGGCATGGACCTGTCGATCGAAGGGAATGTCTTCGGTCTCGACGAAAGCCAGCGGCCGACACTCGACGACATGCACGAGCGCTTGCACGATCCCGCGGTCGAACGCGGCGTGCGCGACACGGGTGGCAAGGTCACGCTGGCGATCTTCAATTGCACAAAGCCGGTCATCGCCGCGATCAACGGCGCGGCGGTCGGCATCGGCGCGACGATGACGCTGGCAATGGACTTCCGTATCGCCTCCGAGAAGGCGCGGATTGGTTTCGTCTTCGGCCGCATCGGCATCGTTCCGGAAGCCTGCTCGAGCTGGTTTTTGCCGCGCATCGTCGGCATCCAGCAGGCGCTCGAATGGTGTTACACGGCGGATATTATCGACGCCCAGGCCGCGCTCGATGGCAAGCTGCTCAAGGCGGTCGTGCCGGCCGACTCCCTGCTCGTCGAGGCCCGCGCGCTGGCGGCGCGCCTGGTCAAGGGTCGCTCGCCGGTCGCTGTCGCGCTGACCCGGCAAATGCTGTATCGCAACTCGGCCCAGCCGCACCCGGTCGAAGCGCACCGGGTCGACTCACTGGCGATGTTCTACACGAGCCTCGGCGACGGCAAGGAAGGTGTTCAGGCCTTTGTCGAAAAGCGGGCGGCCGTGTTCGCTACGACGCTGCCGGCCGACCTGCCGCCGTTCTACGCGGAATGGGCGAGCTGAGCGTCGGTCTCTCGCTTCTCGTGATGATCGCTCGCGAGCCATAGATACATCGCCGGCACGACGAACAGCGTGAACATCGTGCCGATCGAAATGCCGGTCGCGATCACTAGCCCCATGTGGTTGCGGCCAACGGCACCGGCGCCGCTGGCGACGACCAGCGGCATGACGCCGAGCACCATCGAGGCTGTTGTCATCAGGATCGGGCGCAGGCGCGTGCTGGCGCCGAGCACGATCGCATCGAGCTTGCTGTGGCCGGCAAGACGCTCGTCGTTGGCGAACTGCACGATCAGGATGCCGTGCTTGGCGATCAGGCCGACCAGCGTCACCAAGCCTACCTGGGTGTAGACGTTCAGCGTGGCAAACCCGAGGAACAGGAAGACCACCGCGCCGAAAATCGCCATCGGCACGGACATCATCACGACCAGTGGATCGCGGAAGCTTTCGAACTGCGCAGCCAGGGTCAGGAAAATGATGATAAGCGCGAACAGCAGCGTGGTCAGGAAGCCGCCGGATTCCCGCACGAACTGGCGCGATTCACCGGCGTAGTCGATCGAATAGCCGGCCGGCAGCGTCTCGGCAGCGATACCGCGCAGCGTGCTGAGCGCCTCGCCCTGGGTGCCGCCAAACACCGCGCCTATGGTCGCGGAATTGAGCTGCTGGAAATGCGGAATCGACTGCGGCACCGTCGCGGTCGTGAACGACACCACGGTCGATGCCGGGACCACGCCGCCGTTCGCGGTGCGGATGTAGTAATCCTTGAGCTGGTCGGTATTGAGACGGTCGGACTGCTGGATCTGCGGGATCACCTTGTACGAACGGCCCGCGATCGAGAAGTAGTTGACGTAGCCGCCGCCGAGCAGCGAGCCGAGCGACGCTCCGACGTCGCGCATGGTCAGACCGAGTGTCGCGATCTTGTCGCGGTCGATGTTGACGGTGGTCTGCGGCTTGTCGATCTTCAGGCCGTTGTCGAGCACGTAGAACTTGCCGGTCGCCGTGGCCTTGGCGACAACTGCCTCGGCGACTTCGTAAAGCCGGTCGAACGGTTCCGTCGTGCCGATCACGAACTGTACCGGCAGGCCGGCGCCGGCGCCGGGCAGCGCCGGCGGGTTGACCCAGAAGATATTCGCGCCGGCGACCTCGTTGCTGTGTTTCTGCAGATCCAGCGCGATCGCATCGGTATTGCGCGTGCGTTCGGCGTAGGGCTTGACGACGATACCGCCGAAGCCGATGTTGACTGCGCCGGCGCCCGCCACCTGAAACGCGTGCGCGTATTCCGGCAGCGCCTTCATCACTTCGTAGGCCTGCGTCGTATAGGTGTTCATCTGCTGGCTGGTCGCGTTCGGCGCGCCGCTGAGCAGATGAAACAGAAAGCCCTGATCCTCCTTCGGCGCCAGTTCGCCCTTGGCCAGCACACCACCGAAGAAGCCGGGCGCCATCATCATCAGCGCCAGGAGTGCGACGATGATGAAGCCGAACGCCACGACCGCCTGCCAGCCGCCGAGCAGCGCTGCGAGCGTGCGCCGATAGCGTTCGGTGAACCATTCGAAGTTGCGGTCGATCGCGTGCACGAAACGGCTGCCGCCGTTGTCGTGACGCAGGAAGCGCGCGCACATCATCGGCGACAGCGTCAGCGCGATCACCGCCGATACCGCGACCGCGCCGGCCAGCGTGAACGCGAATTCCGAGAACAACACGCCGGTCAGACCACCCTGGAAGCCGATCGGTATATAGACCGCGATCAGCACGACGGAGATCGCGATGATCGGCCCTTTGAGTTCGCGCGCACCCACCAGTGAGGCTTCGAGCGGCGTCTTCCCCATCTTCAGGTGACGGTCGATGTTTTCGACGACGATGATCGCATCGTCGACGACCAGGCCGATCGCGAGCACCAGCGCCAGCAAGGTCAGCAGGTTGATCGAGTAGCCGAGCACGAGCATCACGAAGAACGCGCCGATCAGGCTCAGCGGCATCGCGATCACCGGAATGATCACCGAGCGCATGCTGCCGAGGAACAGGAAGATCACGATGGTGACGATGACGAGCGTCTCGATCAGCGTCTTTTCGACCTCCGAGATCGAAGCGCTGATGTATTCAGTGGCGTCGTAGACGATCTCGCCGTTCAAGCCTGCGGGCAGTTGCGAGACCAGGTCGGGGAACTGCTTGCGCAGATCCTTGATGACGGTCAGCGCGTTCGCGTCCGGCGCGACCTTGATGCCGACGAACACCGACTGCTTGCCGTCGAAGCGCGTCGTGGAGTCGTAATTTTCCGCGCCGAGCGTGACGTTGGCGACATCCTGCAGGCGCACGATCGCACCGTCCTTCTGCTTGATCGCGAGGTTCTTGAACTCGTCGACCGAGTGCAGGTCGGTGCCCGCCGTGAGATCGACGCTGACCATCTGACCCTTGGTGGTGCCGAGCGCGGAGAGGTAGTTGTTGTTGGTCAGCGCCGTGTAGACATCCTCGGCCGACACGCCGTAGGCCGCGAGCTTCTGCGGATCCAGCCAGGCACGCAGCGCGAACTGGCGCGCGCCGAGAATCTCCGCCTGCTTCACGCCGGCGATGGTCTGAAGTTTCGGTTGCGCCACGCGAATGATGTAGTCGGTGATCTTGTTCGGCGGCAGTGTCGTGCTGTTGAAGCCGATGTACATCGAGTCGATCTGCTCGCCGACTTCGACCGTCAGCGTCGGCTGCTGCGCCTGTGGCGGCAACTGGTTCAGCACCGAGTTGACCTTGGTATTGATCTCGCTGAGTGCGCGGTTGGAGTCGTAGTTCAGGCGCAGCGTGGCGGTGACGGTCGACACGCCGCTGCTGCTCGATGAAGTCAGGTAGTCGATGCCCTGCGCCTGCGCCACCGCGGCCTCGATCGGCGTCGTGATGAAGCCGGCCACAACGTCCGGGTTCGCGCCGTAATAGACCGTCGTCACGGTGACCGTGGCGTTCTCGGTTTTCGGGTACTGGCGGATCGGCAGGCTGAACATCGAGCGCAGGCCGAGCACCAGGATCAGCAGGCTGACCACCGTGGCCAACACCGGCTTCCGGATGAAGATATCGGTGAAGTTCATGGGTTCGTTCCGCGCGCGCTCAGCCGTCCACCGGCTTCGGCGCGGGATCGTTGCTCGGCAGCACGGTGTTGTTGACGACTATGCGCGTGCCGTTCTTGAGCTTGAGCTGACCCGTGGTGACCACCTCGTCGCCTTCCTTCAGGCCGCTGAGGATGGCGATCTGGTCCCCGCGTGTCGGGCCGACCGTGATGAACACCTGGCGCGCAACCAGCGGCGGCGGCCCGTCGGCGGCCGGCGCAGGCGATTTCACGCTCTCGTCCTTCTTGCCCTCCTTGCTCCTGGCGGCGGCCTCGGCATTGAGCTTTGCGTCCGCTCTATTCAGCGCCTCGTTGGCCGCGAGTTCCCTCGGCTTGTTCGGGTCGGGCGCGTTCTCTTCGCCGCGCTTGACCACGACGAACACGGTTTCGCCGTAAGGGTTGAACGTGACGGCGGTCTGCGGCAACGTCAGATAGTGCGCGGTCTGGCCGACCGCGACCTTCACGTTCGCGAACATTCCGGGCAGGAGCTTCCGCTGCGGGTTCCGGATCGTGGCCTGTACCTTGACGTTGCGCGTATCGATGTCGACCACGGGATTGATCGCGCTGATCTCACCCATGAAAGACTGATCCGGGAAGCTGTCGCTGACGGCGCTGATTTTCTGGCCAACCTGAAGCTGCGACAGCGCCTGCTGCGGGAGGCTGAAGTCGACGTAGATCGGATCGAGCTCCTGCAGCGTCACCACGACGTCGCCCGGATTCAGGTACTGACCCCGATTCACGGTGGTGATGCCGAGACGCCCGGCGAACGGCGCGCGCAGCACTTTCTTCGCGACCAGCGCCGCCTGCTCGGCGACCTGGGCGCGCGCGCTCCTGAGATTCGCAGCGGAGGTGTCCAATGCGGCTTTGCTGATCGCCTCGGCGTCGAGCTGCAACTGGTCGCGCTTGTAGTTGGTCGCTGCCAGATCGGCTGTCGCCTTGAGCGATTCCATGCGCGCGCGGTCCGAATCGGCGTTGAGCTGAAGCAGCGTCGCGCCGGCCTTGATCTCTTCGCCGGAACTAAAGTCGACCGACGACACCAGGCCCGCGACCTCGGTCGTCAGATTCACCCCGCGCACAGCGCGCAGGCTGCCCACCGCCGCCAATTCGCTGCTCCAGTCGGCGTAAACGGCCTTGGTCGTCGTGACGGTAGACTGTGGCTCGGGCTGCGCGGCAAAGCCGGCGATCGTCTTCTTGACCTGCAAGGCTTTGATGCCGCCGATTGCGATCAGCAGCAGGACGACGATGCCAGCAAGGATCAGCCATCGCTTCATGGGAAAAGTCTCCTTGGGGATTGCGCTTCCGTGGCGGGAGGCTGGTTGAGAGTGGAAACGTTCACGACGCGCCGGCGGCAGTGGGCGAGTCGGCGCTGGCGCCGCGCCGAGTCCAGCCGCCACCGAGCGCCTGGAATAAGGCGGCGGTGTCCTGGTAGCGCGAGGCCAGCGCCTGCAGGTAGGCGGTGCGCGCCTGCGTGTAGGTCTGCTGCGCGTTCAGCAGCGTCAAATAACTGGTGCCGCCAAGCTGGTACTGAAGTTCGGCGAGCTTGAGGCTGCTTGCGGCCGCGTTCGCGGCGGCGAACTGCGCTTCGAGGGTCTCTGCGTCGGTCTCCAGCGCGCGCAAAGTGTCGGCGACATTCTGGAACGCCGTCAGCACGGTCTGTCGATAGTCGGCTGCCGCGCGGTCGAACTCCGCGATCGCGGCGCGGCGACGCGCGGTGAGCTCGCCGAAATGAAACAACGGCTGCGTGATCGTGCCGCCGATGCTGAAGATGTTGCCTGAGAATAATTTGTCGACGACCGACGACTGCGTGCCGAAACTGGCGCTCAGCCCGATTTGCGGCAACAGGTTTGCGGTCGCCACGCCAATGTTCGCCGACGCCTGGTGCAGCTGGGCTTCGGCGGCGCGCACATCCGGGCGCTGGCGCACGAGGCTCGACGGCAGCGACAACGGAATCTCCTGCGGCAGCTTCAGTTCGGTGAGATCGAAGTCGGTTGCCGACTGCTCGCTGGGCAGCTTGCCGAGATAGACCGCGAGCTGGTTCTGCGCCTGTGTCAACTCCAGACGCAGCGGCGGCAGCCTGGCGCGCTCGGTGGCGATGTTCGACTGGGCGGAGAGGAGGTCGGTACGGCCGATCGCGCCGCTGTCGAACTGGCGCTGCGTAACCTTCAGCAATTTTTCCTGATCGGCGACGATCGCTTCCTGGCCCGCGATCAGCGCGCGCTGGCGTGCCTCCCGTACGGCGCTGGTGATGACGTTTGCGATCAGCGTCTGGTAGGTCGCCTCCAGCTGGTAGCGCTGGTATTCGGCCACTGCCGCCTGTGCCTCGACGCCGCGGCGTGTGCCGCCGAACAGGTCAATCCCGTAGGTGACGCCGACCGACGCGTTGTAAAGGTTGTAAATGACGGCGCCGCCACCCGGATTGCCAAAGCTGGCGGTATCGATCTTCTGGCGCGTGGCGCTGCCGCGTGCGTCGAAACTCGGGAACAGGGTCGATTTCTGCGCGCGGAGGTTTTCCTGCGCGACGCGCAACGCCGCCTGGGCGGACGCGACCGTCGGGCTGGCGACCAGCGCCTGCTGCACGAGCGCATTGAGCTTCTCCGAGCCGAACAGCGTCCACCACTGCGCCGGCAGATCGCGGCCGGCGAGAAAGGCCTGCGCTTCGCCGCCGGCAATTTTTGTGGCGACGGTCCGGTCGGGCAGCGGCTGTGCGCTGTAGCGCTCGGCGACTGGCGCCGCCGGCGATTCGAAATCGGGCCCGACCGCGCAGCTGGCCAGCAACGCCAGCGGCAACAGTCCTGCTACGCATCCTTTGCGTGTCATTGCGTGTCACTCTTCTTCTTTCTGACTGCCGCCCGGACAGATCGGGATTTCGCTGCGCCACCGACGGCGCTGAGGCCATTCAGCAAGGTTTCGAAGACCTTGTCGGCATACTCTGCCGGGCTCCTCGCGTTTTCGAATCCGGGCAGCTGGCCCATGATTCCACGATTCTGGAAAAACATCATGACACTCGCGCCGAGCATCCATGCGGCGACCGCCGGATCGAACGCCCGGCGAAACTCGCCGCGCTTCTGACCCTGCCGAATCACGGCCGTGACCGCGACGAAATTGCGCTGAAAGACCGGCCCGACCAGATTCCGCCCTGAGCGGCTGCCGGTGTTGAGCACCTCGCGCAGCACCAGCTGGCTGCGCTGCTCGTTGCCGAACAAATCCTCGAAATCGAAGGCGATCAGGCGGCGCAGTTTCTCGGCACTGGCAGTGTCCTCGTCGATCAGCGCCTCGGTGAATTCGGCGTGGCCCTTGCAGGCTTCACGCATCACCTCAAGATAGAGCGCCTCCTTCGAGGCAAAATGATGGAAGACGTTGGCCTTGCTGACGTTCGCCCGTACCGCGATATCGGCAACCGAAACCGAATCGAAACTGGCGGTGGCGAAGACCTCGGCCGCGGCATCGAGTATCGAGCGTGCGCCGGGAGAAATTTCGAGCGGAATGGGCATTGCGGAGAAAAGCGTTTGTATCGACGCACTGACTGACCGGACGGTAAGTCATAACGCTAGCAGGCGCGCTACCACCGGTGCAAGCCGAATACAGAATCACGCTGAAATCGGCAGTCAGGCCGCGTACGACAAGCGACTTGGCCAGCCTCTGGTTGGCCGTTGAGCGCGCCGGTGCAGTCAACTCGGCGACAATGTTGTCACCCCCAAACCGCTCGGCGCTTTTCATGACGCAAGAAACCGCATCCATCATCGTCATCGTCGGTGCCGGCCAGGCCGGCGGCGAACTCGCGGCCGAATTGCGCCAGCTCGGCCACACCGGCCGCATCGTACTGATCGGCGAGGAGGATCACCTGCCGTACAAGCGGCCGCCGCTGTCGAAGGGCTTTCTCGCCGGCAGCATGACCGTGGACCAGTTGTTCGTGCGCAATCAGGCGAGTTTTGAGCGCGCGAACATCGAGTTCATCGGCAATGCCCGCGTGACGCGCATCGACCGCAGTACCAAGACCGTCGAGCTCGCCGATGGCCGGCGGATCGGTTACGACAAGCTGGCGCTGACGACCGGCGGCCGGCCGCGCGTACTGTCGCTGACCGGTGCGACGAAGCCGAATGTCTTCTCGCTGCGCGTGATCGCTGATGCTTCGCTGATGCAGCCATTGTTCGTCGAGGGCCGGAATCTGGTCATCATCGGCGGCGGTTACATCGGTCTCGAAGTCGCCGCTGTCGCGATCAAGAAGGGCTTGAAAGTCACGGTGCTGGAGATGGCGCCGCGCGTACTCGTGCGCGTCACTGCGCCCGAGGTCTCGACGTTCTACGAGCGCGTGCATCGCGAAGCCGGTGTCGATCTGCGCACCGGCGTGAAGATCGAAGCGCTCGAAGGCGAGGCGACCGTGACCGCCGTCCTGCTCGCCGACGGCAGCCACGTGCCGGTCGACTTCATGATCGTCGGCATTGGCCTGATCGCGAACACGGAACTCGCGGAAGCCGCCGGCCTCGCGGTGGACAACGGCATCGTCGTCGATGAGTACGGCCACACTTCGGACCCGGACATCGTGGCCGCCGGAGATTGCGCCAATCGGCCGAGCGCCTTCCTCGGCCAGCGCGTGCGGCTGGAATCGGTACAGAACGCGATGGACCAGGCGCGGCACGCGGCCCACACGCTGCTTGGCAAGCCGAAGCATTACGACGAGCTGCCGTGGTTCTGGTCCGACCAGTACGACCTCAAATTACAGATGTGCGGCGTCTCGACCGGCTACACGGAACTGGTGCTGCGCGGCTCGACCGAGAGCCGCTCGTTCGCCGCGTTTTATCTGCGTGACGGCTGCCTCATCGCGGCGGATACGGTGAGCCGGCCGCAGGAATTCGTGATCGCGAAGAAGCTCGTCGCGGCGCACGCGCGCATTGCGCCCGAGCTGCTGCGCGATGAAACCCAGCCGCTGAAAGCCCTGCTCGCGCCAATGGCTCCGCAGGCGTAGCGCCGGTTGCGGTGCGGCTGCATCATGCAGAAGCGCGCGACCGCCCCGGCATTGCCGGATTCCTGTAGCAACAGACTCGACCCAATCCCATGAGCCTCCTCGAAACCACCCGCTTGCCGGGCTCCTCCGGTCTTACCCTCGCTGCCGATGTCGGCGGTGACGTGGCCGCGCAGGCCGTGATCTTCCTGCACGGCAGCGGTCAGACCCGGCATTCCTGGCGGCGCGCTGCGGCAGACCTCGTCGAGCTCGGCTATCGCGTGATCAGTTACGACGCGCGCGGCCACAGCGACAGCGACTGGTCACCGGCCGGCGACTACTCGGTCGACGCGCTCGTGGCCGATCTCCGTGCTGTGATTGCCGGTGTTGCCGGCAAGCCGGTACTGGTCGGCGCATCGATCGGCGGATTGACCGCGCTGGTCGCCCTCGGTGAAGCCACCGTGCCGCTGGCGACCGGACTGATCATGGTCGACATCGTGCCGCGCATGGAGCCTGCAGGGGTCGCCCATATACAGAACTTCATGACCGGAAATCTGGATGGTTTCGCCACTCTCGACGAAGCCGCAGATGCCGTCGCGCGCTACAACCCGCATCGACCGAGATCGCCCAATCCCGCCGGACTGATGAAGAATCTCCGGTTGCGGAACGGTCGCCTTTTCTGGCACTGGGACCCGCGCTTCATCGGCAAGGACTTTGCAAAACTCGACCCGATGCGCAACCGCAGCCGCCTGGAATCCGCCGCGACGCGGCTGCGCCTGCCTACGCTGCTGGTGCGCGGCGCACAGAGCGATGTCGTGAGCTTCGACGCCGCCGACGAGTTCCGTCGCTCGATTCCCGACTGCGAGTTCGTCGATGTTCCCGGCGCCGGACACATGGTCGCCGGCGATCGCAACGATGTCTTCAATCGCGCAGTGCGCAACTTCCTTGCACGGCACGCGCCGCCGCTGAAACCTTAGGACAAGTTCAGGAGGCGCCGGTATTCCGAATCACGCGCTTGAGCAGATCCTTGAGCATCTGTACTTCGGAATGCTCGAGATCCTGGCAGGCGTCTTCCTCCGCAGCCTTTGCCGCCGCGAGGAGTTCGATGATGGTCTGCCGCCCGCGATCCGTCAGGTGCAAGCGCGATTCCTTGGCGTGCGCCACGAGCGTGATCAGCTCACGTTCGCGAAGCCTGTCGATCGTCGAGACGGTGACGTGCTGACCGGACACCGCAGCGACCGCATCCAACTCGTCGAGGCTGCGCTCGTCGTCGACGCCGAGAATGCTCAGCACGTAGACGGCCGCTTCGCTCAAGCCCATCCGCTCGGTCTGCGGACGCAGTTTCAGGCCGATCTGGAAGTGCGCCGTCGCGAGCAGATGGCTGAGCGAGCCGCGGCTGAAACTGCTGTCGGGAATGCTCGGCGGCAGCGGCGATGCCGATGATGGTCGGCGCAGCGCGACCGCGTAACTGCCGGCGTGAAACACCAGCGGCGGGCGCGGGAAGTGCTCGAAGGTGATGACTTCACCGACGAAAATTTCGTGATCGCCGCCTTCGTAGCGGAACGCGGTCCGGCATTCGAAGCGCGCAGCACAGCCATCGAGCAGCGGAATGCCGCCGTGGCCGCGACTCAAGCACAGCCCCGCGAACTTGTCCGCGCCGCGCTTTGCGAAAAGATTGGACAGCGGCTCCTGATCGGCCGCGAGGATATGCACCGCGAAATGCTGGCTCTCGACGAAGGCACCGAGGCTCATCGAAGACTTCGAGAGGCTCCACAGCACCATCGGCGGATCGAGCGAAACCGAGTTGAAACTGTTGGCGGTGAGGCCGATGTCGGTGCCGGCCGCATCGCGCGTGGTGACGATGGTCACGCCCGTCGTGAACGCGCCGAGCGCATCGCGGAAATGCTGACCATCAACCCTGCCTGGCGAACTGCTCATCCTGTCTCCGACGGTGGCGCGCCGACACGGGACGCCACTTATATTTAGCGACGTATGTTAATTCGTCGCGAACCGGTGTGTGCTGCGTCGAGCCTGATCGGCAGTCGAACGGCTATCCTCGCCCGGGTCAGGGACACCACAGATCACCGGAGCTTCGCCATGACCACCAACGCCATCCGTGTCCACAAATCGGCCGAAGGCAAACTCAGGCAGGACATCGACATCGGCCGTCACCGCATCACCGCCGATATCTCCGAAGTGCTCGGCGGCGACGCCGCCGGCCCCGATCCGCATGAGCTGCTCGACGCCGCGCTCGGCGCCTGCACCGCATTGACCGTGACCATGGTCGCCCGGCGCAAGCAAATTCCCTTGACCGACTTGAAGGTCGAGATCACGCACACCGAGGCCGATGGCCTGTACCGCATGAGCCGCAAGCTCGAATTCAGCGGCGCGTTGAGCGATGAACAGAAAGCGTACCTGCTTGGCATCGCCAACAAATGCCCCGTACACAGGACGCTGTCGGGGCGGTTCGAGATCGAGACGGTGACGACGGGCTGAAGGCTGGGGGACGCTACGCCATTCTTGTCTTCCCTCTCTCTCCGCGAGAGGGGCTTGCTGCTTTTTTTAGTGCAGCGTCCAGAGCAGCGCATCCCGCGTCTCCGAAAAATCGCAAGGGTCCGCTCCCATCGTGCCGTTCCAGAGCGTGGCGTGGCCGCCGCTATCGAACCAGCTGGGTACGTCGAAGATCAGGAGCCCGCGATGCTGGTTGAGGCTACTGACGTGCGCGGGCAGGCTGCCGACTTCGGGTTCGCCGAAGCGGCTTTGCAGCCAGGCGCCGAGATCGCGCACGCGCGCGGAATACCAGCTGCCGTCGGCGCCGGAGATGGCCCGGTTGGCGATGCGTGGAATCCGCATACCGCCCCGGTTGAGCACATAGCTGAGGTGCACAGCGGCGGCATTGCTGATCGCGCCGCTGCCGATGTTGAGACCGACATTGCCGCCGATCCGCTCGCCGATTCGGCATCAACTGCGCGGCGAGGTGCCGCTGTGGGCGCTCGCGGCAGTGTTCGCGCTGTTCGGCCTGCTGGCGTTTCTGGCGCTGAAAACCCAGCTGGTGCGCGGCACCGGGCGCACGCTCGCGGCGTATCACCAGATCGTCGCGCAGCCGCCGCTGTCGGCCAATATCACGATCACGCTGCCGTAGCGGCTAAGCTATGCCCAGGAGGGCCATAGCCCGGCCAGAAACCATTCCCGCAATGTCCCGTTTCGTCTCCGCCGGACGCACCGATGTCGGCAAACTGCGCCGTCGCAACGAGGACGCTGTTCTCGTTCGCGACGAGGTGGGGCTGTGGGCGGTGGCGGACGGCATCGGCGGCCACGCGGCCGGTGATTTCGCGAGCGCGATGATCGTCGAGCGCCTCGGCGCGCTGGCCCGCACCGGCAGCGGCCTCGCGTTCGTCGAGGCGATCGAGGACGCGCTCGTCCAGGTCAATGCCGATCTGCTGGACAATGCGGCTGCGCGCGGTGTCGATCTGGTCGGTTCGACCGTCGTCGTGCTCGTCGCGGCCGAGCAGCGCTTCTACTGTGGCTGGGCCGGCGACAGCCGCGTCTATCGCTTCGAAGCGGGTCGGCTGGTCCGGCTCACGCGGGATCACGTCCACGGCTCCGGCAATGACGGCGCCGGCACTGCGCCGCTGACTCGGGCGGTGGGTGTGACGAAGGAGTTGCGGCTCGACTGGGTGGTCGCCGACGATCGTGCCGGCGCGCAATTTCTGCTGTGCAGCGATGGCCTCAACAAGGAAATGTCGGACGAGGAACTCGCCGCCGAATTCCGGCGCGGACTCAAACCGGCGGCGCTCGTCGATACCCTGTTTGAGACGGCGCTGCGCCGCGGTGCGCGCGACAACGTGTCGGCGATCGTTGTCAGCCTGATCTGAGCACAGGCGACAAGCGGAATTCGGCCCGCGTCAGTCTCCCGCCTTGTCGGCGATGCAGCCGAGCAACTCGCGCCAGGACTTGACGAAAGCCTGCGTGCCGTCTTCCTGAAGCTTCGTCGCGAGTGCCGCGATATCGACGCCGGCTTGCGCGAACGCGGCAAGCGTCGCCGCGTGGTCGCCACCGTCCGCCGCCAGAACACCGCTGGTGCTGCCATGGTCGGCGAAGGCGAGCAGCGTCTTTTCGGGTAGCGTGTTGACCGTGTCGGGTGCGGCGAGCGCTTCGACGTACAGTGTGTCGCGGGCCGCGTTGTCCTTGGTGCCGGTGCTCGCAAAGAGGAGACGCTGCGGCGGCGCGCCGGCTTCGATCACGCGGCGCCAGCGCGGCGAGACGAGTTGTTCGCGATAGACCTGATAGCAGCTCTGGCCGACGGCGATCCCGAGCCGGTTGCGCAGATCGGCCGGTACGCGATCCTTCACGGCGGCGTCCCAGCGGCTGACGAATAACGAGGCCACCGAGCTGACCGCGGCGTCGAGCCGGGCGTCGAGCCGACGCTCGACGCCGCGCAGCCACGCCTCTGCGGCGGCGAGGTATTGCTCGCGCGAGAACAGCAGCGTGACGTTGATCGGCACGCCAGCGAATACCGCTTCCTCGATTGCGGCGATGCCGGCGGCCGTGCCGGGAATCTTGATGTAGAAATTGGGACGCTGCGCGCGAGCATGGAGATCGAGCGCCGAGCGTACGGTGGCCTCAGTGTCGTCGGCCAGCAGCGGCGAGACTTCCAGCGAAACCCAGCCGTCGATGCCGTGGCTTGCATCGAAGACCGGCCGGAACAGGTCGGCCGCGCGCGTCAGGTCTTCGATCGCGAGTTCGAAGAACAGCGCCTCGCCGGACTTGCCGTGCGCTGACTTGCCACGGATCGCCTTGTCGTAGCAGAAGCCGTTGCGGATCGCCGCGACGAAGATCGTCGGGTTCGAGGTCAGGCCGGTCACCGCGAATTCGCGGATGTAACGGGCGAGGGTGCCGTCGGCGATCATCGTCCGCGTCAGGTTGTCGAGCCAGAGGCTCTGACCGAGATCGTGCAGCGCTTGCGTGGGATTCATCGTCGAAGGGCCGCTGGGGGTTCGTTGTCGAGTCTACTGCGATCAGCTTTGGGCGCCGGCTCCAGCGTAAAGTTCCAGATATTGCTGTGCCGAGCTCTGCCAGGAGAAGTCGCGCGACATGCCGGCGCCTTGCAAGGCGGCGCGCGTATAGGGATCGCGCACGAGCCTCACGGCTTGCCGGACGGCGGAAAGCAGGCCGTCGACCGTCGCGTTATCGAACACAACGCCGGTCGCAGTGCCCGCGCCCAGCGCGTCCGGCGTGGCGTCGACGACGGTATCGGCCAGCCCGCCGACCCGGCGCACGATCGGGATCGTGCCGTAACGCTGGCTATACATCTGGTTCAAACCGCAGGGCTCGAAGCGCGAGGGCATCAGGAAAACATCGGCGCCCGCCTCGATGCGGTGCGCGAGGCGCTCGTCATAGGCAATGCGCAGGCCGATGCGATCCGGTGCGGCCCGCGCGGCGCGTTCGAATGCGGCTTCCTGCAGCTTGTCGCCGCTCGCGAGCAGCGCGATCTGGATCGGCAACTTCAGCAGTTCCGGCAACGCTGCGAGCACCAGGTCCATTCCTTTCTGGTCGGTCAAGCGGCCGACCAGGCCGATCAGCACGGCCGCGTCATCGGGCACGAGGCCGAGTTCTTCCTGCAGCGCGCGACGGTTGGCGCGCTTGCCCTCGACGACATCGCGCAGCGAGTACTTCCTCGCGATCAGCGGGTCGCTGGCCGGGTTCCAGGTTTCCTCGTCGATGCCGTTGAGAATGCCTTTCAATTTGCCGGAGAGGCTGCGCAGCAGGCCATCGAAGCCGCTGCCAAATTCCGGCGTCAGGATTTCGCGTGCGTAAGTGGGGCTGACGGTCGTGATCGCGTCGCTGTGCACGAGGCCGGCCTTGAGCATCGACCAGTCGCCGTAGAACTCCACACCACTCGGCGACCACCAGGCCGGCGGCAGGTCGAGCCGGTCGAAATCCTTACGCGAAAAAAGCCCGGCATAAGCGAGATTGTGGATCGTGAATACGGTGCGCGGCCGGGCGGGCTGCAGCGACAGCAGCGCCGGCACGAGGCCGCTCTGCCAGTCGTTGCAATGCACGACATCGGCGTGCCAGCCGCCGGCTTCGCCGAGCGCAAGCCGCGCAACGGCCTCGGCATAGCAGCCGAAGCGCCAGGCGTTGTCCGGCCAGGGCACATGCTGCGCGTCGTGATAGGGATCGCCTTCGCGGGCATAGAGGGCAGGACAGTCGAGCAGCCAGACGGGTGTTGCACTGCGCGGCAGCCGGCCCTCGAATACGGTGAAGTCCTCGCCGCGCACATGCAGGGAGCCGATCGCAGTGCTTGCGCCGAGTCTTTCGCGAACGCCGAGATAAGCCGGCATCACGACACGTAAGGCGACCCCGGCCTGCGTCAAGGCGGCCGGCAGCGCAGCGGCAACATCGGCAAGCCCGCCGGTCTTGGCCAGCGGCACGACCTCGCTGGCTGCAAACAGGAGCTTCATGCGCGCGTCAACCGGTGAGCATTTCCGGCGTCACCAGCGTCACGCCGGACTTGGTCACGTGGTAGTAGCTCGCCGTGGCGCCGGTGCCTTCGCCGATCAGCGTGCCGTCGGCAATCACGCAGCCCTCGTCGACCACTGCCTTGGTGATGACGCAGTTGCGGCCGACGACGACGCCCGGCAACAGCAGCGAGTGGTCGATCCGGGTGCCGGTCTCGACACGGACGTTGTTGAACAGCACCGAGTTGCGGACCTCTGCGCCGGCAACGATGCAGCCGGCGCTGACCATCGAGTCCGTCGCGCTGCCGCGCTCGCCCGGCTTGTCGAGGATGAACTTCGCGGGCGGCAGTTGCGGCGCGTGCGTCCAGATCGGCCAGCGTTGGTCGTAGAGGTTCAGTTCGGGCAGTACGGCGGTCAATTCCAGATTGGCCTGCCAGAAGGCATCGACAGTGCCGACATCGCGCCAGTAGCCCTGCTTGGACGAGTCGTAGAGATCGCGGAACGGGTAGGCGTAAACAGCGACTTCGCGGATCGCTTTCGGGATGATGTCGTGGCCGAAATCGTGGCTGGATTCGTTGACGCCGGCGTCGCGTTGCAGAAATTCCAGCAGGAAGCGCGCGTCGAAGACATAGATGCCCATGCTGGCGAGCGCCTTGTCCGGTTTGTCGTGGATCGGCATTGGCTCGGCCGGCTTCTCGTCGAAGCGGATGATGCGCTGCTCGGAATCCGTGCTCATCACGCCGAAGCCGCGTGCCTCGTCGAGCGGGACTTCGAGGCAACCGACCGTCACTCGCGCGTTGGTCGCCACGTGCTGCGCGAGCATCGGGCCATAGTCCATCTTGTAGATGTGGTCGCCCGCGAGAATCAGCACGTGCGCCGGCTGATGCGCGTGGATGAATTCCATGTTCTGGTAAACCGCGTCGGCGGTGCCGCTGTACCAGCTCATCGCCTCGCTGCGCTGTTCGGCCGGCAGCAGTTCGATGAACTCGCCGAACTGCCCGCGCAGAAAACCCCAGCCCATCTGCAGATGGCGGATCAGTGCATGGCTCTTGTACTGCGTCAACACGCCGACCCGGCGCACGCCGCTGTTGATGCAGTTCGACAGGGTGAAGTCGATGATGCGGAACTTGCCGCCGAAGGGCACCGCCGGTTTCGCGGTGTGCGCGGTCAACTGCCTGAGCCGCGCGCCGCGACCGCCGGCCATGACCAGCGCCAGCGTTTCGCGCGTGGCTCGGCTTACGACACGCACTTCGGGCTGCGTCGACACGGGGGCTCTCCTGGCCGCGGTTCGGTCTATCATCGCTCATGCGGCAGCTGCATATACGCGCACCGGCGGTCCTGCCGCCCGGCATGAAGCATGCGAGTTCGATGCCAGCTGAAGACTACGGCACCATGTCGCGATGGCCAATCCGATCGAGCAGGACCCCGAACTCGCGCCGCACCCGACCGACTACGCCGCGCTGCTGCGCGGCGAGTTGGAGAATCCCTTCGCGCTTCTGGGTCCGTACGAGCTGTCCGGCGGCGGTATCGGCGTCCGCGTATTTCTACCCGGCGCCAGGCACGTCGAGGTACTCGCGCGGGACAGCGGCGACGCAGTGGCGACCGCCATTCCCTGGTCGAACGAAGGTCTGTTCATCGCGCGTCTGAGCCGGCCGATCGCCTATCGTCTGCGCATCGTCTGGCCCGACGCCGTGCAGGAAACCGAAGACCCTTATTCGTTCGGCCTGCTGCTCGGCGAGCTTGATCTGCATCTGTTCGCCGAAGGCCGGCATCGTGAAATCGGCCGCTGCTTCGGCGCCAGGCCGATGACCGTCGACGGTATCAATGGCGTGCGCTTTTCGGTCTGGGCGCCGAACGCGCGCTGCGTCGCCGTGGTCGGCGCGTTCAACAACTGGGACGGGCGGCGGCATTCGATGCGGTTGCGCATCGAGGCCGGCGTCTGGGAGCTGTTTGTGCCGCGGCTGGCGGTGGGCGAGATCTACAAGTACCGGATTCTCGGCGCGGACGGAACGCCGGTGCTCAAGTCCGATCCGCTCGCGTTGCAGGCTGAGGCGCCACCGGAAACCGCGTCAGTCGTCGCCGATCCCGCAGCACTGCCATGGCACGACACGGCCTGGCTCGTGCACCGCGCCGCGCGTCAGGGCGCCGATGCGCCGATCTCGATCTACGAAGTCCATGTCGGCTCCTGGCAGCGCAACGACTTCGGTGCCGGCGATCCCCTGAGCTGGGACGAACTCGCCGAACGCCTCGTGCCCTATGTCGCGGGTCTCGGGTTCACGCACGTCGAGCTGATGCCGATCATGGAGCATCCGTTCGGTGGCTCCTGGGGTTATCAGCCGCTGGCACTGTTCGCGCCGACTGCGCGCTACGGTCCGCCGGAGGCCTTCGCGCGTTTCGTCGACACCTGCCACGTTGCGAATCTCGGCGTGATCCTGGACTGGGTGCCGGCGCATTTTCCGGCCGACGCCCATGGCCTGCGCCGTTTCGACGGCACCGCACTCTACGAGCACGCCGACCCGCGCGAGGGCTATCACCCGGACTGGAACACGCTGATCTACAACTTCGGCCGCAACGAGGTCAGCGGCTTTCTGATCGGCAGCGCCCTCTACTGGATCGAGCATTTCCACGTCGACGGCCTGCGCGTCGATGCGGTCGCCTCGATGCTTCACCGCGACTATTCGCGCGCGGAGGGCGAATGGGTGCCGAACGCGCACGGCGGTCGCGAAAACCTCGAAGCCGTCGCCTTCGTGCGCGCGCTCAATGCGACCATCGCCGAGCGCTGCCCGGGCGCGATCGTGATCGCCGAGGAATCGACCGCGTGGCCGGGCGTCACGCATCCGGCGTCCGAAGGCGGGCTCGGCTTTTCGTACAAGTGGAACATGGGCTGGATGCACGACACGCTGCGTTACTTCGCGCGCGATCCCGTGCACCGCAAGCACCATCACGGCGATCTCACCTTCGGGCCGATATATGCGTTCTCCGAGCGCTTCATGCTGCCGCTGTCGCACGACGAGGTGGTACATCTCAAGCTCTCGCTGCTGGCCAAGATGCCGGGCGACGACTGGCAGCGCCATGCCAATCTGCGCGCGTATTACGGTCTGATGTGGGGCTATCCGGGCAAGAAGCTGCTGTTCATGGGCGGCGAACTGGCACAGGAAGCTGAGTGGAATCACGACGCGCAACTCGAATGGCATCTGCTGCGTGATGCTCGGCATCGCGGCGTGCAACGGCTGATCGGCGATCTGAACCGGCTGTATCGCGAGGAGCCGGCGCTGCACGTCCGGGACTGTGACCACCGCGGCTTCCGCTGGGTCATCGTCGATGATGCGGAACACAGCGTCTTCGCCTGGCTGCGCCTCGGGCCGGACGACACTGCGCCGATTCTGGTCGTCTGCAATCTCACGCCGGTGCCGCACGCGGGCTATCGCGTCGGCGTGCCGGGCGCCGGAATCTGGCGCGAGCTGTTGAACAGCGACGCCGCGATCTACGGCGGCAGCGACCAAGGCAATCTCGGCGTAATCCGCAGCGAGGCTTTTCCCAGCCACGGGCTGCACGATTCGCTGGCGCTGACCCTGCCGCCGCTGTCGACGCTGATCCTGCGGCAGGATCGCCCATGAGTGCCCACGCCCGCCGGCTCGAAGCCGGTTCGCCGCTGCCGCTCGGCGTGACCTGGGACGGCCACGGCAGCAATTTCGCGGTGTTTTCCGGGCACGCCGAGCGCATGCAGCTCTGTCTGTTCGACGATCACGGCAAGCACGAAACCGCGCGGCTCGATCTGCCCGAATGCACCGACGGCATCTGGCACGGCTACCTGCCGGGTGCGCGGCCGGGCCAGCTCTACGGCTACCGCGCGCACGGGCCCTATGCGCCGCTCGAAGGGCATCGCTTCAATCACAACAAGCTGCTGCTCGATCCGTACGCGCGCCGGCTTGCGGGCGAGCTGAAATGGTCCGATGCCCTGCTCGGCTACCGTGCCGGTTCGGCGCGCGGTGATCTCACGCGCTGCCGCCGCGACAGCGCCTTCGCGATGCCGAAGGCCGTCATCATCGACGAGCACGTCGAGCGCGCGTTCGACTGGGGCGACGACCGCTCGCCGCGCGTGCCGTGGTCCGATACGGTGTTCTACGAGGCCCATTTGCGCGGCCTGACCAAGCTGCGCGACGACCTGCCCGAGCACGATCGCGGCACCTTCGGCGCGCTCGGCGACGCGCGCACCGTGGACTATCTGCGCAGCCTCGGCATCACCGCCATCGAGCTGCTGCCGATCCACGCCTTTGCCATCGAACGCCGGCTGACCGATCTGGGCCTCAGCAACTACTGGGGCTACAACACGCTGGCGTTTTTCGCGCCGCAGCCGGCCTACCTCTCCGACGGCACGCTCGGCCAGATCAAATGGGCCGTGAAACAGCTGCACGCGGCCGGCATCGAAGTCATTCTCGATGTCGTCTACAACCATACGGCCGAAGGTGGCGAGACCGGCCCGACCTTGAGCTTCCGCGGCCTCGACAACGCCAGCTACTACCGGCTGGTTGCAGACGCGCCGCGCCACTGCATCAACGACACCGGCTGCGGCAACACGGTGAATTTCAGCCATCCCCGCGTGATCCAGCTGGTCATGGACTCGCTGCGCTACTGGGTCACGGAATTTCATATCGACGGCTTCCGCTTCGATCTGGGTGTGACGCTCGGCCGGGAAATCACCGGTTTCGATCCCGGCGCCGGCTTTTTCGACGCGCTGATGCAGGACCCGGTGCTGGCGCGCGTGAAGCTGATCTCCGAACCCTGGGATATCGGCCCCGGCGGTTACCAGATCGGCAACCACCCGCCCGGCATGGCGGAATGGAATGGCCGCTACCGCGACGATGTGCGCCGCTTCTGGAAAGGCGACGCCGGCATGCGCGGCGCGCTGGCGGCAAGACTTCAGGGCTCCGCCGATCTGTTCGATCATCATCGCCGCCGGCCCTGGGCCTCGGTCAATTTCATCACCGCACACGACGGCTTCACGCTGCGCGATCTGGTCAGCTACGACGGCAAGCACAACGAGGCCAACGGCGAAGACGGCCGCGACGGCGCCGACGACAACAACAGCCGCAACTGGGGTGCGGAAGGACCGACTGAGGATGCCGCGATCGAGCAAGTGCGCGCGTGCGTGCAGCGTGCGCTGCTGGCGACGCTGATGTTCTCGCACGGCACGCCGATGCTGACCGGCGGCGATGAATTCGGCCGCACTCAGCACGGCAACAACAACGCCTATTGTCACGACGATCCTTTGTCGTGGTTCGACTGGACGCAGATCGAATCCGCCGAGGGCCTTCGTCTTCGCGCCTTCGTCGCGCAGCTCCTCGCGATCCGGCGGCGGCTGGTTTCTTTGCGCGGGACGACGTTCCTGCACGGCCGCGAAGAGATTGCGCCGGGTCTCGCCGATATCGACTGGTTCGACGAAAGCGGCGAGACCATGGACGCCGAAAGATGGAGCTATTACGAAGGCCGCCTGCTCGCCTTGCGCCGCGTCGCGCGCACTGCGCGAGGACGGGCGGAGGTGACGTTGCTCCTGATCAACCACTGCGACGACGCGCGCCAGTTCGTGCTGCCGCTGCCGGCGTTGTCCTGGCGTCTACTGATCGACACGGCCCGTCCGGAAAGCGCCGAACGCGAAGTCGGCGTCGAGGCCATCGAAGTCGCCGCGCACGGTGTAGTGCTGCTGGCTGCCGAGACCGGAGGTTCGGGTGAGTGATGATGCGCTTCGCGAACTGGCGGAAGCGGCGGCCCTGTCGACGCGCTGGATCGACTACCGGGGTGTGCATCACGAGGTCGATCCGGGAATTTTGCGCGCCTTGCTGCGGGCGCTGGAGATTCCCTGCGACAGTGCCGAACAGGTCGACGCTAGTCGGGCCCTGATCGCTGCGGAAAAGCTGGAAGGGCGGCTGCCGCCGATGATCGTCGCCAGGGTCGGGCAGCCGATCGCGCTCGGCGCGATCGCCGCAGCGCGCTATCGCATCGAGTTCGAGACCGGCGGCGACCGCGAGGGCTTTGTGGCAACCGGCGCTGATGGTCTGGCGTTTCTTCCGCCGGTCGCGGCGCCGGGTTATCACCGCGTGGAGATCGGCGATCGCAGCTTCACGCTCGCGGCCACGCCCGAGCGCTGCTTTGGCGTTCACGACATCGGTGGCGAGCGCAAGCATTGGGGCCTCTGCGCGCAGATCTATTCGCTGCGTCGTAGTGGTGATGGTGGCATCGGCGATTTCAGCGGTCTCGCGCAATTCCTGCGCAGTGCGGCCGCCCAGGGCGCGGATGCGCTCGCGGTCAGCCCGGTGCACGCGTTGTTCTCGGCGGATGTCGAGCGCTTCAGCCCGTATTCACCGTCGAGCCGGTTGTTTGTCAACGCCCTGCATGCCGATCCGGCCGAAGTGTTCGGCGAGGCGGCAGTGAAAGCGGCGATTACCGTGGCGGGACTGGGCGATGCACGCACCGCGCTTGAAGCGCTGCCGCTGATCGACTGGCCGGCGGCCGCCCGCATCAAGCTCGATCTTGCGCGCAGCCTTTACGCCGGCCTGTCGAAGCTGTCGGCGAAGCTACGCAAAGACTTCAAGCGTTTCTGCGACGATGGCGGCGCAGCGCTGCGCGATCACGCGCGTTTCGAGGCGCTGCAGGCGCATTTCCTGTCGGGTGCGGCGCCGCGCTGGAGCTGGCGCGAGTGGCCGGAAGCGTTCCGCCGCCCCAGTAGCGCCGAGGTCGAAAGCTTCGCGCGCGAGCATGCCGATGAAATCCGCTTCCATTCTTTTCTGCAATGGCTCGCCGATCGCGGCCTGCGCAGTGTGCAGACGGCTGCGCACGAAACCGGCATGGCTATCGGGCTGATCGGCGATCTCGCCGTCGGTACTGATGGCGGCGGCAGCCATGCCTGGAGCCGGCAACACGATCTGCTGATCGGCGTCAGCGTCGGTGCACCACCCGATGCGCTCAATGGCCTCGGCCAGAGCTGGGGCCTGACCGCGTTCTCGCCGCGCACGCTGCGGCAGCACGGTTACGGGCCGTTTCTGGAGATGCTGCGTGCGCAGCTGCGCAATGTCGGCGGCCTGCGCATCGACCATGTGCTCGGCCTCGGCCGCCTCTGGCTCGTACCGGACGGTGCGAGCGCCACCGAAGGCGCCTATCTGCGCTACCCGATCGAGGACCTGTTCGGCCTGATCGCGCTCGAGTCCTGGCGTCATCGCGCGGTGATCATCGGCGAGGATATGGGCACCGTGCCCGATGGCTTCCGGATCCGCATGGATGGTGCGGGAATCCTCGGTATGCGCGTGCTCTGGTTCGAGCGCGACTGGGGCCTGTTCGTCGAGCCGGAGCGCTGGCCGGGTGCCGTGGTTTCATTGACCACCACGCATGATCTGCCGACGGTCGCCGGCTGGTGGCAGGGCCGCGATATCGACTGGCGCGCGAAGCTCGCGCTCTACGGCGCGGGCGAGGACGAAGCCGGCGATCGCGCCGCCCGCGCCGAGGATCGCGCACGGCTCTGGGCCGCGTTCGGCCACGCCGGTGTGGCGCAGGGCGAGCCGCCGGACGCCGGCGACACGACGGCGGTCGTCGATGCCGCTGCGGCGTTCGTCGCGCGGACGCCCTCACCGCTGGTGCTGCTGCCAGCGGAAGATGCGCTGGGTTTGAGCGAACAGCCGAACGTGCCCGGCACCATCGACGCGCATCCGAACTGGCGTCGGCGTCTGCCCGGCGTGGCCGCGACGATGCTGGATACGCGCGAAGTACGCGCCCGGCTCGGCCGGCTGGCGGCTGGCCGGCGTACGCCTTGAACGCCGTCACCCGCGGGGCGCAGCGGGCGTGAATGTCCCCGCACGGTGGCCCGCGCGTGTCGTCTGGACGTGCTGGCTGCTCGGCGGGCTGGCGCGACTGATCTACATCCTCGTCGTCCATCCGGCGACGCAGCACGTCTACAGCGACATGCAGGGTTATATCGATCGCGCGACACGATTCGCGATGCACGCTCCCGAAGGCATCGGCGACACACTGTACCCGCCGGGTGCTTCGATGCTGTTCGGCGCGCTCTATGCACTCGATCCGAGCTGGACGCTGGCGATGATCGTGCAATGGCTGCTGTCGCTCGCGATCATGGGGCTGGTCTGGCTGATTGCGCGGCGCGTTTACGGGCCGTCCGCAGCGGCCGTCGCGCTGGTCATTGCCACGCTTTATTTCCCGTATCTGCACTACGCCTCGCTGTGGCTGTCCGAAAACGGCTTCACCGCACTCGCGCTGGCGAGCGTCTGGCTGCTGCTGGTGGCGGTGCAGTCGGCGACGTTGCGCGGGGCAGCGCTGACCGCGCTCGCGGCGGGAGTTGCGGCAGGCCTGGCGACAGCGTTCAAGAACACGTTGCTCGGGCCGCTGGCGCTGACCGGGCTGATCTATTCGATCCACGCCGCGCGCCACCGCGATCGCCGCCTGCTGCCGGTGACCCTGGGCGTTGTCGCCGGCCTCGTGCTGGTCATCGCGCCGCTGTCGGAGCGCTGCACGCGGCTTAACGAAGGGCGCTTCTGCCTGTCGGCAAACAACCTCGCGATGAACGTGTTGATGGGCCACTACGGCGAAAAGCGCGAGTTCCGCTGGATCGACCGCGAGCGCAACATCACGATGGTCTTCACGGCGGTCGAGAGCACGCTGCGCGGCTACACGGACACGGTAATCCTCGACTTCGGCCCCTACGATTCCGCGCGCAACTCAGCCCTTGCGACGCAGTGGATCGCCGAGCATCCGGTGGCCGCGCTGTCCTTGAGCCTGCACAACGCCGGGTCGCTGTTCGGAGCGCGGACCTTGTGGCCAGCGGCGGTGTTTCGCGGCATCGACTACGGCGCCTGGAGTCAGCGCGCCTTCTGGCTGCTGATCCTGCTGCCCGCACTGGCAACGCTCGCCTGGCGTACGTCGGCGATGGTCAGGCTGCGCGCCGACAGCCTGCCGGAATGGCTGCTGCTGGCGCCGCTGCTCGGACTCATCGTCACGGTCTTTATCTCGATTGCCGAAGTTCGCTTCCGGGTGCCGTTCGACGGACTCCTGATCGTGCTCGCTGCCCCGGTCTGGCTCAAAGCAGGACAGGTATTACGTGGACGCTTGCTGCGGCACAGCGCGCGAGCCTGTGAACTGCCGCACGCAAGCACGACGAGCGCGGATACCGCCAGATTGTCGTAAAGACTTCCCCGTGCAAATACGTTCATCCGAGCGGTCTGGGGATAAGCATCATCGGTATAACCGTTCGTCGGCTTCGATTATACGACCATCAGATGATACCTGTTTCATACACAATATTAGTCGTTTGCGTCGCTCGACGCGGCCCAGGTCACTCGACATGGTTGCTCCGCGATCCGGAAATTCACCGCCGAACCGCAACAACCTTTGCTGGGTTAAAACCGGGGACAACGACATGAAAGAAACCAACGAGTCTGTAGTAGAGAACCGCGCTGCCGAGTCCATATGGGGCCCGCAGTCTGAAAGCCGCCGCTGCTTTCTCGGCGGTATCGGCGGTCTGCCGCTTGCGCTGGGCGGTGCGACGCTGATTGCCAGCGCTGCGGCCAACGCCGACGACAACGATCGCGACGACCGTGGCGGCGAACTCTGTGGCGGCCTGACCGCTGGTCAGCGGCGTCGGAAAGCCTATGAATTGCGCGTCGAGGCGGCAAAAGAGAACCGCGATGCGCCGTTGCTCAGTGGTACGCCGAACGGTGACGAGCAGCTGTATCCGAACGGCATCGCGAACTTCTCGAAGTCGCTGCCGCACAACGCGCTCGGCGAGCCCGATGTCAACGCCTTCACCGGTCTGATCGCAGCCATTCGCAGCGGCCGCCAGGCCGACTTCGACGCGCTGCCGATCGGCGTCCATAACCCGCTCGGCAACGGCCGTCGCCTGGTCAATCCGCAGGCCGGCATGGCCTTTGACATGGAAGGCGCGGATTCCGGACGCCTCGGCCTGCCGCCAGCGCCGGCGTTCGCGAGCAAGGAAGAAGCCGCCGAAATGGCGGAGCTGTACTGGATGGCGCTGATCCGCGACATCCCGTTCAACCAGTGGGCCTCGCATCCGCTGACCAATGCCGCGGCTGCCGATCTCACCGGCTTCGGCGCCGATTTCAAAGGCCCCAAGGAAGGCGGCATCGTCACGCCGCAGACGCTGTTCCGCGACCCGTTCCCGGGCGTCACCGTCGGTCCCTGGCTTTCGCAGTTCTTCATGAAGCCGGTTCCGTTCGGTGCGCAGACGATCGACCAGCGCGTCAAGGCGGGTCTTCCCGGCGTCGACTATCTGAGCGCGTTTCCGACCTGGCTGGCGGTGCAGAATGGCGTCAACACGGCGGGCATCGCGGTCGAATCGACGCAGCGCTTCATCAACGGCGGCCGGGCGATGGCGCAGTTCGCGCATATCGACCAGCTCTACCAGGCCTATTTCAACGCGATGAACATCCTGCTCAGCCTCGGCGTGCCCTGGGATGCCGGCAATCCGTACGGCCGCCAGCCTGAGGGTGGTGCCGGCCGGCCCTACGACGCCGCGCTCAACGGCCCGACGCCGAACATCATGAACGGCACGCAAGTCGCCTTTGCGACCATGGGCGGTCCGTCCCTCCTCGCGCTGATGGCCGAAGTTTCGTCGCGCGCGCTGAAGCACGTGTGGAAAGAGAAGTGGTGCGTGCATCGTCGCCTGCGGCCGGAAGAGTTCGCTGGTCGCGTCGAGGTGGTGCGTCAAGGCGCGCGCAACTATCCCATCCATTCCTCGATATTCAGCTCGACGGTGCTGCCGCAGGTGCTGGCGCGCAACAATGTGCTCAATGGCGGTGGGGGCGGCACGTATCTGCTGGCGCAGGCGTTCCCCGAAGGTTCACCGAACCACACGGCCTATGGCTCCGGTCATGCGACGGTTGCGGGCGCCTGCGTGACGATCCTCAAGGCCTTTTTCGACGACAACGCCATCCTGCCGCGCCCGTACTACCGGCCGAGCGACGACGGCTTGACGCTGATCCAGGACGACAGCATTCCGGACCTCACGATCGGCGGCGAGCTCAACAAGATCGGCAGCAACGTCGCCCAGGGCCGCAACATCGCCGGCGTGCATTGGCGCACCGATGCAACCGAGGCCCAGCGGCTTGGTGAAGCGGTTTCGCTGAGCATCCTCAGCGACTATCGAAGGGCCTACAACGAGCCAGGATCAGGCGCGCGCTTCCATGTCACGAAGTACGACGGCACAACAGTCGGTGTCGGCTGATCACTCGCCAGCAGACAAGCTGCGGTCATCGCTGGCCGCAGCTTTTTTTATTGATGTGGCAGCCCCCGTGTTCTCACGGAGGGAGAAGGGCTTGCTGCTTTGTCAGAGCGCGACGGGTGTTACCGCACACGCGCGTTGCTTTCCTCCACCAAAATCAGGTCCATCGTGATCGAGTCGTCGTCGGTGCCGATGCTGAACTTCGCCGGCAGCGGCAGGCGCAGCCACTCGCCTTCGAGCGGTGTGAATTTCTCGCGGCCGGCGACGACCTTCGCGGTGCCGGCCGTGTGCTGGATCAGTGCGAGGCCAGCGCCCGGCAACTTGATCGCGGCCATCCTGGCGGTCTGCGCGACGCGCAGCTTGGCCAGCGAGATGTGCAAGGTCTTCGTGCCGTCGCGGGTCTTGATCGTCACATTTTGGCCACCCAGGCGTGCTTCCTCGTAGCCGTCGCGCGGCTGAAAGGAGCCATGCTCGTCCTGCGCGGGTTGGGCGGCGGCCGATCCCGCGAACACAGTCAGGAGCGCCGCCCCGGCAAATCGCAGCGTAAGAGTGTTCATGGCTTCACCTCCGGTGCGATGCGGAACAGCGTGCCGAGCGAGTTGGCGACATAGACCATGCCGTTGGCGAGTGCGGGCTCACCGCGCACGATCTGTCCGCCGAGGTCGAGCGCCTTGAGCACTGTCGGGTTCTGGACCAGCGGATAGCCAGCGGGGCCGCAATCGACCGTGTTCAGTGTCGGCAACGCGCAGTGCAAGCCTTGCGGCGGCCAGACGGAAGGATCGGCGATCGCGAGCAGGAAGCCGCGATTGGTACCGACGTAGACGATGCCGTCGGTGACGGTCGGCGGGCCAAGACCCCAGTCGTGCGTATTGGTGACCGCAGTCGTGAAGTTCTCCAGCAGCGCGACCCAGCGCACGCGGTTGCCATTGCCGGCGCAGACATCGAACGCATGCAGGTGACGATAGCCCTGGAAGCTGCGGAACGGGTCGCTGGTGTCGAGCAACTGCGGGCCGCCGCTCATCGAGAAATAAGTGTCGTTCCAGGCTGCACCGGCGCGGTGGTAGCGGATGTCGCCGTGGGTCAGCGGGTCCTGGATCGGGAAGGGGTAGGCGACGTTCGGGTACTGCCAGCGGAACGACAGCGGCGGCCCGAGGTTGCCGGCGTAGCTGAAGCCGTCCTTCATGGTCGAGGCCGAAACGTCGCCGCAGCTCGCGGCGATCAGCGTGGCGCCCGCGGACCAGTCCGGATCGCCGTCGTTGACGTAGGGCACCGGCTGGATCTTGCCGCTCAGCGCGCCCGTGGCCGGATCGAGCCGCACCATGCTCAGCGCGTTGTTGACCGACGGCTCGGACGAGGTGCCGCTCTTGACGTTGCCGGTGGTCGTGACCAGCGCATTGCTCAAGCCGCCGGAGATGAAAGTCCAGACGCCGCCGCCGCGGGCGTTGGTCGACTCGTAGGAAAAGCCGCTATCGACCGCGCCGGTTTCCAGTTCGATCGACTTCACCCGGCCGTTCTGGATCGGGTTGTCGCAGTGATCGCCGATGCCGACATAGATGCGGCTGCCGAGAATCAGCGGCGCTGAGTAGCCGATCTGCTCGTGGAATTCACTGGTGGAGCCGCTGCTGGTGCCGGTGATGCGCGCGATTTCATCCTGTGTCTTCCAGACCAGCGCGCCGTTCGCCGGATTCAGCGCGAACAGGCGGCCGCTGCCGAGGCCCATGCCGAATTTCCCGCCGGGGTCGCTGGGGCGGCCACGATCGGGCGCACCGAGGATCACCAGCGTGCCGTGTTCCTTGGTCGTCGCAACCGCGACACTGGCTGCGATACCTTCCGAGGACGGATTGCAGGTGAAGCTCGACGTCAGCGCCGGTTCCGCAGCCGGCGGGTACTGCCAGAGCGGTGCGGCCGCGGTGCCGAAGTTGGCATCAAAGGCATAGAGGTGCCCGCGATTGCTGCCGATGAAGACCTTGCCACCGGCGATCACCGGCGAGGCGACGAAGGTGCCGCCATCGGGTGCGGTCACCGTCGCCTTCACGGCCAGCGTCTTCACCGCATACGGGTCGCCGAGCGGCGAGGCCTGCACCTGGCGCGCGGTGCGCAGGCCGTTCTGCCGGAACGCCGGCCAGTCGCTGGAACAGGCGCCCGGCGCGGTGCCGAGCGCGCAGCCCACGTTGATCTGGTAGACGAAGCGCCCCGTGCATTTGCCGAGCCGCTGCTCGACGATCACCGTCTCGCCGTCGACCAGCGGCCGCTTCAGGTTGATCACGGAGCCGGAGGAATGGCCGATTTCCTGGCCGCTGGCAAACACCAGAATCTCTGCACCGGGAATCTGTGTCGTCACGATGATCTTGGTATCACCCGGCAGCGGGGCCTTGATGACCGGCGCCGGCATGGCACTGCACGCGCCGACAATCGTCGGCGGTCCTGGCGGGCCCTCGGTGCATAGCGTCTGCGTAACGGTCAGGGACTGCGTTGCCACCGCCGGCGGCGAGATGCCCAGCGTATGCGGCACGCCACCAGGGATCGCGCTCTGCGCGCGCACGGTCGCGGCGGCGTCGCGCACGGTAACGATCGCGCCATGCTGCGGCGGATCGTTCGGCGGACCGGCCGCGCCCCAGATCGTGATCAGCGTCTGGCCGTCGATGATCGGCTTGCCGGTAGAACCACCCGGTGGTGGTGACGGCGGCGGCACGGTGATCTCGTAATCCGAACGCGGGCTGCTGTCGGTGCAGAGCTGAGCGGTGGCGGAGGCGCGTGCGCCGAGCGTGAATTCGGGATTCACGCCGGTCCAGTTGATGCCCCAGTTGGTCGAAGCCTGGAAGCCGCCGACATCGATGGCCGGCTTGAAGCCGCCTGCGCCGTCGGAGTCTTCGGCCTGCACCGTCACTTTCGAATTCGGCACCACATCCTCGACCAGGATCGCGTGGCCGCACTGGAAGATTGGATTCTTGAACAGGTGTGGCTTCGGCAAGCCCGTCGGATAGTCCACGGTGTGCGAGGTCACGGTCACGCTGTTCGAATGTCCGCTGGTCGCGGCGTTCCAGGTCTGCGTCACGTAGATGACCATGCCCGCAGTGAATGCAGCGCCCGTGTCGTGCGTCTGCCCGGGTGTCGGAATCTGGCCGATGAAGGACGGATTCGGCGCCGGTGCGCCGTCGATGAAGACCTCGATCTTCGCGCCCGGAATGAAGTTCTCCACGGTGATCGAACTGCCGCAGGCGTAGATCGGACGGCCGAGCGTCGGTACCGAAACGAACGTCGGATCCTCCTTGAAGTCACCCGGGTTGCGGACGATGTGCGGATCCTTCTGCTGCGGAGGGTTATGCGTCGGGTCGCCCGGATCGCCATCAGGCCCGCCGCCACCGCGCGGCGGCTTGCAGCCCGAGAGATTGACCGCCGCCGCGCAGAGCAGAGCGACACAGCTGATTTGCAGAATGCGGATCGAAGACATGGCGGATCCCCCTCGAATGAATGCGGTTCCGCCTCAGCGGCGGCTGCCGATCACCACCACGGCGCGCAGCTGCGCCGGACGGCTGTCGTCGGAGTTCACGAAGTGCAGGGATGACCCTTCCGGGACGGCGGCAGTCCCGCCCGGCTCCAACCGGGTCTTGCCGCCTGCCGTGATCACCTCGACGCTGCCGCTGCGCAGGCTCAGCACCGCCGCACCCGGCAGCTTCGTCTCGCCGGTCGTCGCCTTCGGGCTGACCAGCAGCGACCAGACCTGCACCGCATAGTCGCCGCGAGTCGAAGCTGCCTGCACGATCTGCCGTGCGTAAAGGCCGGAGGCAAGCGCAGCGTATTGCGGCGTGGGCGCCACCGGGTCTCGCGCACGAACGCCGTTTCCGAAAATGACCGGCTTGCCGTCCCCGTCAATCTTTTGCTCGATCTTTCCCTCGATCTTCTGCGCGAAGGCCGTGGTGATCGACATCGCGAGCACCAGGATCGCAGCACCGGACAGGACCCGCGTCATGATCGTCATTACCGTTCCCCGCAGCCTCGGATACAGGCCACGCTAGGACGATCAGCGCGAGCTGTCTGTGCGCGAGGTCACATTCGCTCCGCAGAACGAGAAGCGCCACCTTCGGGGGCCAACAGCGAGATGCCGGGGATCGCGCGTGGCGCGTACGCTAGGTCAGTCCCGTATCAACGACACTGTCCCAAGCGCGCGATGACTGATCTGCCCTACCTCGGCGGCTACCCGCCCACTACGCTTGACTCGGTGCGCCGTCTGATCGCCGAAGGCCGGCTGGCCGAACATCTGGCAAAGAAATATCCGGTGCGGCATGAGGTGCAGTCGGATTCGGCGCTGCACGACTACGTCAACGATCTGAAGAGCGAATATCTGCGCAGCGCGCCACCGCTGCATCGCGTCTCGTACGAGAAAGGCATGGATGCGATCCGCAACGCCCTCGGCCTGCACGTTCGCACCTCCCGCGTTCAGGGCGGCAAGCTAAAGGCCAAGCGCGAAATCCGCATTGCCGCCGTGTTCCGCGAAGGTGCACCGGAATTCCTCGAAATGATCGCCGTCCACGAACTCGCCCACATCCGCGAACCGGACCACGACAAGGCCTTCTATCGCCTCTGCGAACACATGCTGCCCGACTACCACCAGCGGGAGTTCGACACGCGGCTTTGGCTGATGGGGCGGAAGCTCGGCGTCAGCCCGTAGGGAATAAATCACGGTTCGGGTAGCCTTCACGGTGCCCAGGCCATCCACTCACCGAGTCCCGTCACCATGACCCGCACGCAAACCGTCCGCGCCACGCTCAACTACAGCGCCGACAACGGCCAACGGCTCGATACCTGGTTCTACGAGCCCGAGCCGCCCATCCCGCCCAACCCGCCCGGCACCGACGCGCGCGAAGTCGATATCCACGACGGCTGGCCCACCGCCGAGCACTTCTCCGCCGACCGCGAAGGCTTCGAGATCCACGACTTCGGCGCTCGCTTCGACACGTTCGACGACGACACCTCGGTGAAAACGGCTTTCTATCCGCATGTGGTCGACTACGTGAAGCGCCAGACCGGCGCGCGGCGTGTTGAAGTATTCGACCACACCATCCGCAAGCGCCTGCCGAATGACCTGAGCCTGCAGACCACCGTGCACCGGCCAGCCGTGCTGCTGGTCCACAGCGATTACACCCCGAAGAGCGGCCCGCAGCGCGTGCGCGACATCGTACCCGCCGATGCCGAAACCCTGCTGCAAGGCCGAGTGGCTTTCTACAATGTCTGGAAGCCGCTCTACCGAAGAGTCGAGGAACTGCCGCTCGCAATGTGTGACGCCAGCACGCAGGTTCCGGAAGACCTCCTGCTGATGGATTTGAAGTACCGCGAACGCACCGGCGAAATCTACGTGATGCGCTGGTCACCGAATCACCGCTGGGTCTACTTCCCGAAGATGGAAGTCGGGCAGGCATTGCTGCTCAAAACCTACGACTCCGAAGCTGACGGCCGCCCACGGTTCATGTTCCATACCGCTTTTGAAGACCCGACCTCTCCGCCCGATGCACAGAAGCGCGAGAGCATTGAAGTGCGGACGATGGCGTTTTTCTGAGCTAACCAATTTTTTTAGCCGGTTTGGCGGGGCGACCCCACCCGTGTCGACAAGAAACAACTCGACGTTGGCACCTTTGGTCCCCTATTGAGACCTGCGTCACAGTTCGTCACAGTTTCGCCGTCCGTGTCCTTGACGGCTTGCAGACCGAAGTCCAGTGTCGATCGTGCGTCGTCGATAGTCCGTTACCGGCTGCGACGGCAAAAAGCGCACCGGGCGAAATCCGGCAGACGATAAAGAATGGGGGGGCTTTATGCGTTCGATAGGGAAGTCGATGCTGCTGTTGTTTTTGCTCGCATGCGCTTCGGCTCATGCGCAGACGGAGAACTCCGACACCCAGGAATGGGCCAAGCGCATCAAGACGGCCGAAACCGTCGGTGCGCTGGGCATCAATCTTTTCGGCGATTCCACCAACTTCTACAACGGCCAGACGACGTTCTCAGTCACCGATGTTGATCTGCCGGGCAACAACAGCCTGCCGGTGCGGGTGACCCGGACGATCGTTGCGGCGCAGCCCGAACGAGAAGATACCGCCGGTCTCATGGGGACCTGGGACCTCGACTTGCCCTATGTCAGCGGCGTCTACCCCCAAGGCTACGGCTGGCGGGTTGCCGGCACTCAGCCTTACAACCGCTGCAGCAGCACGACT
>JAYWBB010000093.1:0-4529 GCA_043781855.1 Nevskia sp. | reverse complement strand
AATCACGGCCATCTCCTTGGTGATGTACCTGCTCTTTTCATTGTGGCAGCTGTGCTTGCGGTTTTAACCCCAAGAAGCGAAAAGGCACAATCCGCGGTCTAATTATTCACTCAAGAGGAAGCCGCTTCGCAGCTCCCCTTAGTTCCGGCATTGCACAACGCAGCGCGACCTCAGTCACAGCATCTGATCCGGGTGCCGTCAAATCGTGACCTGAGTCTAACTTGACGTGCTGAATCAGGCTTAATATCGAAGGGTGGTTTTCAGTACGAACCGATTGCAGATTTCCGATGATGTAGGGAGCGCTCAACGATGAAGTACCGGAAGGTAGTGAAAGGTTCTCTCCAGGCGGCGTTGCAATCGCCCAGGCTTCCGGCCGTGTTCGATGAGCTCGCGCATCAAACGGCGACGGAAATCGACGGATTTCTGACGAGGGATAAGCGGTCGGCTACCGCGCTGGACGCCAAGGTGGCCGCGCACCGCGAAGCCGGACTGGCGCAGCTTTCGACGCTCGGCGGCAAATTGACGCTCGACCCGGCTCATTTCCGTTGGCCTCCCTATCTTTTCATCCCCAAAAACGCCAATGCCCGGGATTATTGGATCACCGGCGCACCGGACGATCACCGTTACAGCCTTGATTGGACGTCTCCAGTCACCGCCACGGCCAACCGGGCGTCTCGTCTGGATGGAACGCTGTTCAGCTTCAGTCAGCTCCTCAACGAGACTCCGAAAATTTCCCAGTCCTCGGCGTCGGGCGTCGGCGTCTTCTACACACCGCCGATGTCACTGGGTGTCATCGACTTGCAACCGCAAGTGAACTGCTCGGGAACCTTGCGTACATTCCTGGAGTTCTTTCCGAAGCTTGCCGCCGGCTACGTCGAGATCTGGGCCGATCTCGTTGTCTCAGCCTGGCAGCAGATTCCCGGCGGCTTCGATCTGCTTGGTTTCAAGGTATTCGATGTGGCGACGTCCGGTCGCCGTGACCAGACTCACGGACCCGAATTGCGTCCATTCCAGAGATCATTTTCCGGCTCCAACCTGTCAGCGCCATTCGTGGTTCAGGGTGGTCGCACTTACTTGCTCGGCGTCGTGGGCCGCATCAATGTCACTTCCACTCTGACGGCCAATACTGCGGGCGGCGCCCTGCCGCCGTTTAACAACAATGAGCTTCGAGTCTGGGGTTCGATGAATTGCGTGGTGCCGGAAATCGACGTGTTCACAAAGCGGATCGATATTCCTTAGGGTGAGTAGTTGATGGTGTGGTCGTAAAACAAGGCGACGCGGGTCCCGTTTCTACCTTGCCGCCCTGCTTACAGGCCACCGGCTCCGATCAGCCCACCGTCGACGGTCAGTGTCGTGCCGGTGACATAGCTCGAAGCTTCGGACACCAGATACAGGATCGCCGGCGCGATCTCGCTCGGCTGAGCGACGCGGCCGAGTGGAATCTGGGTCAGCGCCGCCTTCAACAGCTGATCGTTCTTGGTCAGCGCCGACGCGAACCTCGTTTCCGTCAGCCCTGGCAGCACGGCGTTGCAGCGCACCTTCCACGGCGCGCATTCCTTGGCAAAAGCCTGCGTCATGTTGATCACGGCGGCCTTGGTGATCGAGTAGATGCCCTGGTACATGCCCGGCTTGACGCCGTTGATCGAGGCAATGTTGACGATCGCGCCGCCGCCGCCTTTCTTCATGACCTTCGACGCCAGTGCGGCAAGCTCGAAGTAACCCTTGATGTTGACCTGCATGGTCTTGTCGATCATCGCCACATCGGTATCCGAGATATGGCCGAAGTAGGGATTGGTCGCTGCGTTGTTGACCAGGATGTCGAGCCGGCCGAAGGCGCTGTCGATCTCGGCCATGAGATTTTTCAGCGCGGCCGAATCGCCCTGATGCGCGGCGATCGCCGTCGCCTTGCCGCCCGCCGCCTCGATGCTGGCGGCGACCTTGTCGAGGTCTTCCTGCTTGCGGCTGGAGATGACGACATGCGCGCCCTGCTCGGCGAGCAGCCGCGCCGTGGCTTCGCCGATGCCGCGCGAGGCGCCGGTGATCAACGCAACTTTGCCGGTGAGGTCGAAAAGTCTGGTGGCCATGATGTTCCTGGAGGGTCGGAGGTGGCGGGAACACGATTGTAGCGGCTAGGGCCTGTTCACTTTCAGTGGGTCGCTGCGGCGGAGGTCATTTTTGCCCAGTGCAACGAACGAGGAGCGGCCATGGTTGTTCCATGGGCGCGACGAGCGAGGCGGCAATGGGCAAAAATGGCCCCGCCCCGGAGGGTTGCGGCCCCAAGTAATGTTCTTGGGTCGCCGGGCTTTGTCGCGAGCCTTGAGAATAGAACCACTATTCTCGGCGGCTCGCGCCTCGCCGGGCGGCTTTTTGACTCGCAACGCGGCGAGCCACTGAAGGTGAACAGGCCCTAGCCTAAAGCTGCAGACCGTTCGATCTTTTCCGCCATCGATTGCTATCAGGAATCAGGGACCGCCATGGAAACAAAACCGCCGCTGCCGCCGTTCACGCTGGAAACTGCGACACAGAAAGCGCGCTTCGCCGAGGATGCCTGGAACTCTCGCGACCCGCAGCGCGTTGCATTGGCCTACAGCGAAGACACGCGCTGGCGCAATCGCGCGGAGTTCGTGGCCGGCCGCGACGAGGTGCGCAGCTTTCTTCAGCGCAAGTGGGCGCGCGAGCTGCACTACCGGCTGATCAAGGAAGTCTGGGCATTCGAGGGCGCGCGCATCGCGGTGCGCTTTGCCTATGAATGGCATGACGACTCCGGCCACTGGTTCCGCTCGTTTGGCAACGAGAACTGGCAGTTCAACGCGGCCGGCCTGATGACGCATCGTCACGCCAGCATCAACGACCTGCCGATCGCCGAATCCGAGCGCCGTTACCACTGGCCGCTGGGCCGGCGGCCCGACGACCATCCCGGCCTGAGCGATCTCGGTTTCTGAGCGCGGCGCTCAGAGCCGCGAGCGCTCCATCACGCGCTCCGCGACGCCCGCCAGCACGGTCACGAACAGCCCGAATGCCTGGAACTTCGGGTTCCTGGTCTGGCCGAGCTTGAAGCGGTAGTAAATCTGCTGCGCAATGACGCCGAGGCGGAACAGGCCGAAGACGTAGTAGAAATCGGCATTGGGAATGTCGCGGCCGGTTTTTTCGGCGTAATAGCGGATCATCTCCTCGCGGGTCAGCATTCCGGAGATGTTGCTGGGTTGCATGCGGATGGCCTGCATCGGTGCCGGATCGTCGCCCTGCACCCAGTAGGCGAGCGAGCTGCCGAGATCCATCAACGGGTCGCCCAGCGTGGCCATTTCCCAGTCGAGCACGCCGATGATGCTGAGGCCGTCGTCGGGCGACAGAACGACGTTGTCGAAACGGTAGTCGTTGTGGATGATCGCCGCGCGCGCCGAGTCCGCCGGCTGTTTGGCTTTCAGCCAGGCCATGATCGAAGCGCATTTTGGCGAGTCGTCGGTCCAGGCTTTCTCGAAGCGCTCGCACCACCCGCTGACCTGCCGCGCGATGTATCCCGCCGGCTTGCCGAGATCGGCCAGGCCCGCCGCTTCGTAATCGAGCATGTGCAACTGGATCTGCGTATCGATCAGGTTGAGGCAGAGCCGGCGCGCCTGCTCGGGCGTGTAGCTCAGCGTCTTCGGCAGATCGCGTCGGAGGATCACGCCGTTGAGCCGCTCCATGACGTAGAAGGTCGAGCCGATCAGGCTTTCATCGTCGCAATACGCGAGCGGGAGCGGGCAGGGGAAATGCGGATGCAGCCGCTGCATCACGCGGAACTCGCGGCCCATGTCGTGCGCGCCCCTGGCCTTGGTGCCGGACGGCGGACGCCGCAGAATCATTTCGCGCTCGCCGATCTTCAGCGCATACGTGATGTTGGACGCACCCCCTTCGAATTGCTTGAGTTCGATCGGCCCGGAGGCAAACCCCGCGACGTGTTCCCGCAGGAACGGCAGGATGCGCGCGACGTCGAACGCGTTTTCGTCGCGGACGGCACCGGCCTGATCGAGGGGCGCTGCGGGGGCGTTGTTCATGCGGTTCGCTCTTGTCGTTGCGCTGCGGGCAAGGCATGCGGCGTGCGTGATTGTTATCGAGCCGAAACGATAGCGGCCCGCTGAAGTGAGCCTGGGTTCCTGCGGGTTCGATCAGACGGTTCGATAGCGCTTGAGAATCTGCTTGGCGACGCTCAGCTTGTGTACTTCGTCCGGGCCGTCGTAGATGCGCGCGGCGCGTTCGTGACGGAACGCGAACGCCACGAAGGCGTCATCGGTCATGCCGAGCGCTCCGAAGGCTTGCAGAGTGCGGTCGAGCACACGCTGCAGCGCGCCGGCGACCTGGAATTTGATGATCGAGACATCCTCGCGCGCCGCCTTGAAGCCATGCTTCTCGGCACGCTCGGCGACCAGCATCACCAGTGCGCGGCTGCTCGCGATGTCCGCCGCATTTTCGGCGATCCAGGTCTGGATGATCTGGGTGTCGGCGAGTACCTTGTCGGGCGCGATGGCCCGGCTCAGCGTGCGCTTGCACAG
>JAYWBB010000092.1:0-13553 GCA_043781855.1 Nevskia sp. | reverse complement strand
AAAAGCAGTTAAACCCTTCTCCCTCCGGGAGAAGGGCAGGGATGAGGGACTTTCAATCAAAAACTTACTTTAATTTGAAAGTCCCTCACCCAACCCTCTCCCGGAGGGAGAGGGTTTTTTCAGAGTTTCCCTAACTGATAGCGGGGCGGGCTGGGTAGAGCGGGCGAGCAGCCTGGGAATCTTCGACTAATTCTGTCTCTCTTCTCCCGGAGGAAGAAGAGCTTTCCACTTCTAGTGCGTGATCTTTTTTATCTTCTGCAGGAATTCGCCCAGCGCCACAGCCTGCACGAGCTCGGACTGTGCGCGGGCCACGTCGACCTCGGTCCGCGCGTGGGAGAGACGCTCTTCGGCACGCTTGCGCGCTTCGGCCGCCGACGCCTCGTCGACGTCCTTCGCACGGATCGCCGTATCGGCGAGCACGGTCACGAGGTGCGGCTGCACTTCGAGAATGCCGCCGCCGACGAAGAACGAGTGCTCGACGCCATCCGTGCCCAGCACGCGCACGGCGCCGGGCTTCAGTCGTGTCAGCAGCGGCGCATGACGCGGCGCGATGCCGACCTCGCCCATTTCCGCCGGCGCGAACACCATCGCGGCCTCGCCGTGATGGATCTGGCCTTCTGCGGAGACGATGTCGATTTCGATGGTTGCCATGGCCGTTTACCCGATCAGAGCTTCTTCGACTTCTCGACCGCTTCGTCGATGCCGCCGACCATGTAGAACGCCTGCTCGGGCAGCGCGTCGTGCTTGCCGTCGACGATCTCGCGGAAGCCGCGGATGGTCTCTTTCAGGCTGACGTACTTGCCCGGCGAACCGGTGAACACCTCGGCGACATGGAACGGCTGCGACAGGAAGCGCTGGATCTTGCGGGCACGGCTGACGGCCAGCTTGTCGGTCTCCGACAGCTCGTCCATGCCGAGAATCGCAATGATGTCCTTCAGTTCCTTGTAGCGCTGCAAGACGCCCTGCACGTCGCGGGCGGTCTGGTAGTGATCGCCACCGAGCACATTCGGGTCGAGCTGGCGGCTGGTCGAATCCAGCGGATCGACCGCCGGATAGATGCCCAAGGAAGCGATGTCGCGCGACAGCACGACGGTGGCGTCCAGATGCGCGAAGGTCGTGGCAGGCGACGGATCGGTCAAATCGTCGGCCGGCACGTAAACGGCCTGGATCGAGGTGATCGAGCCTTTCTTGGTCGAGGTGATGCGCTCCTGCAACGTACCCATTTCCTCGGCGAGCGTGGGCTGGTAGCCCACCGCCGACGGCATGCGTCCGAGCAGTGCCGAGACTTCGGTGCCGGCCAGCGTGTAGCGGTAGATGTTGTCGACGAAGAACAGCACGTCGCGGCCTTCCTCGCGGAAGTATTCGGCCATCGTCAGGCCGGTGAGTGCGACGCGCAGGCGGTTGCCCGGCGGCTCGTTCATCTGGCCATAGACCATCGCCACTTTCGACTCGGGCAGGTTGTCGAGCTTGATGACACCCGCTTCCGCCATCTCGTGGTAGAAGTCGTTGCCTTCACGCGTGCGCTCGCCGACGCCGGCGAACACCGACAGTCCCGAGTGCTGGGTCGCGATGTTGTTGATCAGTTCCAGCATGTTGACGGTCTTGCCGACACCGGCGCCGCCGAACAGGCCGACCTTGCCGCCTTTCGCGAACGGGCACAGCAGGTCGATGACCTTGATGCCGGTTTCCAGAAGATCGGTCGAGCCGCTCTGGTCTTCATAGCTCGGCGCATCGCGGTGGATCGCCCAGCGTTCCTCGGATTTCACTTCACCACATTCGTCGATCGGCTCGCCGAGCACGTTCATGATACGGCCGAGCGTGGCCTTGCCGACGGGAACCGAAATCGGCCCGCCGGTGTTGCTGGCGATCAGACCGCGCTTGAGGCCGTCGCTTGATCCGAGCGCGATGGTGCGGACGATGCCGTCACCGAGCTGCTGCTGCACTTCGAGCGTGAGCGCGGTGCCGTCGACCTTGAGCGCGTCGTAGATCTTCGGAATCGCGTCGCGGGGGAACTCGACGTCGATGACGGCGCCAATGATTTGTACGATCTTGCCAGTGCTCATCGCTGTTTCTCTATCCGGAATTCTTTGGTGTACTGCCTTTAGGGGCCGTGATTAGACGGCTGCGGCGCCGCCGACAATTTCCGCCAGTTCCTTGGTGATGCTGGCCTGGCGGGCCTTGTTGTAGGCGAGTTGCAGATCGTTGATGATCTTGCCGGCGTTGTCGGTGGCGGACTTCATCGCCACCATGCGCGCCGACTGTTCGCTGGCGACGTTCTCGATCACCGCCTGGTAGACCTGCGATTCGACGTAACGCTGCAACACGGTGTCGAGCAGGTCGGCCGCATCCGGTTCGTAGATGTAGTCCCAGTGATCGTTGAGCTTCGCGCCCTCGACCGGCGCCACCGGCAGCAACTGCCGCAGCTGCGGCTTCTGCGTCATCGTGTTCATGAACTGCGTCGACGCGAGATAGACGCGGTCGACAGTGCCTTTACGATAGGCATCGCAGACGACCTTGATCGTGCCGAGCAGTTGCTCCAGGTGCGGCTTGTCGCCGAGCTGCGAGTTCTGCGCGACGATGGCGCCGCCGACGCGCTTGAAGAATGACAGACCCTTGTTGCCGAACACCGCGAAGTCGACCTCGATGCCCTGCTCGCGCCACTCGCGCACGGCGCGGATCGTGGTGCGGAACAAATTGGTATTGAGACCGCCGCAGAGACCGCGGTCGGTGGAGACCAGCAGCACGGCAACGCGCTTGATCGGCCGCTCGATCGTGTACGCATGCGTGTACTCGGTCGTCGCCTGGGCGAGATGGCCGATGGTGCGGAGAATCTTCTCGGCGTAAGGCCGCGCGGCGATCATGCGTTCCTGCGCGCGACGCATCTTCGACATCGCCACTTTTTCCATCGCCCGCGTGATCTTCTGCGTGTTTTTCACGCTCTTGATCTTGGTGCGGATTTCTTTGGCGCCGGCCATGATCGTCGCTTGCTCAGATCGCGGACTGCTTCTTGAAGGCCACGATCGCGGCTTTCAGCTCAGCTTCCAGCGCGTCGTTCCAGTCGCCCTTCTCACCGATCTTGTCGAGCAGCGGCTTGTGGGTCGTCGCGAGGTACTGGTGCATCGCGGCTTCGAAATCGCCGATCTTGTCGACCGCGATATCGTCCAGGTAACCCTTGTCGGCGGCATACAGCGAGGCCGCCATCTGGGCTACCGACATCGGCGCGTACTGCTTCTGCTTCATCAGCTCCATGACGCGCGTGCCGCGCTCGAGCTGCTTGCGCGTAGTCTCGTCGAGATCGGACGCGAATTGTGCAAAGGCCGCGAGTTCACGGTACTGCGCGAGCGCCAGACGAACACCGCCACCGAGCTTCTTGATGACCTTCGTCTGCGCCGCGCCGCCGACGCGCGAAACCGAAATGCCGGCGTTGATCGCAGGGCGAATACCGGCGTTGAACAGATCGGTTTCGAGGAAGATCTGGCCGTCGGTGATCGAGATGACATTGGTCGGCACGAAGGCCGAGACGTCGCCGGCCTGGGTCTCGATGATCGGCAACGCGGTCAGCGAGCCGGTCTTGCCCTTTACCGCACCGTTGGTGAACTTCTCGACGTAATCGGCGTTGACGCGCGCAGCGCGTTCCAGCAGACGGGAGTGGAGATAGAAGACGTCGCCGGGATAGGCTTCGCGACCCGGCGGGCGCTTCAGCAGCAGCGACACCTGGCGGTAGGCGACGGCCTGCTTGGAGAGATCGTCATAGACGATCAGCGCGTCCTCGCCCTTGTCGCGAAAATACTCGCCCATCGAGCAGCCGGAGTACGGCGCGATGAACTGGAGTGCCGCCGCTTCAGAAGCGGAGGCGGCGACGACGATGGTGTGGGCCAGCGCACCGTGCTCTTCGAGCTTGCGCACGACGTTGGCAATCGACGAGGCCTTCTGGCCGATCGCGACGTAAATACATTTGATGCCGGTGGTCTTCTGATTGATGATCGTGTCGATCGCCACCGCAGTCTTGCCGGTCTGACGATCGCCGATGATCAGCTCACGCTGGCCGCGGCCGACCGGGACCATCGCGTCGATCGACTTGAGGCCGGTCTGCACCGGCTGGTCGACGGACTTGCGCGCGATGACTCCGGGCGCGATTTTCTCGATCGGCGAGGTGCCGGAGGCAGCGATCGGGCCCTTGCCATCGATCGGACGGCCGAGCGCATCGACGACGCGGCCAAGCAGCGCTTCGCCGACCGGCACTTCGAGAATGCGGCCGGTGGTCTTCACCGTGTCGCCTTCCTTCAGATGCTTGTAGTCGCCAAGCACAACGGCGCCGACCGAGTCGCGCTCGAGATTCAGCGCGAGGCCGAAAGTGGGTTCGCCCCCCGGGCCGGGGAATTCCAGCATTTCGCCCTGCAGGGCATCGCTCAGGCCGTGGATGCGGACGATGCCGTCCTGCAGCGAGACGATGGTGCCGGTGTTCCGGGACTCGGTCGCCGCTTCAAAATTCTTGATGCGGGACTTGATGAGATCGCTGATTTCGGACGGATTCAGTTGCATGTCTATGCCTTTGTCACATGGACGGAGCGCGCGAGCGCCCCGCTGATAAATAGTTGAACCTTAAGCAGCGAGGGCACTGTGCAGCTGTTCCAGCTCGCCGCGGACACTGCCGTCGATCACCAGATCGCCAGCCCGGATCAGCGCACCGGCGATCAGTTCGGGGTCGGTCTTCCAGCTGACTACGACCTCGCGGACGAGACGCTTCCTGATCGCGCTGGCAAGCACGTCCTGCTGCGCTTTCTCGACCGGCGCGGCGGAGGTGATCTCGACATCGACGCGCGATTCGTGCTCGGCGCGCAGGCGCTCGAACTCCACCGCGATCGCCGGCGCGGCCTGGAGCCGGCCGTACTCGCTGAGCAGCCTGAGCAGGTTTCTGCCGGGCACGGAGACCTTGTCGCCGAGCGCTTCGATCAGCAGGGTTGCAATCTGGCCGCGGCCAATTGCCGGATGGCCGATGGCAGCCGCGACCGAAGGATCGGCAACCGCCTGCGCCAGACCGCCGGTGATGGCGGACCATTCGGCGAAGCCGTTCTCGTCTCGCGCCAGTTCGAACACTGCCTTGGCGTACGGACGCGCGATGGTGCTGAGGTCAGCCATGGCTCTAGACGCGCGCCGCGAGTTCGTTGAGCACGTCGGCGTGCGCCTTCGCGTCGATTTCGCGCTTGAGGATTTTCGCCGCACCGGCCACAGCCAGGTCGCCGACCTGCTTGCGCAGCTCTTCGCGGGCACGAGCCACTTCGCGGTCGACTTCGTCGCGCGCGGCACCGGCGATGCGGTCGCTTTCGGTCTTCGCCTGGAGCTTCGCCTGATCGACCAATTGGGTGGCCTGCTTGTTCGCGGCCGACAGGATTTCCTGTGCCTGGACCCGCGCCGCCTTCAGGGCCTCGTCGCTTTTCAGCGACGCGTCCTGCAGCGAACGCGCGCCGCGCTCTGCGGCGGCAATGCCGTCGGCGATCTTCTTCGAGCGGTCGTCCATCGCCTTGGTCAGCGGCGGCCAGATGAATTTCATCGTGAACCAGATGAGGATCCCGAAGGTGATCATCTGGGCGATGAGTGTTGCGTTAATGCTCACAGGCTTACCCTCGCGCGCTGCGCCGATTCAGACGACGAATCAATGGGGGACGGCGAGCGCAGCGCTGGCAGCCTGCGCGATCACCTTGGCCGAGAACGGATCGACGAAGGTGAAGTACATGGCGATACCGACGCCGATGATCGGGATGGCGTCGATCAGGCCGACGAGCAGGAACATCTTGCCCTGCAGCATCGGAGCCAGTTCCGGCTGGCGGGCCGCGCCTTCGAGGAACTTGCCGCCCATGAGGCCCATGCCGATGGCGGCGCCGATGCCGCCGAGGCCGAGCATGAGGGCGGCGGCGACTGCCGTGTAGCCTTCGACGCTGGCCAGTGCACTAATGTCCATCTGTACTCTCCGTGGTGTTGCTTGCGTTGGAAAAGGAATGCCGCTCGGTGTTTCTACTGCGGTGCGGCTGGTGCTGTGTCTAGTGATGATCAGCCGACATGGCCATATACACGACGGTCAGCGTCATGAAGATGTAGGCCTGCAGGGAGATGATCAGAATGTGGAAAATAGTCCAGAGGGTGGACAGCAGAATCTGCGAACCGAAGCTGACGCCGCCCCAGAATCCGTGGACACCATTGAGCGTGAAGACCGCCAGCAGGATGAAGATCATCTCGCCCGCGTACATGTTGCCGAACAGTCGCAGGCCGAGGCTGAGCGGCTTGGCCAGTTCTTCGACGGTCTTGAGCAGGAAGTTGACCGGCATCAGCCATTTGCCGAACGGATGAAACAGGAATTCGGAGGCAACACCGCCGAAGCCTTTCTTCACGAAGCTGTAGCCTAAAGCGATCAAGAACACCGTCAGCGACATGCCGATGGTGACGTTCGGATCGGTGGACGGCACGACCTTGAGGTGATCGATGCCCAGTTTGCCGCCGACGATCGGCAGCAGATCGACCGGGAGCATGTCCATGAAGTTCATGAAGAACACCCAGAAGAACACGGTCAGCGCCATCGGCGCAACGAAGTTCGACTTGTGGTGGAACGCGTCCTTGACCTGGTTGCCGACGAAGTCGATGCACATCTCGATAAAGTTCTGCCACTTGCCCGGCTGCTCGCTGGTGGCCTTGGCGGCAGCGGAGCGGAACATCCAGATGAAGGCGAGGCCGAGGAGGAAGGAGAAAGCCACGGAATCGAGATTGAGCACCCAGAAGCCGGTGGCTTCAGGATTGATCGCCATCGTCTTTAGATCCAGCTTGAGATACGTCAAGTGGTGGACGATGTAACTGCCGGAGTCGTGATTTCCTTCCGCTGACATTTCCCGAGTATTCCCCAAAGCTCAATCGATCCTGGCCAGCAACATCAGCCAGGGCACAAACAAGCAGGCAATGCTGCTCAACATCAGCGGCGCAAACTGCGCCGGGAACCAGCGGACGCCGAAGTAGAACAGCAACCCGGTCAGCAGCAACTTGCCCGCTTCCGCGCGATACAGGTTGCCCAGCACGACTTGAGCGCTGGCGCCCTTGTTCCTCAGGTAAAACCGAATCGCAAAATAGGCGTTCGGAGCCGCCACGATCACCGCGCCAAACAAGGCAGCGGCGCCCTCCTCTTTCCCGTGCCACGCGAACATCACGATGCCGGCAACCACCCCAATGCCCATTTGCAAGGCGATTACCGACCATGCCAACGAGATGCCGCGCAGATGCACCCGGTTCATCATTTTTTTGCTGTTGACCTCGCGCCGCTACATTCTGGCGCGATTCCGCGTGGCGCGGAGTATACGCGGCAGGTCATTCGCACTTCAAGCGTACATTGCCGCTAATACACCTAAAGTAGCAGGCAACTTGCGGCAATATGCTGCGAAAAGCACAAATATCAGCGCTTCATGAACTTGCCGATCATCCGCGTCAGCAGCGGTCGCGGCACCAGCTTGCTGAACGCGGCGGTCGCCTTGTTCAAGCCGCCCGGTACGACCAGCCGACGCTTCGCCTTCAGGCCGGCGAGCGCGGCTCGCACGACAAATTCGGCCGTGACGAGGCTGCCTTTCGGAATCATTTTGCGCAGGCCATGGCTTCCGGTCGCTTCGAAAAAGCCGGTATCGACGGGGCCCGGGCAGACCGTCATCACATGTACGCCGCGGCCGCGGCACTCGGCCCAGAGGCCGTCGCTGAACGAAAACACGAACGCCTTGGTCGCGGCATAGACCGCCATATAGGGCATCGGCTGGAACGCGGCGGCTGACGCGATGTTGACGATGGCGCCGTTCGCGCGCTCCAGCATGTCCGGCAGGAAGGCATGCGCGAGATCGACGACCGCGCCGGCATTGAGCCGGATTTCCTCGGCCTCGCGCGCCGCGTCCTGCGTCGCGAATGCACCGACGGTGCCGAAGCCGGCGTTGTTGATCAACAGGTCTACAGGCATGTCGAGCGCCGCGACCGCCATTTTGAGCGCCGCACCGGCGCCCGGAGTGGAGAGGTCCGCCGGAATCACCTGGACATTGCGGCCGGTTTCGCGCGTCAGCCGGCCGGCGAGTGCACGCAGACGGCCTTCCGTGCGCGCGACGAGGATCAGATCGACGCCATCGCGAGCCAGCGCTTCGGCAAAAGCAGCGCCAATCCCACTCGAGGCGCCGGTGATCAGCGCGGTCTTGTATTGCGGCATCGGAAGGCTCCGGTGGGAATGGCAACCAAATCAGCGCAGCAACGTCAGCAGACGTTGCAGTTGTTCGTCGTCGCTGAACGCGATGATCAGCGTGCCGCGGCCGGATGCGGATTTCTTCAACCGGACCGGCAAGCCGACGCGGGCGCCGAGCTCGGTTTCGAGCACGCTGCCGGCCGTCTTGCTCGAGGCCGGCTTGCGCACGGGTGCAGCGACCAGCAGCGCCTCGGTCTGACGCACAGTGAGCTGGCGTGCGACAACGAGATTGGCGAGTTCCGCCTGGCGCTCGTTATGCACCGCGAGCAAAACCTTGGCATGTCCCAGCGGCAGGCGGTTCTCACGGACCAGCGCCTGCACGTCGGGATGCAGATCGAGCAGCCGCAGCAGGTTGCTCACCGACGCGCGTGAACGCCCGACAGCTTCCGCAGCCTGTTCATGCGTGAGCCCGCAGTCATCGATCAGGCGGCGCAGCGCCTCGGCTTCTTCGAGCGGGTTCAGGTCGGCGCGCTGGATGTTCTCGACCAGCGCGACGGCCATCGCCGTGCGGTCCTCCATCGCGCGCACGACGGCGGTGATCGTCGTCAGTCCGGCGAGCTTCGAGGCACGCCACCGGCGTTCGCCCGCGACGATTTCATAACGCCCGCCGCCGCTTTCGCGCACCACGATCGGCTGCACTACACCCTGCGAACGGATCGAATCGGCGAGCGATTGCAGCGCCTCCGGATCGAAGTCACGGCGCGGCTGATGCTTGCCCGGCACCAGGCTGTCAAGCGGCAGTTCGCGCAATTCGTCGCCCGCCGTTTCATTGGCTTGCGGCGCGGAGCTTCCGAGCAGCGCATCGAGGCCACGACCCAATCCTCTTTTCTTAATACTCATTTATTTCAACCGGCGCGCAACAATGTACCGATAGTCTTCGATCATCGCCTTCGGCAAGCGGATCGAGATCATTTGCAGGTCCAGCATTTCGTCCAGGCGCGATTCAAGGCTGGCCGGCCCGCCGCTCCGCCCGATCCTTCGACTTCCCTTCAGCGACCCTAGAATTTCCATTCAGCCGAGTCCAGCACGGATCTTATTCGCCAGGCGTTGCTCGATGGTTCCGAGAGATCGGCAGTTCAATGCCTTATCGGGAGCGCCATATCCGGGACGGTACACGGCGCCGATCACGCTGCGCACCCGCACTTCACCTCCGGCAACGCCAACGACGAGGGCGAGACTGGTGGTCGCACGCGAGTCCATCAGGAAAGGGATGCCCCAGGATTTCCCGCAGTCAGCGTCTTCCTTTGACAGTTTCAGATCGCGCCGCGCCGTTATTATGGTGCCGCGCTCGGCGTCGATACCCTCCGCTTGCAGCGTCTTTTCCGATTCAGATAACAGGTCTGCAATCGGCCTTCCGCTCGGGAACGCCGCGCCTTCGCTGATGTCGCCCGGAATCGCCTCTACAGCAGCCGTCTTCGCTGCTGTTGGCGAACTTTGCGGCGCGCGGGGGATTGGGGCCGCGGCTGCGGTCTGCAAGGAAGCCTGCCCAGACGCTGGACTTTGTTGGCTCGCGATCTGGGGGCTCTGCAATCCCTGCCCAGCCATGCTCACTAGGGCGTTGAAATTTAATAGAAGCTGCAGGGGGTCATGGTTGCAACTGATGAAGTTGTTGCATGAGAAATTCGCCGCAATCTTATAGCTACCGTCCGGCTGAGGCTCCTTGTTCACCTGCGCCGCCACCTGCGGCGAAGAGTCAGGCGGATTGTATGTGTCCATGAAATCCGAAGAGTAAGTCTGGAACTTCATATCGGCATTGTTCAGCACAAAGGTCCGGGCGGCGGCCCATTTCGCATCGCAGTCTGCTTGCCCTTTGCAGACCGGAACCGTTCTTCGCGCTTCTTCACGGCCGGCGTCGCGCGCAGTTGTGTCCACGCACGCTGCCAATAGGAGGAGACACGCAAGCAAGAAAAGGTTTTTCATCGTGCAGTCCCGTTATTTCGCAGAAAAGCGTTCGCGGTTGTAAGGGCAAGAAAGCCCAATAACACTGGGAGAAAACGCAACGATGCTCAGGCTCCGCACCGTTCGAGCCATCCATGGCGAGGCGCCCCGGCCCGGCCATCCCTGGCCGGTCGCTCGCCTAATCTGCGAGCAGTGCTCGCAAAGCGATTCGGCTCGCCGTCTCTTCTTGATCGACATTATTCGCTCCCCAGCCGCAACTGCCCGCCATCATGTCGCCGCAGCACTTCGCCGGCCAGCGCGAGATAAGCTTTCGCACCGGCCGACGTCGCGTCGTAAGCCAGCGCCGGCAGGCCATGGCTCGGCGCCTCGGCGAGCCGCACATTGCGCGGCACGATCGTGCGGTAGACCTTGTCGCCAAAATGAGAGGTCAGTTGCGCCGACACCTCGTTCGATAAATTGTTGCGCGGGTCGAACATCGTGCGCAGCAAGCCTTCAATCTCGAGCGTGGGATTGATCACGCGCTGGATCTTCTTGATCGTGTCGACCAGCGCGGTAAGCCCTTCCAGCGCGTAGTACTCGCACTGCATCGGGATCAGCACGCCGTCGGCTGCGACGAAGGCGTTGACGGTCAGTTTCGACAGCGCCGGAGGGCAGTCAATCAGCACGTAATCGTAATCGGCTGCGACCGCTTCCAGCGCGAGCTTCAGCGCGAAATCGCCGGCGGCCATCTCGCGCAGCTTGATCTCGGCTTCGGTCATGTCGGCGTTTGCCGGCAGCACCGAAAAACCAAGCGCCGGCAGGAACTGGATCGCGTCCCGAGGCCGCGCCTGCTCCAGCAGCACGTCGCGCGCCGAGGCTTTGAGGTGATATTTGTCGACGCCGACGCCCATCGTCGCGTTGCCTTGCGCATCGAGATCGACCATCAGGACGCGGCGCCTGGTCGCGGCCAGCGAGGCGGCGAGATTGATCGTCGTCGTGGTCTTGCCGACGCCGCCCTTCTGGTTCGCGATCGCGATGATGCGGGTCATGCGCGCGCCGACACGATCAGATGGCGCGCCTCGTCGAGGCCGGGCACGGACAGCGGTTTCACGTTCACGATTTCGAATCCTTCTGGCAGGTCGTCCTGCTCGGCGGGGATCAGCTTACCTTTCATCGCCAGCCATTTCCCGCCGGGTGCGGCGAGATGCGCCGTGACACGCAGGAAATCACCGAGTGCGGCGAAGGCACGGCTGATGACAAAATCGAAAAGAACAGCCGGCGCGTGCTCCTCCGCGCGGGCTTCGACGACTTCGGCGTTTTTCAAACCCAGCGTGCGGATGGCATGGCGCATGAAGCGCGCTTTTTTCCCGGCCGAGTCGAGCACGACAACCTGAAGGGCCGGATTCGCGATCGCCAGCATCAGCCCCGGAATACCGGCGCCGCTGCCGACGTCGATCACGCGCCCGGACACGTACGGCAGCACCGTCAATGAATCGAGCAAATGCCGCGTGACGATCTCCTCGGAGTTACGGATGCCGCTGAGGTTGTAGGCCGCGTTCCATTTCTCCAGTTCCGCAAGATAAGCGAGCAGGCCGGGCGCGCAGTCCTCGTTCAACTTCAACGCCGCGAGGCCATCGAGCAGCCGGCGCTCGGCGCGAACGTTGACACCGGCGTTCACGAGCGGCGGGACAAAACGGAGGGGAACATTGACTGGCGCGGAGTGACGAGGCCGCGCAGTATAAACCCGCGCGCCGCATCGACCGACACAAGGGCCGGCGAATGATCGTCACGGACAATGGTTTCGAGCGCCTGCGTCACGTCAGCACCGCGCGATAGGCGTTATTGCCCACAGCACGCGCAAGCGGCAACTGGCTGCAATCAAGGTCCAACCTGAACTATTCAACGACCATTGAGGGAAATACCGTGCGCAAAATTTCCAGTCTCGTTTTGGCCCTCCTGGCAGGCACGACGGCGGGAGTTGCACAGGCAAACACCTACGTCGTCACCAAGACCACGGATACCTTCGACGGCAGCTGCGACAGCGATTGCTCGCTGCGCGAACAGGCGGCGAACTCGCATCGGGGTCCGGACAACATCAGGCTGGCGGCCGGGGTCTACACGCTGACCACGCCGACACCGCAGCCCGACTTCGACCGGGTCGATGAGGACGACAACGTGCTGGGCGATCTCGATATCAAGGACGATCTCAGCATCGTCGGTCCCTACGGTGGGAGCACGATCATCGACGGCGGCAGGCTCGACCGCGTGATGGAGGTCTTTCCGGGCGTTATCTTCACGGCCAATAACCTGACAATCACCCATGGGGTCAGTTCCGAGTGGGGCGGCGCCCTGTACAACGCCGGCACGACCACGCTCACCAACACGGTGATTACCGGCAACCAGGCTGCCAGCGGCCTGAACAACAATCGCGGCGGCGGCATTGCCAACATCGGCACGCTGGTGCTTGACCATTGCCGGATCAGCTTCAACGCGGTGAGCAACGGCGAAACCGGCCAGGGGATCGGTGGCGGCATCTATAACTCCGGCACCCTGACAGTACGCCGCAGCACGATCTCGTCCAACACCGCGTCCGACGACAACGATGACGGCAACGGCGCCGGCCTGTACAACACCGGCAGCGCCTTCGTCATGCAGTCGCTGTTCACCGGCAACTTCCTGCGATCGGGAGTTTCGAGCGGCAATGCAGCGGTCAGCGACGAGGGCCTGCTGGAGATGAGCAACACGACAAGCTCCGGCAACCTGTCCACCGAGAACAACGGCGGCGTGGTCGGCAACATCGGCGGCACACTGAAACTGTCCTTCGTCACGATCGCCGACAACTCCGGGGGCGGCTTGCGCAACACCGGCACGCTTGCGCTCTCCGGGACGCTGATCGCCGGCAACTCGAGCTTCACCAACGACGGCAACGAGCGGAATTTTTATTCCGGCAGCAACTGCGTCAACACAGGCAGCATCACGACGAAGAATTCACTGCTCGGTCTCGACGGCAGTTGCACAGCGCAGCTGTATGTCGATAACGGCGCGGTGTTCACCACACTTCTCGAACCGTTGCGGCTCGGCGGCGGCGTGACGGAGACGCACAAGTTGCGGGCAGGCAGCGCGGCCGTTGATGCGATCAATCCGTTCTCGGCCGCCGGTGCCTGCGAGGCCATCGACCAGCGCAGCGCGCGGCGTCCTCCGAACGAGGATGGCCGGCGCGGCCAGTACTGCGATATCGGAGCCTACGAGCTCCGGCAGTAATTGAATCAGCGTGGACTGCACCTTTATTGGAGACATCAAATGAAACCCACCTTCAGAACTTCGGTGGCTACCCTCGCCTTGTGCGTCGCCACTGGCGCGCAGGCGAGCACCTACATCGTCACCAAGACCACCGATTCGATGGACGGCCTTTGCGATAGCGATT
>JAYWBB010000091.1:0-34712 GCA_043781855.1 Nevskia sp. | reverse complement strand
ACCACCGGCCAGACCGCGGCCTCGAAGACAGTGACGCTGACCAACTCCGGTTCGGCAGGCCTGCTCATTTCCAGCCTCACCGCGAGTCCTGCCGCGTTCGTCATGAGCCATGACTGCCCATCGAGCCTCACGGCAGGCGCTTTCTGCACGCTGACCGTGAGCTTTACCCCCTCTGTCGTCGGTGCGGCTTCCGGCACGGTGGCGCTGGTCTCGAATGCCGCGACTTCGCCGAACGCACTGGCGCTGTCGGGCACCGGTATAGCACCCGCGCCAGCAACATTGGCCTGGCTCAGTGCGGCAGCGGTGACCTTTGCCGATACGGCCGTCGGATCGCAGTCCGCGCCGCAGTCGATAGTCCTGCTCAACAGCGGGGGCAGCGCAGCACTGCTGCAAGGCTTCCAGTTCGCCGGGTTGGCCAGCGGCGAATTCCGGGTCGATCCGTCGAGCACTTGTGTCGTCGGCAGCGGCATCGCGGCGGGCGGCAATTGCATGATGAACATCGTCTTCGCACCGGCATCGGCCGGTCCGCGCAGCGGCGGCATGAGTGTTGCGTCGAACGCAACACCGCCTCCGGCGCTGAACCTCATCGGTAACGGTATCTCGAGTGGCGTGCCGATGCTCGGGCTGTCGCCCATCGCGATGACGCTGACCGGCCAACCGAATCAGCCGCTGCAGCCGCAAGCGCTGGTGATCAGCAGCGATGGCGCGGCGCCCCTGCAAGTCACCGCCGTGCAGGCCGGCAAAGATCTGGCGCTGCTGGATTCCGGCTCCACCGGCGGCGGGAATTGTCGGCCGGCGCCGTTCACACTCGCGCCGGGCGCCAGCTGCACGATGGTCGTCAACCCGCTGGCCCGCTCGGTCAGCAGCACGATCACGGTGTCCAGCAATGCCAGTGCGCAGCCGGCACAGGTTGGCGTCAGCGGCTCGTCGTTGACCAACGTCGGCGCTGGCGGAAGTGCTGCGGGCCTGCTGGCACTCGCGGCCATCGCCTGGCGCCGCCGGCGCCGATCGGCGCGCGGCGACTGACCGCGCCGCGCGGCCTCTTGAGACCCGATCATCGATACCGGAGAAGTTCATGCTGAAAAATTATTCGTCGATACCGCGCCTCGCGGCCAGCGCCATGGTTGCCGGCGTTCTGAGCCTCCCGGCATTCGCTCTCGAGGTCGGACAGGCGGCCCCGGAATTCAGCCTGCCGAGTCAGGCCGGCAAGACCGTCAACCTCGCCGGTTTGCGCGGTCATTACATCTATGTGGATTTCTGGGCCTCGTGGTGTGGCCCCTGCAAGCAGAGCTTCCCGTGGATGAATGCGCTGCAGGCGAAGCATGCCGCCAGCGGCTTCCAGGTGGTTGCGATCAATGTCGACGAGAAGCCGGCGGACGCGACGAGATTCCTCGGTGGAGTGCCTGCGAGCTTCACCGTGCTGTTCGACGGCAAGGGGGTGACGCCGGCGGCCTACGCCGTGCAGGGCATGCCGACCTCGTTTCTGGTCGGACCGGACGGCAAGGTGCTGCTCGTCCACAAGAGCTTCAAGGAAGGCGATCGCGCGGAACTTGAACGGAGGATCGCTGCGGCAATCTCGGCGACCGGGACCACGCCATGAGCCGCGTCGCGCTGATGCTTGTATCGATGGCAGTGTTGCTGATGTGCAGCGGATGCAGCTTCCAGCCGCCGAAGCCGTGGCAGAAAGGGGCGCTCGCCAAACCCGAAATGACGATGGCCGGTGATGTCCTCGAACTCAAGCTCAGCGAACATACCTATTCGAGCAAGGAAGCTGCGTCCGGCGGCTTCGGCGTCGGCGGAGGTGGTTGTGGCTGCAACTGATGCGGGCACGAACAGGACCGCTGCCGGCAAGGTGAACGACAATAGCGTCTGCGGCAGTATCGTCCTTGCGGCACTCGCACTGCCGGGTTTGCTGCCGCGGTCGGCCGTTGCCGACAACGCGCCGGAGCACGCGCTTATCGAAGTCAAGACCGAGCACTACCAGGACTCGCAACCCGGCTTCCAGCGCATCAAGATCGACGAGCCAGGAATTTATGCCCTGATCCCGATCGGCCAACACTGGTCGCTTTCCGGCGCGGCGGTCTACGACGCAGTGTCCGGCGCCTCGCCGCGCTATTACACGACGAAGTCCGGCGCTTCGAGCGTCCACGACAAACGTTATTCGGGCGACGTCGAAGCCACTTACTACGCGGCGCGCAGTTCCTACGGCTTGTCATACGCCCATTCGGAGGAAAATGATTACGACGCAAACAGCGTCTCCGCCGACGCCATATTCTCGACTCCCGACAACAACACCGCATTCAACGTCGGCTTGTCCGCAGGTCGCGACGCGATCAATCCGACTAACCGGATCGTCGTCAACGAACACCGGACCACTTATGCCGGCATCGTCGGCGTGACGCAGGCGCTGTCGGCTGTCGATCTCGTGCAGTTCCAGGTTGGCTACAGCACGGGCCACGGCTATTTCAGCGATGCCTACAAGCTGTTCGACAACCGTCCGCGCCGCCGCAATTCGGAGACGGCGTCGCTGCGCTGGAACCACCACATCGCGACGTTCGGGGCGACGCTGCGCGCGAACTACCGCTTCTACCAAGATACTTACGGTATCAACTCACATACGATCGAAGTGCAGTGGGTGCAGCCGGTCGGGCAGTCGTGGGTCCTCACGCCGGGCCTGCGCTACTTCACCCAGAACGCGGCGAAGTTCTATGTCGATCCGCCACCGAGGGCGCCGTTCCCGAATCTGCCGGATGGCTCGACTTCCTCGCTCGATCAGCGGCTGTCGGCGTTCGGCGCGTATGCCGTGAGTCAAAAGGTCGAGTGGCACATCACGCAGCACTGGAGCACCGATCTCAAGGGCGAAATCTACGAGCAGAAATCATCCTATCGATTCATCGGGCAAGGCTCACCGGGTCTTGCCCGGTTTCAGTACTACCAGGTGCAGTTCGGTTTGACCTATCGATACTGAACTTGTCCATGGCACCTGATCGTAGTGCCGAACCGAAATTCCTCGCGGACGGCTGCGAAGGCAGGACGATCCGCTTCGGTGCAATGGCTTGCGAGGCCGAAATCCGTATCGCCGGCGTCGATCCCACGCGGGCGTCCGGGCTGCTCGATGCGGCGGCGACTGAGGTCCGGCGCATCGAGGCGAAGTATTCGCGCTACCGGTCGGACAGTGTCGTCTCGCGGATCAATACCGCTGCCGGCAGTGGCGCGGAGATCGAAGTCGACACCGAAACTGCTGATCTCCTCGACTTCGCCGCGCGCCTCCACGCGCAAAGCGAGGGCCTGTTCGACATCACCAGCGGCATCTTGCGAAAGGCCTGGGATTTCCGTTCCAACGAGCTGCCAACACAGGCCACGCTCGATGGCCTGTGTCGGCGCATCGGCTGGTCGCGCGTGCACTGGCCGGCCGGTGTCACATCTCGCCGCATCGCCTTGCCCGAGATCGGCATGGAACTGGACTTCGGCGGCTTCGGCAAGGAATACGCGGCCGATCGCGCGGCCGGCGTGCTGCTCGCCGCAGGCGTACGCAGCGGCTACGTCAATCTCGGTGGCGATATTCGCGTGATCGGTCCACGCCTCGATAGCCACGGTTGGTCGCTCGGTATCCAGCATCCGCGTGACATCGCTGCCACGATCGCCGGTGTCGAACTGCGCGGCGGCGGCCTCGCCACCAGCGGCGATTACGAGCGCTACATGGAAGTCGCCGGGCGGCGCTACAGCCATATCCTCGATCCGCGTAGCGGCTGGCCGGTGGATCACTGGCAATCGGTCAGTGTCGTCGCGCCGCTGTGTCTTGCGGCGGGCGCACTATCGACCATCGCGATGCTGACGGGCACACGCGCACCGGCGTTTCTCGAAGCGCAGCGCGTGGCATTCATCGCCGTCGATGCCGCTGGGCGCGTTCATCGCGCGGGTTGCTGATCCAACCCAGGTTTTGCCGACGTCCGATGTCGTTTTCCCTTCGCGTACTTTGTGCGAAACCGATTCAAAACCTGTGGACGGATCCTAGACTGTCGCGATGAGTACCCAGTCCATGCCCTGTCGCAGCGATTGCGGCGCCTGCTGCATCGCGCCGTCGATCAGCTCACCGATCCCCGGCATGCCCATGGTCAACGGTCTGGGCAAGCTCGCCGGCGTGCGCTGCGTCCAGCTTCTCCCGGACCGCCGCTGCGCGATCTTCGGTGACCCGCGTCGGCCCGCCGTCTGCAGCGAGTTGAAGCCGATGCGCGAGATGTGCGGCGACAGCCGCGAACAGGCGCTGCATTATCTGCATGCGCTGGAGGTGGCGACCGCGCCCGCAGCCGGCTGCTAGGATGCGCCATCGCGCGGTGTTGGCTGCCGCCCCGCAATTATTTGCCGTCCGGTCCGGAAGCCATCGCGGCCGACGTCTCAGGAGTTTTTCGTGAAGTCTTCGATGTTCCGTTTGCTCACCGTTGCGAGTCTTGCCCTCGTTCTCCCGACAGAGTCTCCGGCGCGTATCGGCGAGTCGTCGTCGCCGGTGCTGGACCAGCCCTATCCCGGCATGCTGAATCTCGCTGTCGATCTGCGCGATTCGGCGCGCAAGATTTTCCGCATCCGCGAGTCGATTCCCGTGAAGTCGGGCGCGCTGACCCTCTACTATGCCAAGTGGATTCCCGGCGAGCACTCGCCGAGCGGTACCATCAATGGCATCACCGGTCTGAAAATCAGCGCCGGCAGCCGCGCACTCGAATGGCGTCGCGACCTCGAAGACCCCTTCACGCTGCACATCGACGTGCCGGCGGGTATCACTACCATCGAAGTGGATTTCCAGTTCCTCTCGCCGAACGAGGGCGGCGCCTTCGGCGGCAGCGTCTCCGCCACGCCGAGGCTGGTCGATCTGGAATGGAATCAGGTCGCATTCTATCCGGCCGGTTACGCGGTACGGCAGATTCCAATCCAGCCGAGCGTGCGCCTGCCGGACGCCTGGGGCTATGGCACCGCGCTGGAGTCGGCGGCCGGCGCCGTCGGCGACAACATCCGCTTCAAGCCGGTATCGTTCGAGACTCTGGTCGACTCGCCGCTGATCGCGGGCCTGCACTACAAGCGCTTCGAATTGACGCGCGTCGGCAGCCGGCCCGTCGTGCTCGACGTCGTTGCCGACCGGCCCGAGAACCTCGCCGCGACCGACGAGCAGGTCAAGCAGCAGCGCGCCCTCGTCGAACAGGCGGCAGTGCTGTTCGGCGAGCATCACTTCGATCGCTATCACTTCCTGCTGACATTGTCCGATCAAACCGGCCACTTCGGACTCGAGCATCATCAGTCCAGCGACGACCGGATCGACGCCGATTTTTTCACCGACAAGACACTCTACCTCGCTGGCAGCGGTCTTCTTCCTCACGAGTACGTACATTCCTGGAACGGCAAGTTCCGGCGCCCAGAAGGGCTGACCACGCCGAACTTCAATACGCCGATGAAGGGCGAGCTGCTCTGGGTCTACGAGGGCCTGACGACCTATCTCGGTGAAATGCTGACGGCGCGCGCCGGTCTCTATTCGCCGGAGCAGTACCGCGACGCGCTCGCCACCAGCGCCGCGCTCATGCAGCACCGCCCGGGTCGCAACTGGCGGCCATTGCAGGACACGGCCGATGCCGCACAACTTCTCTACTTCGCGCCGGGCGCCTGGGCCAACGCGCGCCGCGGCACCGACTTCTACGCCGAAGGCGCGCTGCTCTGGCTGGACATCGACACGCGCATTCGCGAACTCTCCAATGGCAAGCGTTCGCTCGATGATTTCGTCCATGCCTTCTACGGCCTGGAGGGCGACAAGCGCCCGGTCGTGAGCTACGACTTCGACGACATCGTCAGCGCGCTGAACAAGGTCCAGGCGTTCGAGTGGGACCGCTTCCTGCGTGAGCATCTCGACAGCATCGAGACCGAAGCGCCGCTCGACGGCATCGCGCGCGCTGGCTGGAAGCTCGCCTACGCCGACACGGCGAGCGATTACTTCAAGGCGCTGGAGAAGCGGCGCAAGACGCTCAACCTGATGTACTCGCTCGGCGTGACGATCGATACCGACAAGAGCAAGGGCGAGTTGACCGACGTGCTCTGGCAGAGCCCGGCCTTCGCGGCCGGTCTGGCGCCGGGCATGAAAATCGTCGCGATCGACGGCGAGGCCTACAGCGCGGAGCGTCTCAAAGATGCGATCAAGGCCGCCGAAACCGAGAAGCCGCCGATCGATCTGCTGGTGCAGAACGGTGACTACTACTCGACATTAAGGCTCGACTATCACGAAGGGCCGAAATATCCGAAGCTGGTTCGCGCTGGCGGCAGCGATCGCCTGAGCCTGATCGGCAGGGCGCGGAAGTAGGCCAGAGTCAGGCGGTCAAGGCCTCGAGCTGCTCGGAGGCCGCGAGCCACTCGGCTTCCGCCGCCGCCATTTTTTTTGTGACCTCAGCGTGTTCCTTCTGGAGCATCTTGAAGTCCCACTTGCGCTTCTCGTCGTAGAGCGCCGGGTCGGCGAGCTTCACGTCGAGCGCGGCGAGGTCTCTCTGCAGCTTCGTCATCTGCGTGTCGAGCCGCTTGATGCTTTCGCGGATCGGCTTCGCCAGCAGGGCGGGATCGATGTCCGATTTCGTGGCCGACGCCGACTTGTTGCCGTTGCCGCCCTTGTTCTTGCCCTTGTTGCCGGACCCGGGGTTGAGGTCGCGCGCGTTGAGCCACTTCGCGTAGTCATCGAGATCGCCGACGAAGGGCCGGCAGCCGCCTTCGGCGACGAGCCAGAGCTGCTCGCAGGTGCTGGTCAGCAGATGGCGATCGTGCGAGACGACGATGACCGCGCCGGTGAAATCGAGCATCGCCGTTTCCAGCGCATGTCGCATGTCGAGATCGAGATGGTTGGTCGGCTCGTCGAGAAGCAGAAGATTCGGCTTCTGATAGACGACCATTGCCAGCGCCAGCCGCGCCTTCTCGCCGCCGGAGAACGGTTCGACCGGCTCGTACACGCGATCGCCCTTGAAGTTGAAGCCGCCGAGGAAGCCGCGCAGGTTCTGTTCGGTTGCGGCCGGGTCGAGGCGCTTCAGATGCAGGATCGGCGAGGCTGATCCATCGAGACTTTCGGTGGTGTGCTGCGCGAAGTAGCCAACGCGCAGATAGCCGTCGCGCATCGCATCGCCTTTCAACGCCGGGATCGCGCCGGCGATGGTCTGTACGAGGGTCGACTTGCCGGCGCCGTTCGGCCCGAGCAGGCCGATGCGTTCGCCCGGCGCGATCAGCAGGCGCACGCTTTTCAGCACGACTTTTTCGCCGTATCCGCAGAAAACGTCATCGAAGCGCACGAGCGGCGAGGGCAGGCGATCCGGCTCGGCGAACTCGAAGGAGAATTCGGAATCGGCATGCACGGCCGAGACCAGCTCCATGCGCTCCAGCGCCTTGATGCGGCTCTGCGCCTGCGTCGCCTTCGCGGCACTCGCACGGAAGCGGTTGATGAACTTCTGCAGGTGCGCGACCTGCTTCTGCTGTTTGGCAAACATGCCGGCCTGCAGCGTCATCTTCTCGGCGCGCTGGCGCTCGAACTGCGAGTAGTTGCCGGTGTAGAGCGTGGCCTTGGTGCCTTCGAGGTGCAGCGTGTGCGTGGTGATCGCGTCGAGGAATTCGCGATCGTGCGAGATCACCATCAGCGTGCCGGGATAGGCCGAGAGCCAGCTTTGCAGCCAGATCACCGCATCGAGATCGAGATGGTTGGTCGGTTCGTCGAGCAGCAGCACGTCGGAGCGGCACATGAGCGCGCGCGCGAGGTTCAGGCGCATGCGCCAGCCGCCGGAGAACTCGGCGACGGCCTGGGCCTGCGCTTCCTGCGAAAAGCCGAGACCGTGCAGCAGCGCCGCCGCGCGCGCGCGCGCCGCGTAGCCGCCGATGATGTTGAGGCGCTCGTGGATCGAGCTGATCTTGTCGATGTCCAGCGTGTCTTCGGCCTTGAGCAGACGGCGTTCGAGATCGCGCAGTTCGACGTCGCCGTCGAGCGCGAATTCGATCGCGAGATCGGGCAGCGCGGGCGTGTCCTGCGCCACGGTGGCGACCGCGAGATTCTTCAGCGAGGACAGCTTGCCCTTGTCGGCGGCGAGTTCGCCGAGGAGGGCCGCGAACAGGGTCGACTTGCCGGTGCCGTTGCGGCCGATGACGCCGGCATGCCAGCCGGGATGGATCGTGAAGGTCGCGTCTTCGAGCAGCGCACGCGGGCCGCGGCGCAGCGTCAGGGAGGTTGCAGAGATCATCCGTCTAGTTTACCGGCTGGCGGGCTTCGGTGTTGCAGTGCAGCAGCGGATTCGTGCCAGCGTCGGCCCGTACTTTCTCCGATGAGCGCATGCGGATGAATGCGGATGCGGGATAATCCGCGGCCCATGCCCGACCCGAATCTCTCAGCCGCGCCGCCGATGCGCTTCGAACTGCTGGCGACCGACGGCCACGCGCGCCGCGGCCGGCTGTCCTTTGCGCGCGGAACCATCGAGACGCCGCAGTTCATGCCGGTCGGCACTTACGGCACCGTGAAGGCGATGACGCCGGAGGAGCTGCGCGCGTCGGGCGCCGAGATCATTCTCGGCAACACCTTTCATCTCTGGCTGCGGCCGGGCGAGCAGGTCATTCGCGAACTCGGCGGCCTGCATCGCTTCATGAACTGGGATCGGCCGATCCTCACCGATTCGGGCGGCTTCCAGGTCTGGAGCCTCGCGGAACTGCGCAAGCTGACCGAAGACGGCGTGCACTTCGCCTCGCCGATCAATGGCGACAAGGTGTTCCTGTCTCCGGAAAAATCGATCGCGATCCAGCATGCGCTGGGCAGCGACATCATCATGCAGTTCGACGAGTGCACGCCGTATCCGGCGACCGTGACGCTGGCGAGTGAGTCGATGCTGCTCTCGGCACGCTGGGCGGCGCGCTGCAAGCAGGCGCACGAAGAAAGCGGGGTCGCCGGCAAGGGCGCTCTGTTCGGCATCGTGCAGGGCGGCATGCACACGGCGCTGCGCACGGAGTCGCTCGCGCGGCTGGTCGAGACCGGCTTCGATGGCTATGCCCTCGGCGGGCTTTCGGTGGGCGAGCCGGAGGCCGAGCGGCTGAAGGTACTGGATGCCATCGGGCCACAGCTTCCAGCTGCGCAGCCGCATTACCTGATGGGTGTCGGCACGCCGCGCGATCTGGTCGAGGCGGTGGCGCGCGGCATCGATCTGTTCGATTGCGTGATGCCGACGCGGAATGCGCGCAACGGCCACCTGTTCACGTCCGAGGGTGTGATCAAGCTGCGCAATGCGCGGCATCGCACCGACGCTGCGCCGCTCGACTCACATTGCGATTGCTACACCTGCCGCAATTACTCGCGCGCCTATCTGCATCATCTCGATCGCTGCAACGAGATTCTCGGCGCAAGACTGAACACGATCCACAACCTGCACTATTACCTCGCGTTGATGGCGCGCATCCGGGCGGCGATCGAGGCCGGAAACTACGCGCGCTTCGCCCGCGCTTTTCTCGCGAGCCCGGAAGGGATTAAGCGCGTTCCGGCATCGACCGAAGCAGTGGCGAACTGAGCTGCCTGGCGTCACGGCAATTGAACTTTGCGCTGCGCCGACGGGTCCTTTCAACGGGCGCAAAACGCTTGGTTCCGGCGCTCCCAGGCCCAGAGAGAAATCATGAAAAGCAGAGTGGCGGGACGTGTGTTGACCTTGGCAATGATGCTGGTGATCGGCTTCGTCGCGGCCGCGGCCGCGCCCGCGGCGCCGACCGACCAGGAGCTGCAAAAATTCGTCGCCGCGTCGGTGGCCGTGCACAGCATCAATGAGACTTCGCAGGTCGAGCAGCAGAAGGCGAAGACTCCGGAAGAAGCCTCGAAGATCGAGGACGCGGCCGGTTTGAAGATGGAGAAAGCAGTCACCGCGAAAGGTCTGACCACCGAACGCTTCACGCAGATTTTCGAGGTCATGCAGGACGATCCGAAAGTCCGCGCGCGGGTCACCGAGCTGGCAAAGCAGCAGACCGGAAAATAAGAACTTGTAAAGTAAGAACTGGAAAGTTAAGAACTGATACACGCCGCGCCTGAACCGGCGCGGACTACAATGGCCCACGGTCATCACGGGGGAGCAAGTCATGCGCTGGGGTGGAGCAAGACGCAGCGACAACGTTGAAGACCGGCGTGGCATTACCGCCGGCGGCGCGGGCAAGCTCGGCGGCGGCACCATCGTCATTGTGCTGCTGCTGAGCGTGGTGCTCGGCAAGAATCCACTGGAGATGCTGGGCCTGCTCGAACAGTCCGGTCTTGCCGGCGGCGGCGCGACGCAGCGGGCGGGGCCGCCCCCGGAAAACGATCCGGGTTCCGATTTCGTCCGGGCGGTGCTCGGCGATACCGAGGATGTCTGGAGCGCGATTTTCGCGCAGTCGGGCAAGCAATATACGCGGCCGAAACTGGTGCTGTTCAGCGGGCAGGTGCAGTCGGTCTGCGGCGGAGCGACGGCGGCGTCCGGCCCGTTCTACTGCCCGGGCGACCAGAAGGTCTATCTCGATCTCAGTTTCTTCGACGAGATGAAGGCGAAGCTCGGCGGCGGCGGCGATTTTGCGCAGGCCTACGTCATTGCCCACGAGGTCGGGCATCACGTGCAGACCCTGCTCGGCGTGTCGGACAAGATCAGCGCCGCGCGCCAGAGCGGCAAGGAAGTGCGCGGCGACAAAGGGCTGCTGGTGCGCCAGGAATTACAGGCGGATTGTCTTGCCGGGGTCTGGGCCTATAACGCCCAGCAGCGGCATCAATGGCTCGATGCCGGCGATATCGAATCGGCCTTGAACACGGCGACGGCGATCGGCGACGATCGTCTGCAGAAGCAGGGTCAGGGGTACGTCGTGCCCGAGTCGTTCACGCACGGCTCTTCCGAACAGCGTGTGCGTTGGTTCAGCGCCGGCTTCAAGAGCGGCGAAATCGGCAAGTGCGATACGTTTTCAGCCGCCGGACTTTAAGCGCCGGGGCGTTAAGACGAGTCAGGCCTTGGCAGTCCTGCGGCGCTCCGGGCGCAAGCCGCTGCCGCTGCGCGTGCGTCGGGCCAGCTGATACAGGTCTCGTCGCGTGCTGGGCGTCTCCGGATTTTCGCGGATATAGCCAGCGCCGGTGACGGTCAGGTAATAGGCCATGCCGTACGCGGTTTGTTCGGCGCGCAGCAGATCGGCGCAGACCAGTTCTTCCAGCGTGAGGGCGAGATCGGACTGGCGCAGGCCACTGTGACGCCACCGATCCTCGAGTTCGCCGATCCGCAGACGATTTCCCGCGTAAACCAGATCGAAAAACCGGTAGGCATTGAAGACCAGCAGCTTGCGATCCTCGGAACGAATTTCCATCGGAGCTTCCATAATCCTGAATGTCATCAATGATGCCGGAATCAGGCGCTCGGACGATCGTCAGCAGTATCAAATAGCCAAGCCGGTTTCACCGCCGACGGCAAACGGCGCGGTTTTGTCACCGCCGCGACTGCGGCGGTTGTACCCGACCGGTCGCCAACCCCTTCAGCCAAGGAGCGGCGCGATGTCCTTGTCGATGCTCTCCGGCTTGTCGATCGAGCCGTAGCGCTTCAACACCTTGCCACTCTGGTCGACCAGGAACTTGGTGAAATTCCACTTGATGCCTTCCGAGCCGAGAATTCCCTTTTCCTCGCTCTTGAGGAATTTATAGAGCGGATGGGCGTTGTCGCCGTTGACCTCGATCTTCGCGAACATCGGGAAGCTCACGTCGTAGGTCAGTGAGCAGAACTGCTTGATCGCGTCCTCGTCGCCGGGTTCCTGATGACCGAACTGGTCGCAGGGAAAGCCGAGGATCACGAAGCCCTTGTCCCGGTATTTCTTGTACAGCGCCTCGAGCCCCTTGTACTGCGGCGTGAAGCCGCACTTGCTCGCCACGTTGACGATCAGCAGCACCTTGCCCTTGTACTGGTCGAGCTTGCCGCTGCTGCCGTCGATGGTTTTCGCGTCGAAATCGTAGATGCCGGTCATGTTGTCGTCACCCGGGGCCGAGTTTCAGAAGTTTACCGCGTCGAGCTTCATCAGTTCCGCTGCCGAAGTCCGCACGTTCGCGCACAGCGAATGCACCTGCGGCAGCATGCGTTGCGCGAAGAAATGCGCCGTGGTCAGCTTTTGCTGTTTGAAGATTTCATCACCACCGGCCGTGGCCGCCTTGGCCATGCGCAACCAGTTGAAGCCGAGATAGGTCAGGCAGAACGCGCGCAGAAAATCCACCGCGCCGAAGCCGGCGTCGTCCGGGCTGGTCCTGAACGATTCCTGCAACCACTGCGTGGTCTTTTCGAGTTCGTCGACCGCTTCGCGCAACGGCTTGGCGATGAAGCCGACCGGCGCGTCGGCGGTGCTTTCCGCGCGCACCTTGGCGAAGAAACGCTGCGCCAGGCGACCGTTATGCAGCATCATCTTGCGCCGCACCAGGTCCATCGCCTGGATGCCATTGGTGCCTTCGTAGAGACACAGGATTTTGGCATCGCGCACGATCTGTTCGACGCCGTGCTCGCGGATGAAGCCGTGGCCGCCGTAAACCTGTATCGCGAGGCTGCCGAGGTCGAATGCGGAGTCGGTGCAGAACGCCTTGACCAGCGGCGTGTTCAGCTCGACCCAGTCGGCAGCTTCTTCGCGCACCGCCGCATCGGGATGATGACCGGCAAGATCGACATACAGGCCGGTCTCGTAGGCCAGCACGCGCGCGCCTTCGGTCGTCGCCTTCATGGTCAGCAGCATGCGGCGCACGTCGGGATGATCGACGATGGTGTCGCCACCATTGAAAGCCTTGCCCTGCTTGCGATCCTTGGCGTAGGCGATCGCGTTCTGCGTGGCCAGTTCACAGAGGCCGAGCCCCTGCATGCCGACCAGGATGCGCGCGAGATTCATCATCACGAACATGTTCTGGATGCCGGTGTTCGGCGCGCCGATCATCCAGCCCTGCGCGCCCTCGAATTGCAAGGCGCAGGTGACCGAGCCGTGAATGCCCATCTTGTGTTCGATTGCCGTGCAGCGAACCGGGTTGCGTGCGCCGATGCCGCCGTCGGCATTGACCAGAAATTTCGGCACCACGAAGGTCGACAAACCTTTCACACCCATCGGCGCATCGGGCAAACGCGCGAGCACGAAGTGGATGATGTTGTCGGCCAGCCGGTGTTCGCCGGAGGTGATGAAAATCTTGCCGCCATCGAGCGCGTAGGAGCCGTCGCCGTTCGGCGTCGCCCGGGTCTTGACCGCGGCGAGGTCGGAACCGGCCTGCGGTTCGGTAATGCACATCGTGCCGGTCCACTCGCCGGTGCCGAGCTTGGGCAGATAGATCTGCTTGAGCTCGTCTGAACCCTTCGCGAGGATCGCTTCGAAGCAGCCGATGGTCAGGCCCGGATACAGCGCGAACGCGACGTCGGCCGAGCAGAGCATTTCGTCGATGACCTTGCCGAGCGTGAACGGCAGGCCGGCGCCGCCATATTCGGGCGGGTTCGCGATGCCGACCCAGCCGGCCTGCCAATACTGCGCATAGGCTTCGGCGAAGCCTTTCGGCACAGTCACTTCGCCGTCTTTCCACTTGCAGCCTTCGGCATCACCGGTCGCGTTCAGCGGCGCGATCACCGCCTCGATGAGCTTCGCCGCCTCGTCGATCAGACCGTTCAGCGTATCGGGTGTGGCATCGGCGAACGCGGGGATCGCGCTCAGGCGACCGACGTCGAGGACATCGTTCAGGACAAACTGGATTTCGCGCACGGGCGCTGTGTAGGTCGCCATGACTGGAGCAACTCCGGGAAGGAAAAAGGGAACCCATGAAAGGCTAGCATGGCGGGGCTGGACGCTGTCGCTCAGGTCTGCGGGCCGTCGCCAGGGTAGGCGATGAAGCGGAGTTGCGCGCCGGCCGCTTTCACTGCGGTTCCGATCTCCGCTTTGTGCGCCGGCGGCCCGAGATAGATGATGACGACCCCGCCGAGATCGCGGCCACGGGTCGCCGAGAGCGCGCTGAGCAGATTGCGGCGGTTCCGTTCGGCATCCGGACCGGTGATGCCGAGGAAATCGTGTTCCTTCGAGGCCTGCTGCAATTTCTCCGCGAGTTCGGCGATCTCCTGTTCCGCCGGAGTCTCTTCGACGAAGGCGAAGAAATAGTAGCTATCGGTTCCGGGCGGCAACTCACGGCCGGCGAGAGTCATGGCAATGTTCAGATCGTATGCGCCCTGCAGCTTGTCAACGGGCGTCCCAATGCTGGCAATGGCGGCCGCTGGTTCCGCGATCGGCGGACCTGGCCGGTATCCGAGGACCAGGATCGCCGCAATTGCGCCGATACCGAGCAGGGCCGCGAGACCATCGCGATGGCGCGTGCCGGCGGCCGGAGTAGAGGTTGAATCCTGCATGGAAATCCTTCCAACGATGGAGGGGCTGCGGGCAAAGATTATCACCGCGCCGGAGCCTTGCAGGAAGGCGCGGAAGCGTGTGGCATAATCGCCGCCTTTCCGGAATCCTCAGGTTTTTTACCCGTGCTGCAACTCCTCGATTTCTTTATCCCCGTGGCCCAGGCCCAGACTGCCGGCGCATCTGGCCAACCCAGCCTGCTCGGCGCGACCTGGCCGCTGTTCGTGCTGGTGCCGCTGTTCTATTTCATGCTGATCCGGCCGCAGATGAAGCGCAGCCGCGAGGCCCGCGAAATGATGACCAGGCTGGCCAAGGGCGACGAAGCCGTCACCAGCGGCGGTCTCACGGGCCGCATTACCGGCATCGGCGAGAACTACGTGACGCTCGAAATCGCCGACAAGATCGAGGTCAAGGTGCAGAAGAGCGCGATCACCAGCGTGCTGCCCAAAGGCACCCTGAAAAATCTGTAGGAACGTCCTGTTCGAGACCGGCACGCCCAATGTGCCGGCCTATTCAATAAAAAAGCGCTGGTTGACATGCCGCAATATCCGCTCTGGAAAACCATCACGCTGATCGTCGTCACCCTGATCGGCGTGGTCTACGCACTGCCCAATCTCTACGGCGAGGACGTCGCGGTGCAGATCGCCACGACCTCCGGCGACGCACTGCCGGCGGACTTCGGCGCGACGATCGACAAGACGATGGGCACAGAGGCCATCGTGCCGAAAGCCTCGCGCCGCGAAGGCAAGCAATGGGTCGTGCGCCTCGCCACGCCAGAGCTTCAGCTCAAGGCCCAGGAAGCGCTGAAGCGCGATCTCGGCGACGGTTACGTCATCGCGCTGAATCTCGCGCGCCGCACGCCAGCCTGGTTGCACGCAATCGGCGCCAAGCCGATGACGCTCGGTCTCGATTTGCGCGGTGGCGTGTATTTCCTGCTCGAAGTCGATGTTGCCGATGCGCGCAAGGCTGCCGTAGAGCGTTACGGCAACGACATTCCGGCGTTGCTGCGCAAGAACGATATTCGCTATACCTCGCGCAAGGCGGTCGGCGACGCGCTGGTGCTGGAATTCGCCGATGCCGAGAAGCTCGACCGCGCGCGGAGCCTGATCGGCCGCGAATACCGCGAACTGACGCTGACCACGGCGGGCGACGCCGCGACGCCGACGCTGGAGGCGCGTGTCTCGGTGCAGGAAGCGAAGCGCATCGTCGACTCCGCTGTCGACCAGAACCTGATCACGCTGCGCAACCGCGTCAACCAGTTCGGCGTGGCCGAGCCGATCATCCAGAAGCAGGGTGCGGACCGTATCGTCGTGCAGCTGCCGGGTGTACAGGATTCCGGGGACATCAAGGAGCGTCTGCGCGCGACCGCCACGCTCGAATACCGCGCCGTCGACGAAAGCGGCGACGCCAATGCGGCCGCATCCGGCGGCGTGATTCCTGCGGGCGATGAGCTGTTTTATCACCGCGACACGCATCGGCCCTACCTGCTCAAGCGCGAAGTCATCGCCAGCGGCGCGCAGCTGACCAGCGCGCAGCCGACGGTCGATCAGCAAAGCGGCACGCCCGCAGTAAGCGTCACGCTCGACGCGGCCGGTGCGAAGAAGATGCTGGAGTTCACCAGCAAGAGCGTCGGTCATCCAATGGCCGTCGTGTTCAAGGAAGTGCAGTACACGACGACGAAAAATGCGCAGGGCGATCCGATCCGCGAGCGCCGCAATGTTCAGGAGGTCATTTCGGTCGCGACGATTCAGGGCGTGTTCGGCTCGCGCTTCCAGACCACCGGCCTCAGCAACAAGGAAGCCAGCAACCTCGCGCAACTGCTCAAGGCTGGCGCGCTGGCAGCACCCATCGCGATCGTTGAAGAGCGCACCGTCGGCCCCAGCCTCGGCGCCGACAACATCCGCAAGGGCACGTACGCGGCAGTCGCCGGCTTCATCTTCGTGGTGACGTTCATGGTCGTCTACTACAGCCTGTTCGGCGTCTTCGCCGACATCGCGCTGGCGTTGAACGTGGTCCTGATCGTCGCCGCGCTCTCACTGTTCGGCGCCACACTGACCATGCCCGGCATCGCCGGCATCGTGCTGACGCTCGGCATGGCGGTCGACGCCAACGTGCTGATCAACGAACGCATCCGCGAGGAGCTGCGGATGGGCTTTCCGCCGCATCAGGCGATGACGCTCGGCTATGAGCGCGCGTTCCTGACCATCGCCGATTCCAACGTGACGACGCTGATCGCAGCACTCGTGCTGTTCACGCTTGGCGCCGGCCCGGTCAAGGGCTTCGCGATCACGCTGGCGCTTGGCCTGGGCACCTCGATGTTCACGTCGATCATCGGCACCCGCACCATCGCTTATTACGTGCTGCGCAATCGCAAGCTGAAAGACCTGCCGGTGTGATGAAGCAGTTTCCAGTTTCCAGTTGTTAGTTTCCAGAGAAGCAGAAACCAACAACCCACGATCGTCTTGAGATTCCCCATGCGCATATTCTCCAAAGTCCCGAACATCGACTTCATGGCGCAGCGCAAGCGCGCCCTGGTGATTTCCGGCCTGCTGACGCTCGCCGCGATCTTCTGCATCTTCACGCGCGGTCTGAACCTCGGCATCGACTTCAAGGGCGGCGTGCTGGTCGAGGTCGTCTATCCGCAGACGGTGGAACTGGACAAGGTCCGCACCGACCTCGGCAAGGGCGGCTATTCCGAAGCGATCGTGCAGTATTTCGGCGGCACCTCGCAGGTGCTGATCCGCCTTCTGCCCGACCCGAGTTCGAGCTCCGCCGAGATCAGCACCAAGGTGCTCGAAGCACTCGGCGCGAAGGCCAACAACGTGACCTTGCGGCGTATCGAATTCGTCGGGCCGCAGGTCGGCGAGGAACTGAAGGAAGACGGCGTACTGGCGCTGCTCGCGGCCTTCCTCGGTATCGGCATCTATGTCGCGTTCCGCTTCGAATGGAAATTCTCGCTCGGGTCGATAGCGGCCCTGACGCACGACGCGATCATGACGCTGGGCTTTCTCTCGCTGATCCAGGAGGAGTTCGACCTGACCGTGCTCGCCGGCATCCTCGCGATGCTCGGCTATTCGAACAACGAGACGATCGTGATCTTCGATCGTATCCGCGAGAACCTGATCGGGCTGCGCAAGCGCAGCGTCCACGACATCATCAACCTCTCGATCAACCAGACGTTGCTGCGCTCGATCATCACCCACTTCACGGTGCTGATGGTGCTGTCGTCGTTGTACTTCTTCGGCGGCAAGAGCGTGCACGGCTTTTCGGTCGCGATGATCGTCGGCGTGCTGGTCGCGACCTACTCGTCGATCTATGTGTCGTCCGGCGTCACGGTGCTGCTCAATCTCAAGCGCGAAGACTTGCTGCCACCGGAAGAGAAGGACGAAAAGCTCAAGGCCGAGAAGCTGGCCAAGGCCGAGAACGACGGCGCCGTGGTCTGAACCGCGTTCCGGAACGACATACAAAAAACGGCGATCCGGACGAACCCGGACCGCCGTTTTTCGTTGGCGTCGACCTCAGCTTTTCTTGACCGCGCCGACCAGTACCAGACCGCCGCCGACGACCAGGGCCAGGATGCCTGCCCACTGCGGCACCGTCTTGTCGTGCTTGACGTCGGCCTTGATGTCGCCGACCTGCAATAGCGTGTCGGTTTTCTGATACTCGAACTTGCCCATCACGCCGGCGACGCCGATGGCCGCAATGATCAAACCCGCAATGATGAATCCGTAGCGCATGGCTTCTCTCCAGAGGGAAACAGTCGGACCTGAACGCAGGCCTTCAGTCCCTCAGAGTCAACCGGCCGGCTTTTCGTTCCGCGCGACGCTTTGCAGCATTTCACTCAGCAGCGGATGGAGCTTCGGCCCGGCGGCAAGAACGTTCCCCGTGGTCAGCGCATCGGCGGCGCCGTAAATCTCGCTGCTGAGGCCACCCGCCTCCTGGACGAGAACGAGGCCTGCTGCGATATCCCAGGGTTTCAGGCCGAGTTCCCAGAAACCATCGAGCCGGCCGGCCGCGACGTACGCGAGATCGAGCGCCGCGCTGCCGGCGCGGCGCACGCCGGCCGTGCGTTCGGCGACCATGCGCAGCATCGGCATGTAGGCATCGAGCAAGCCGGTGTCGATCGGTACGCCGGTGCCAATCAGGGCGCTGTCGAGGTTGTTGGTCGTGGTGACGCGCAGCTTGCGGTTATTGAGCGTGGCGCCGCTGCCACGCGATGCGCAGTAGAGGTCCTGCGTGCAGGGCGCGTAGATCACTCCGTGTTCGAGCCGGCCACGAACCTGGATGCCGATCGACACCGCGAAATGCGGCAGGCCGTGCAGGAAGTTGGTCGTGCCGTCGAGCGGGTCGACGATCCAGACCACTTCGCTGTCACCGCTGGCGCCGCCTTCCTCCGCGAGCACCGCGTGCTGCGGGTAGGCCTTGCGGATGATCTTGATGATCTCGCTCTCCGCACCGCGGTCGACCCCGGTCACGAAATCGTTGCGGCCCTTGCGCTCGATCTGGAGCTGGTCGACGCGATCGAGGTTGCGCATGATGAAATTGCCCGCGGCGCGCGCAGCGTTCGTGGCGATGGTGACGAGCGGATGCATGAGCGTACGGTCCAGTGATCGGTGACGCCAAGCCAGCGTCCCGAGGTGGACGGACTGGAAACTGCGGGGCGGAAGCTTGAAACTCTCCGGCCCAACGGATCGGTTTGTAAAACAAGCAGTGGAATTATTATCCCGCATTCGCGTCGTTCTCGTCGCAACCCGCCATCCCGGCAACATCGGCTCGGCGGCGCGGGCGATGAAGAACATGGGCCTGAAGGAACTCGCGCTGGTATCGCCGCACCTGTTTCCGGATGCGCAGGCGACGGCACTTGCTTCGGGCGCCGATGAAATCCTCGAACGGGCGCTGATCTTTCCGAGCCTCGCCGAAGCCGTCGCCGACTGCGCTCATGTGATCGCGACGACGGCGCGCGTCCGCTACGTCTCGATTCCGTTCTCGACGCCGCGCGAATGCGTCGAGCGACTGGCGACCGGCGTGCATCCCGGAAAAATCGCGCTGGTGTTCGGGCGCGAGCGCATCGGCCTGACCAACGAGGAACTCGACCATGCCCAGGAGGCGGTCGCAATTCCGACCGATCCCGAATTCGGCTCGATGAACCTCGCCGCCGCCGTGCAGATCATGGCCTATGAACTGCGCCTGGCTGCGGGAGCAAAGCTCGCGGAAATTCCCGAGCATGTGCCCGTGCCGCAGAAGGACATGGAGTATTTCTTTGGTCACTTCGAGCGCGTGCTGATTCGTACGCGCTTTCTCGATCCCGCCGCACCGCGCTTCATCATGCGGCGCATGCGCCGGCTGTTCGGACGTGGCGAGCCCGACAGCCACGAGATGAACATCCTGCGCGGAATCCTGACCTCGGTCGAGGAAAGTCTGGATCGACACGCTGCGCCGCCGTCTGAAAAAACGGAGTGAGGAAGCCTTTTGCCGGTCGGCGTAAAATCGGCAGTCAAAGGACTCATCAATGTTCGACCGAATCAGAGACGACATCCGCGCCGTGTTCGCGCGCGATCCCGCCGCCCGCAACAGCTGGGAGGTGCTGACCTGCTACCCGGGCCTGCACGCAGTCTGGGGTCATCGCATCAGCCACTGGCTGTGGACGCATGGCTGCAAGTGGCTCGCGCGTTTCAATTCGCATCTGGCGCGCTGGCTGACCGGCATCGAAATTCACCCCGGCGCCATGATTGGCCGGCGCCTGTTCATCGACCACGGCATGGGGGTGGTGATCGGCGAGACCGCCGAGATCGGCGACGACTGCACGCTCTACCACGGCGTCACACTCGGCGGTGTCAGCTGGAACGCCGGCAAGCGCCATCCGACGCTCGGCAACAAGGTCGTCGTTGGCGCCGGGGCCAAAGTGCTGGGGCCCTTCATGGTCGGCGCTGGCGCGCGCATCGGGTCCAACTCGGTCGTGGTCAGGGAAGTGCCGGCCGGTGCGACGGTCGTGGGCATTCCGGCGCGCTTCGTGCAGGAAACCGCCGCGCCTTCCGAGAAGGTCGTCCAAATTGCTAAAACTCTCGGCTTCGACGCCTACGGTTTGAGCCGCGACCTGCCGGACCCGATCGCCAACGCCATCGGCGCGATGCTCGAACATATCCAGGAGCAGGACGAACGGTTGGTGCAGATCTGCCGGCTCCTGCACCAGATGGACTCGCGCATGCCGGAGCTGGAGATGTCGAAGCTCGACCTGCCGGATTTCTGCGGCGGGGCAGCAGCCGTGGGCGCGGCATTCGGCAACGAGAAGCCGGCGGAATCGAAGCTCAAGCGCGAGGTCTGAAACGCATGGCGATCTACTTCGATTGCAACGCGACGACGCCGCTGGATCCGCGCGTGCTGGAGGCGATGCTGCCATATCTCAGCGGGCCGTATGGCAATGCCTCGAGCGTGCACCGCTACGGTCGTGCTGCGCGTGATGCGATCGAAGCGGCGCGCGTGCAGGTCGCCGCGCTTGCGGGCGCGCAGCCTTCCGAGCTGACCTGGACCTCGGGCGCGACCGAGTCGAACAACCTCGCGCTCAAAGGTTTGACCGAGGGCGCACCGCCGACGCGCGTGCTCTACGCCGCGACCGAGCACCCGGCCGTGCTCGAAGCCGCCGAGTCGCTGCGCGTGCACGGCTGGGGTGTGGAAACGATCGCGGTCACTCGCGATGGCCTCGTCGACTGGTCGGCTTTTGAAGCCCAGCTTGCGCGCGGCCCGCTGCGGCTCGCGGCGGTCATGGTTGCGAACAACGAGACCGGCGTGATCCAGGACTTGCCGCGTGCCGCTGTCATGGTGCACGCGGCCGGCGCATTGCTGCACGCCGATGCCGTGCAGGCGGCGGGCAAGATTCCGCTGGCCCAATACTGGTCCGGACCCGCGAGCGGCGCCGATCTCATGAGTCTGTCCGCGCACAAGCTCTACGGCCCCAAGGGTATCGGCGCACTGTTGGTGAAATCGGACGTGGGCTTGACGACCCAACTTCACGGCGGCGGGCAGGAGCGCGGACTGCGTGGCGGCACCGAAAACCTCGCGGCGATTGTCGGATTTGGTGTTGCGGCCGAACTCGCCACAGCCGAACTCGATGCCCGCGCCACAAAGTTGCGGACGCTGCGCGACCGGCTCGAAGCCGGTCTGCAACCGCTGCGCGGCATCACCATTTTCGGCGAGCGCGCGCCCCGTCTGCCCAACACCACGCAATTCGGCGTCGCCGGCTGGGAAGGCGAGGCGCTGCTGATGGCGCTGGACCGCAAAGGCATCGCGGTATCGAGCGGCTCGGCCTGCGCCAGCGGTACCGGCGAGCCGAGCCATGTGCTGCTCGGCATGGGCTTCGCTCGCGCGGTCGCGTTCAGCGCAATTCGGGTCAGCCTTGGCGTCGACAGCACCGAAGCCGAGGTCGATCGCTTCCTTGCCGTGTTCGGCGAGCTGCGCCGGCAGGCCGCAGCCTGACCCGTGACGCGATGATCTATCTCGATTACGCCGCTACGACGCCGCTCGACGAGCGCGCCTTCGAGGCGATGCTGCCGTACCTGAGGCCCGACGGCCTGCACGGCAATCCGGCCTCCACGCATGGCCCCGGCTTCAAGGCGCGGGCGGCGGTCGAGCGCGCGCGCGCGCAGGTCGCAGCACTCATCGGCGCCGAAGTCCCGGAGATCATCTGGACCTCGGGCGCGACCGAGTCGAACAACCTCGCGCTCAAAGGCGCGCTGGAATTTCGCGGCCTGCCGAAGGCCGGACGCGCGGTGCATGTCGTGACCTCCCGCACCGAGCACAAATGCGTGCTCGATACCTGCCGCCAGCTCGAAACGCTCGGCGTTGGCGTCACCTATCTGAAACCGGATCGGCTCGGCTTCGTCAGCCCCCAGCAGGTCATGGCCGCGATCACGCCGGACACCGTGCTGGTCTCGCTGATGTGGGTCAACAACGAAATCGGTGTGGTGCAGGACATCGAGCGGCTCGCGCCGTTGTTGCGCGAACGCGGCATTCTTTTTCATGTCGATGCCGCGCAGGCGGCCGGCAAGCTTTCGATCAATCTGGAGACGACGCCGGTCGATCTGCTGTCGCTGTCCGCGCACAAGCTCTACGGGCCCAAGGGCGTCGGCGCGCTGTTCGTTCGACGCAAGCCCAGAGCCCGTCTTGCGCCGCAGATGCATGGCGGCGGCCATGAGCAGGGCATGCGTTCCGGTACGCTGGCGACGCACCAGATCGTCGGCATGGGCGCGGCGTTCGATATTGCAGTCGGCGACTTCGAGCGCGACGTTACCCACTTCGCCGGCCTTCGCGACGCGCTCTGGGCGCGGCTGCGCAATCTGCCCGGCGTGCACCGCAACGGGCCGGATGGCTCGGCCGGGCAGGCGGCCGCGCCGCATTTGCTGAACCTCAGTTTCGAGGGTGTCGAGGGCGAGGCGCTGCGGGCTTCGCTGCCGGAAATCGCGGTATCGAGCGGCTCGGCCTGTTCGTCGGCGACAGCGGAACCTTCGTACGTGTTGCGCTCGCTCGGGCGCGACGATGAGCTGGCCAACGCGAGCCTGCGCTTCTCGTTCGGTCGGCGCACGACGATGGCCGATATCGAGACGGTCGCCGGAAAAATCATTCGGCAAGTACAGTGGCTTAGAGGATTGTCGCCGTTGTGGAAACCATGAACACCGAGGTCGAAGACAGCGACGACAACCCGTTCGGCTACGCGTTGCACGTCTGGCGGCTGTTCAACGCGGCGCCGCGTGCCGGCGAATTCATCGCCGAGACGCCCGGCGTCGTCAGCGGGCAGGCCGGCACGCCGGCCGCGCGTTCGGTGCTCCGGCTGCAACTGCAATTCGCCCACGGCGTGGTCGCCGACGCCCGCTTCCGCGCGTACGGCTGCCCGACCTCGATCGCCGTGGGCGCCTGGATCGCCGAATGGGCGCAGGGAAAAGCCGCCGAGGAACTGGCCGCCTTGACCGCGAAACGGTTGCGTTCCGAGCTTGAAATCCCGGACGATCGCGCCCACTGTGCATTGTTGGGCGAGGACGCGCTGCGCGCGGCGCTCGCTCATCTCAAGCAGGAGAAAACATGAGCATCGAACTGACCGAATCCGCCGCCCGCCGCATCCAGGCGCAGCTTGCCCGTCGTGGCAAGGGCTTGGGACTGCGCGTGGCGGTCAAGAAATCCGGCTGCTCCGGCTATGCCTATGTCCTCGACTACGCCGACGACATCGGCGCCGACGATGAAGTGTTCGACGCCTTTGGCGCCAAGGTCTTCGTGGCGAAAGACCATCTGCCGATGCTCGACGGCCTGACCCTCGACTTTCAGCGCGACGGCCTCAACGAGGCCTTCAAGTTCCGCAACCCGAATGTCACCGGCGAATGCGGCTGCGGCGAAAGCTTCGCGGTCTGAACACGCGCTACACCGCCGCCGATTGCCGTAGGTGAGAGTAAACCGCTAAAATCCTGTGGTTTCGCCCCAGTCCGGGCATTTTCACCATTCCACGGGATCACATCATGGCGGTTGAACGCACTCTTTCCATCATCAAGCCCGACGCCGTCGCCAAGAACGTCATCGGCCAGATTTATTCGCGCTTCGAGAAGGCCGGCCTGCGCATCATCGCCGCGCGCATGGAGCAGATGACCCGCGCCGAGGCGGAAGGTTTCTACGCCGTGCACAGCGCCCGTCCGTTCTTCAAGGACCTCGTATCGTTCATGATTTCCGGCCCGGTCATCATCCAGGTTCTGGAAGGCGAGGACGCCATTGCCAAGCACCGCGACATCATGGGCGCGACCGATCCGAAAAAGGCCGCCCCCGGCACCATCCGCGCGGATTTCGCCGACTCGATCGACGAGAACGCCGTGCACGGTTCCGACAGCGCCGAGAACGCGGCGAACGAGATCAACTATTTCTTCCGCATCACCGAACTCGCGCCGCGCACGCGCTGAGCCGGAGTCCTATGACCGACGCTGCCATCCAGGCCGATATTCAAGCCCGCGAAGTGGGCGAGGTCGCGGCGCGCATCGAACCCCGCATCAATCTGTTCGGTCTTGATCGCACCGCGCTGCGCGAGCAGTTCGCGGCGATGGGCGAGGCCGGCTACCGCGCCGATCAGGTCATGCTCTGGATCTACCGGCGCGGTGTCGATGACTTCGAGCAGATGAGCAACCTTGGCAAGGCACTGCGTGCGCGGCTCGCCGAGCATTTCGTGATCCGCCCGCCCGAACTCGTCACCGAGCAGGTTTCGACCGACGGCACGCGCAAATGGGTGCTGCAACTCGAAACGGCCGAAGGCAAGCCGGTGACGATGATCGAGACCGTTTACATTCCCGAAACCAACCGCGGCACGCTGTGCATTTCTTCGCAGGCGGGCTGCGCGATGGACTGCTCGTTCTGCTCGACCGCCCAAGGCGGTTTCTCGCGCAACATGAGCACGGCCGAAATCGTCGCGCAGGTCTGGTTTGCGGCGAAGACTTTGGGCGGCGACTTTCAAAATGAGCGCGTGATTTCCAACGTCGTCTTCATGGGCATGGGCGAGCCGCTGGCGAACTACGGCAACGTATTGCCGGCGATCCGCATTCTGCTCGACGATTTCGGCTTCGGTCTTTCCAAGCGCCGCGTCACGGTCTCGACCTCCGGCCTCGTGCCGTTCATCGACCGTCTCGGCGGCGATGTCGACACGGCGCTCGCGATCTCGCTGCACGCGCCGAACGATGCGCTGCGCGACCAGCTCGTGCCGCTCAACAAGAAGTATCCGATCGCCGAACTGATGGCAGCCTGCCGTCGCTATCTCGCCGGCAAGGACCGCAAGGCGCACATCGTCTACGAGTACGTGATGCTCGACGGCGTCAACGACAAGCCCGAGCACGCGCGCGAACTGGCGCGGCTGCTCAATGGCCACGCGGCGAAGGTCAACCTGATTCCATTCAATGCCTTTCCGAACACGCGCTACAAGCGCTCGAAGCCGGAAGTCATCCAGCAGTTTTCTGACATTCTGCGCGCGAAGGGTCTGCTGACCATGACTCGCCGCACCCGCGGTGACGATATCGACGCGGCCTGCGGTCAGTTGGTGGGGCGCGTCCAGTCGCGCCAGAAAAACCGCCTCGGCGATATTCCGGTGCGCGTCCAGTGACCACGCAGGCCAAAGCCGACTCACCTTGCTCGCATCTCCGCGAAAAGCACGCGGAGCCTCTGCTCGGTGGCTCGCATCTTTCCTGCGGTCAGTGGGTGGGGCGCGTCCAGTCGCGACAGAAGAATCGCCTGGGCGATATCCCGGTCAAAGTGCAGTGAGTCGTCGTCTCGCGCTCTGCCTTGCCGCTGGCGCGCTGACGCTGGCCGCCTGCGTCACGGAACAGCCGACGGGCAACGCGCGCGTCCAGACGCCGGCAAACCTCGGCGAAGCGGCGAAGATCAATACGCAGCTGGGTGTCGACTACGCACGTCAAGGCCGTTTCGACGTCGCGGAAGAAAAACTGCGCCGGGCCGTCGAACAGGATGAGAATTACGCACCCGGGCATACCGCACTGGCCTTCGTGCTCGCGCAACGCGGCGACAAGAGCGAGGCCGAGAAAGAGTATCGGCGCGCCGTGTCGCTCGACGGCAACGATTCCTCGACGCACAACAATTTTGGCGTGCTGCTCTGCGCCGTGGGGAAAACTGCCGAGGCCGACAAGGAATTCATGCTGGCGCTGCGCGATCGCAATTATTCGACGCCGGAAGCGGCGTGGACCAATGCTGGCGTCTGCGCCCGCGAGGCTGGCGATGCCGCCCGTGCCGAGGAAGATTTCCGTCAGGCCCTGAAATTGAATCCGGAATTCACCGATGCGCTGGCACAGATCGCCTCGCTGGCCTTCGAGAAGCAGGACTGGCTGCGCACGCGGGCGTTTGTGCAGCGTTACGAACGGTCTGCGAAGCTGACGCCGGAACTCCTGTTCATCGCCGCGAACAGCGAACGTCAGCTCGGCGACGCCGACGCGGCAAAGCGTTACGAGATTAAACTTCTGCGCGAGTTTCCGGAATCCGACCAAGCCGTCCAATTGCTGAAAAAATCGTCCGCGCCATGACCACTGATTCCATTCCTCCGGCTTTGCTGGCCGCTACCGAGTCCATGGATCCGGCGCAGGGATTTGTTTCTCAGGACGGCCCGGGACTGGCGATCCGGCAGGCCCGTGAGCGCGCACGCCTGAGCCTCGAAGAACTGGCGGTCCAGACCAAGCTCGCGCGCAGCACGCTGGAATCGCTGGAGTGCGACGATTTCGCGGTCCTCGCCGAAGCGGTCTACGTACGCGGTTATTACCGCAAGTGCGCCAAGGTGCTCGGCCTGAACGCAGCCGATCTGCTGTCCGCTTATGAGCGTCTGGTCGCACCTCGGGCGCCGCCGGCGCCGACCAAGCTGCTGCTCGGCGGCAATCAGACGATGAGCACCACACGGCTGCACCGACGCGGCATGGGCGGGCGCACGGTCGGTGTCGTCCTGGGCGCCGCAGTACTGGGCGCGCTGGCCTGGTTTCTCACGAATGATCCCGACGTGTGGGGGCTGCTTCGCAAGCCTGTGGCGCCCGCCGCAGTAGAACCGGCGTTGCCGCAGCCGGCGCCCGTCGCACCGGCGACTCCGGCGACCGAAAGTCCCGCCGCCTCATTGGCGCCAGCTTCGACAGAAGCGGCTCCGGGCGCTGTTGTCCCAGGCAGCGAGCCGTCTGGCGCGGCGCCGTCAACCGTCGCGGCGACCGGAACCGCGCCGGTCGAAACGGCGGCGGAATCCGGCGGCCTCGTGCTGACTTTCAAATCGACTTCCTGGGTTCGCGTCGACGATGCCGACGGCAGGCTGCTCTTGTCCGGCCTGGTTCAGGCGGGCGACCGTCAGCGTCTGGTCGGACGCAAGCCGTATGCGCTGCATATCGGCAATGCGCCGGGCGTCAGGATCGAGGACGACGGCAAGCCCTTCGATCTAACACCCTACGTTCGCGCCGATTCCACAGCGCGCATCACGATTCCCTGAACGCCGATCGCATTTCCCCGGCGCTTCGCGCGCTGCAAGCCGAGCCATGAAAATCCAATCCGTCCGCGGCATGAACGATGTATTGCCGGCCGATTCTGCGGCCTGGCAGCAGGTGCATGCCGTGGCCGCGCAAGTTTTTGCCGCTTACGGTTACGGCGAGCTGCGGCTGCCGGTGGTCGAGCGCACGGAGTTGTTCAAACGCGCAGTCGGCGAAGTCACCGATGTGGTCGAGAAAGAGATGTACAGCTTCGAGGATCGCGGCGGCGAGAATCTCAGCTTGCGTCCGGAGCTGACCGCCGGCGTGGTCCGCGCCGGCATCGAGCACGGCATCCTGTTCAACCAGCAGCAGCGCATCTGGTGCACCGGCCCGGTATTCCGCTACGAGCGGCCGCAGGCCGGGCGCTACCGGCAGTTTCATCAGCTCGATGTCGAAGCCTTCGGCATTGCCACACCCGATGCCGATGTCGAAGTCATCGCGATCGCGGCACAACTCTTCCGCCGACTCGGCATGTCCGGGTTCCAGCTCGAGCTCAACACGCTCGGCACGCTGGCCTCACGCGCGGTGCATCGCGCGACACTCGTCGACTATCTGGGCCGCCATGAAGCCGCGCTCGACGAGGATTCGAAGCGACGGCTGCTCACCAATCCGCTGCGCGTACTCGACTCAAAAGCGCCGGCCATGCAGCCGGTGATCGCCGCGGCGCCGAAGCTGCTCGATCATCTCGACGAAGCCTCGCTCGCGCATTTCGCGGCGGTGAAACAGGGGCTCGACGATCTCGGCATTGCGTTCGTCGTCAACCCGCGCCTCGTGCGCGGGCTCGACTACTACACGCACACCGTCTTCGAGTGGACGACCACACAGCTCGGCGCGCAGAGCGCGGTCTGCGCCGGCGGCCGCTACGACGGCTTGGTGCAGCAGCTCGGTGGCCCGCAGACAACCGGCGTGGGTTTTGGTCTTGGCATCGAGCGCCTGATCGCGCTGATGGCCCTGCAGAACGTGCCGGTGGTCGACAACCGCGCCCACGTCTACTTCTGCCGCTTCGGCGCGGCGGCGGAGCGGGAAGCCCTGAAGCTGGCCGAAATGCTGCGCACGATGCGGCCGGAACTGCGGCTGGTGCTGAACGCCGGCGGCGGCGGTCTGAAGTCGCAATTGAAGCGCGCCGATACCAGCGGCGCGCGTTACGCGCTGGTGCTCGGCGACGACGAAGCCGCTGCGCGCTCAGTTCAAGTAAAATCACTGCGCGGCGAAGGCGACGCCTTTGTCTGCCCCTGGTCCGAACTTGACTCACACCTGGCCCGGCGGCTGGCGCTCTAGCCCGTATTCGCTGCGCAATTCCCCCGAACACGAGACGAAGAAGACGCTCATGAGCACGCATTACGACGACGAAGCCCAGATTGAAGATCTTCGCCGGTGGTGGAAAGAAAACTGGAAGCCGCTGGTGGCCGGCCTGGCGCTGGGTCTTTCCGCGATCTTCGGCTGGGAAGCCTATGGCCGCAGCCGCGACGCGCACCGCGCCGAGGGCGCGCGCATGTTCGACGATCTCAAGAAGGCCGTTGTCGCGAACAAGTACGACGAAGCGGTGCAGATGACCGATCGTCTGGTCAAGGATTTCGCCAACACGCCTTACGCGGCCGGAGGCGCCCTGAAGCTGGCCCAGGCCGCCGTCGATGCCGGCAAGCTCGACGACGCGCGGACGCGCCTCGCCTGGGCCGCCGACCACGGCGATGACCAGGCGCTGAAGCCGCTGATCGAACTGCGGCTGGCGCGGGTGCTCTGGCAGCAGGGCAAGCCGGAGGATGCGCTGAAGCTGCTCGACGGCGATGCCGGCGCCTATGCCGGCCTCTACGCCGAATTGAAAGGCGACATCAAGCTGGCGCAGGGCGATCGTGCCGCCGCGCGCGCGGCCTACGAGCAGGCGCTGGAGAAGGTCGACCCGGCGGCCCAGGCGCCGAGCCGCGAAGGCTTGCAGCAGAAACTGGACGATCTCGCCGAAGCCGCACCGGTGCGTTCATGACGCCGATGCGCGGCGCCGCGCTCGCGCTCGCCGTGCTGGCGCTCGCGGGCTGTTCGGGCAAGGTCAAGGTCCGGGAGCCGTCCAAGCTGGTCGAGATCGCCAACCCGGGCCTGCGGCCGGTCGAGATCTGGTCGCGCGATGCCGGCAACGGCAGCACGCGCGGCGGCTTGCTCGATGGCGGCTTCTTCAGTGGCGGCACGTTCTACTCCGGCCTGCGTCTGAGTGTCGAAGCCGATGCGGTCTACGCGGCGGCGATCGACGGCGGTGTCTACGCGATGAACCCGCAGACCGGTGCCACGATCTGGCGCACGGCGACCAAGGCGCGAATCATTTCCGGCCCGACCGTCAGCGACGACAAGGTTCTGGTCGGCACGCTCGATGGCGAAGCCATCGCTTTCGCGCGCGCCGATGGCAAGGAAGTCTGGCGCTCGCACTTTCCGAGCGAAGTGCTCGCCGCACCCGTCGGCAGCGGCAGTGTCGTCGTGGTCCGCTCCAGCGATGGCCGCGAATTCGGCATCTCTGCCGCTGATGGCACGCGCATCTGGAGCTTCGACCGCAACGAGCCGAATCTGACGCTGCGCGGCCTCTCCGAGCCGCTGATTCTCGGTAACCGCGTCTTCACCGGCATGGACAACGGCAAGCTCGCGGCGCTGAATCTCGCCGATGGTGTCGTTGCCTGGGAGCAGAACATCTCGGTGCCGACCGGGCGCGGCGATCTCGACCGGCTGACCGATATCGATGCCGACCTGCTCGCGGGTCCGAACGGCGTTTACGTCGTGACCTACGGCAACGACGTCGCACTGCTCGACCTGGTGAGCGGCGAAAGTCGTTGGCGTCGCAGCATCAAGAGCTACACCGGCCTCGCGTCGGACGACAAGCACTTGTACGTCACCGACGACGACGGCCTGCTCTGGGCGCTCGACGCCGATACCGGCGCTGCGATCTGGAAGCAGGAGAGCGTCAAATATCGCCGGCTCTCGCCGCCTGCGGCGTTCAACGGCTACATCGTCGCCGGCGATTTCCAGGGCTATCTGCACTGGTTCGAGCCGCGCGAAGGCCGTATCGTCGCGCGCACCAAAGTCGGCAGCAACGCGATCATCGCGGCCCCCGTCGCCGATGCCGAAGGCAAGCATCTCTACGTCACCGATATCAAGGGCCACGTCGTCGCCTACCAGGCCGGCCCGGTCAAATAAGGTTTGCGCGCGGCTCAAGCCGCCGTCTGCAGTCATTCCGCGGGACGCGTGTCAGGCGCGTCCTCGCGTTGTCGTTTTTATCCTGGCGGCCGCGCGGGCATCGCCACGCGTGCGCGTCACGGCGCCGACCAGCGGGTTACGCTTGGCCGGACCGATCCACGCTTCCCGATGGTCCGCAATCATGAGCAGCATCCCCGCCGTCTCCCCCGAACCGACCGCAGCGCAGGTGCTGCCGGTCATCACGCTGGTCGGTCGCCCGAACGTCGGCAAGTCCACCCTCTTCAACCGGCTGACCGGCACTCGCGACGCGCTCGTCGCCGACTACGCCGGCCTGACGCGCGACCGGCAGTACGGGCAGGGCAGCTTCGAGGACAAGCGCTTCATCGTGGTCGATACGGGCGGCTTGATGCCGGAGTCGGCCGATGCTTTAGCCGCACTCGCCGAGGCACAGGCGCGCATCGCGATCGAAGACGCCGACGTGGTGCTTTTCCTGGTCGATGCCAGGGCCGGGCTGAACCCTTCGGACATCGATATCGCCGCATCCTTGCGCAAGCTCGACAAGCCGGTGCGACTCCTGGCGAACAAGGGCGAGGGTTACTCGAAGGCGGCCGTTGCGGAGTTCTACAAGCTGGGTCTCGGCGATCCGACGCTGATCAGCGCCGAGCACGGCGACGGTGTGTCGCCGCTGCTGCGCGAGCTGCTGGCGAAGGTGCCGGTGACGCCGCGCGAGCCGATCGTCGAGGACGGCACGATCCGCGTGGCCATCGTCGGCCGCCCGAACGCTGGCAAGTCTACGCTGGTCAACCGCCTGCTCGGCGAAGAGCGCGTGTTGTCGTCGGATCAGCCGGGTACAACGCGCGATTCCATCAGCATTCCTTTCGTGTGGGACGGCAAGCCGTTCCTGCTGATGGACACCGCGGGTATCCGGCGCAAGGCGCGCGTCACCGAAGTCATCGAGAAATTCTCGATCGTGAAGGCGCTGCAGGCCATCGACCGCGCGCACGTGGTCATCTCGATGGTCGATGCCCACGATGAAATCGGCGTGCACGATGCGCGGGTCATGGGTCTCGTCGCGCATCATGGCCGCGCGATGGTCCTGGCGGTCAACAAGTGGGATGGGCTGGATGCCGACAAGCGCAAGTGGGTGCGCGAGATGGTCGACTTCAAACTGCCGTTTCTCGACTACGTTCCGGTCAACTTCATCTCGGCGCTGCACGGCTCGGGTCTGCGCGAACTGATGGAGGATGTCGTCGCCGGTTATGAGGCGACGACGCGCGAACTGCCGACGCCGGAGTTGAACCGTGTGCTCGAAAAGGCTATCGAGCGCCACGCGCCGCACGCGATCCTCGGCCGCCGTATCAAGCTTCGCTATGCGCACCAGTGCGGCCACAATCCGCCGGCGATCATGATCCACGGCAACCAGACCGAGAAGCTCAAGGACAGCTACAAGAGCTATCTCGCGAACGTGTTTCGCGAAGCCTTCAAGCTCAAGGGCGTGCCGCTCAAGCTCGAGTTCAAGACCGGCGACAACCCGTTCAAGGACCGCAAGAACGAGCTGACCGGGCGTCAGCAGATGAAGAAGAAGCGGCTGCTGGCACAGTCGCAGAAGAGCAAGAAGTAGGGCGGTGCCCGACCCAGGGAAACTCTGAAAATGCCCTCTGCGTCCGGAGCGGGTTGGGTGAGGGAGGTTCAAGCTCGGGCAAGTCCTTGACTGAAAGTCCCTCGTCCTTACCCTTCTCCGCAGGGAGAAGGGTTCGAAGCGTTTTTCAGAGCGTCCCTAGCGGACCGGTTCTGACGGCAAGGTTTCGCTGCCGTAGATGTCGCGGTAGCCGAAATAAACCGAACTGATCAGCACCGGCAGCGCCACCAGCCAGCCCAGCCCGACCGGGACCGTAGCGACGATCGCAATCCCGATCGCGAGCAGGCCGTTGACGGTCAGCGGCATGATATTGGCCATGCAGCCATTGAAACTCGCCTTGACCGCCGCGACCGGCGCCAGGCCCCGCAGCGCGACGAGCGCCGGTGCGAACCAGAGCGCCATCGACAGCGGGACGAGCATGACCATCAGGACCAGCAAGGCAAGCAGCAGGGTCGTACTGGTCTCGAGCGATTCGATACTGCCGCCGGTAGTCATCGCGCTGATCGCGCCGGTTCCGATAACCGCAATGATTGCCACGACGACCGCAAACATCGCGAGCGTGGCGATAACGCCGAGCATCAACAGCGGGCCGAGCCGCGCGCCAGAGAACCCGGCCCAGAGGTAGTCGAGCTTGAAGGCTTGCTTCTCGCTCTGTGCCTTGGCCCCGATCATCAGTCCGCCGACGATCACCGGGCCGGCCAGATTCATCAGCAGCGAACCGATCGCGCTTTTCTGAATGAAGAGCACGGCAATCACCCAGATCACGGTGACGCCAATCCACGGTAACGGCGCCTCGCGAAACAGCGCGAAACCTTCGACCAGCCAGTCTGCTCCCCGTCCTGCGGCAACCCTGCGCGGCGTCGCGCCAGTCTCGTTCATGGGCGTGCTCACCCGCGTCCCACGAGCGAGCGCGCGATCACTTCCTTCATGATCTCGCTGGTGCCGCCGTAGATGCGCTGAATGCGTGCATCGGCCCAGTAGCGGCCGATCGGGTACTCGGTCATGTAGCCGTAGCCGCCGAAGAGTTGCAGGCAAATGTCGGTGACCCGGCCTTCCATCTCGGTGGTCGCGAGCTTGACCATCGCCGCCGTCGGCACGTCGAGCTTCTTCTTTGCGTAAAGCGCGGTGCATTTCTCGACGAAGGCGCGGTGCACTTCGATTTCAGTCTTGACCTTGGCGAGTTCGAAGCGGGTGTTCTGGAACGCCGCGATGGCGGTGCCGAAGGCTTTGCGCTGCATCACGTATTCGATGGTCTTTTCCATCGCGCCCTGGGCATGGCCGATGGCCGTCACGGCGAGCGCCAGACGCTCGCGCGGCAGTTCGTCGATCAAATGGCCGAAGCCGCCGCCGACGCGGCCGAGCACATCGCTCGCGGCGACGTTGACGTTGTCGAAAAACAGCTCGCTGGTGTCGGCCGCGTGCAGGCCGATCTTGTCGAGGTTGCGGCCGCGCTTGAAGCCCGGCAGCGCGGCATCGACCGTGAACAGCGTCGTTCCCTTCGCGCCGCCTTTTGCGTCGGTCTTGGTCGCCACGACGACCACGCCGGCATGCTGGCCGTTGGTGATGAAGGTTTTCGAGCCGTTGATCAGATAGCCGCCGGCTCCATCGGAAAGCGCGCTGGTCTTGATCCCCTGCAAATCCGAGCCGGCGCCGGGTTCGGTCATGGCGACCGCGCCGATGCATTCGCCGCTCGCCATTTTCGGCAGGTATTTGCGCCGCTGGTCCTCGCTGCCGAGATGGAGGATGTAGGGCGCGACGATGTCGGAGTGGACGGCAAGGTTCGAAGCCAGCGCGAGGAAGCCCATGCGCCCAGCCTCTTCAAGCACGACCATCGAAAACTCGAACGGCGCGCCGCTGCCGCCGTAAGCCTCGGGTTGATCGATGCAGAGCAGACCGTGGGCGCCCATTTCCAGATACAGGTCCTTCGGGAAAATCCCGGCCTTTTCCCACTGCTCGTAATGCGGCTCGACGTTTTCCGCGAAGAACCGGCGAACGTTGTCGCGAAACAATTCCAGTTCGGCGGCGTCGGCCGGAGGGGCAGGGCTGTGGGCGGGAACGGCGGACATGATCGACTCCGGCGGGAATTTCAGGATCACAAGGATACCGTCGCGCGCCCGGCGGCGTTGTCCGGGGTGCGCTTCGCTTGCCGCGCGGCCGGCGCTGGCTTAGCGTCGCGGCAAGCCATCGTTTACGGAGCCGCCAGTGTCCCCTCTCATCAATCGCCGCGATCTCGATTTCCTGCTGTACGAACTGCTCGACGCTGCCGCGCTTTGCCGGCATGAACGTTTCGCGATGCACGACCGCGCAACCTTCGACCAGGTCGTCGATGCCGCGCATACGCTGGCCGTGGAGCAGTTCCTGCCACATGCCGCGAAGGCCGATGCCAACGAGCCGCATTTCGACGGCACGCGTGTGCACATGATCCCCGAAGTGAAGGAAGCGCTGCACGCCTATTTCGACGGCGGTTTTCTCTCGGCGGCATTCGGCGCCGAATACGGGGGTCTGCAACTGCCGTACAC
>JAYWBB010000090.1:0-13816 GCA_043781855.1 Nevskia sp. | reverse complement strand
GCAATGTCGCGGTCGATCCGGCGGTATTCCATTTCCCTGCCGCCGCCGCCAAGAAATAAGGAGCCCGACATGATCCGCAAAATTCTATTCGTCGCGCTCGCCTGTGCTTTCGCCGCGCCCACCTTCGCCGCCGATCCCGCCGTGCGCTTCGACGACGGCGCCATCTCCGGCCTGGGCGCGCGCAACATCGGTTCCGCGCAGATGAGCGGCCGCATCGCCGCGTTCGATGCCGTCAACGACGCCTCCGGCAAGCTCACGCTTTACGTCGGTGCGGCCAGCGGCGGTATCTGGAAATCGCTCGACGGCGGTACGACGTTCAAACCGGTGTTCGACCATGAGGCCGTGCAGTCGATTGGCGCCGTGACCATCGACCCGAAGAACCCGAAGACGATCTGGGTCGGCACCGGCGAGGTCTGGACGCGCAACAGCGTTTCGATCGGCGACGGCATCTATCGTTCGACCGACGGCGGCGACACCTGGGCGCATCTCGGCCTCGAAAATTCGGAGCGCATCTCGAAGATCCTGGTCGACCCACGCAACAGCGACACGGTCTACGCCTGCGCACCGGGCAGGCTCTGGAGCGACTCGGCCGACCGCGGCCTGTACAAGACCACGGACGGCGGCAAGAGCTGGTCGCTGGTGCTGAAGGGCAGCAACCTCTCGACCGGCTGCTCGACGCTGGCGATGGATCCGACGAACCCCGACGTACTGCTCGCCGGCTTGTGGGATTTCCGGCGCAAGGGCTGGACCTTCCGCAGTGGCGGCGAAGGCCCCGAAGCGGCGTCCGGCAGCGGCTTGTTCCGCAGCACGGACGGCGGCAAGACCTGGACCGAAATCACCGAGAGCGCAAACAAGGGCTTCCCGGCTAAACCCTACGGTCGCCTCGCGGTCGCGATCGCGCCGTCGGACTCCAAGCGCGTGTACGCCTTCGTCGAATCCACCGCGAGCGCGCTGTTCGTCAGCGACGACGGCGGCGCCACCTGGGAAGCGCGCGACAAGAGCACCTGGATGGTCTGGCGGCCGTTCTATTTCGCCAATCTCATCGTCGATCCGCTGAACAAGGATCGCGTGTTCAAGACCGACGGCACGCTGATCCTCTCTGAAGACGGCGGCAAGAGTTTCTCGGCGGTCGGCGGTTTCGTCGGTACGCATGGCGACGTGCACGATGTCTGGATCAACCCGAAGAACACGCAACACGTGATCCTCGGCGATGACGGCGGCCTCTGGTACTCGTACAACGGCGCCAACAAGTGGTGGAAGGGCGAGAACCTGCCGGTCGCGCAGTTCTATCACGTGAGTGTCGACGACGCCGATCCGTATCACGTCTATGGCGGCCTGCAGGACAACTCCAGCTGGGTCGGCGACTCCGAATATCCGGGCGGCATTACCAACCACCGCTGGGAAAATCTCTTCGGCGGCGACGGCTTCTGGACCTTCACCGACCCCAGCGATCCGGATTACGTCTACGCGGAGTATCAGGGCGGCAACATCGGCCGCATCAATCGCCACACGCTGGCGAACCGTAACATCCAGCCGAAGGCAAATTACAAGGAGAAGCTGCGCTTCAACTGGAATGCGCCGATCGCGCTCTCGCCGACCAACAGACACACGCTCTACATCGGCTCGCAGTTCCTGTTCCGCTCGCGCGATCACGGCAATTCCTGGCAGCGCATCTCGCCGGACCTGAGCACCAACGATCCGCAGAAGCAGCGGCAGGAGGAGAGCGGCGGCGTGACCGTCGACAACTCGGCGGCGGAACTGCACACGACGATCTACTCGATCAGCGAATCGCCGAAAGAAGCGAAAACCATCTGGGTCGGCACCGACGACGGCAATCTGCAACTCACGCGCGACGACGGCAGGACCTGGGCGAACGTCGCCGGCAATGTGCCGAACCTGCCTGCGAACTCCTGGGTGAGCTGGGTCGAAGCCGGGCGGCACGCTGCCGGTACGGCCTACGCCGCGTTTGACCGGCACTCGTTCGGCGACACGGCGCCCTATGTCTACAAGACCACGGATTACGGGCGGACCTGGACCGTGCTGGTCTCGGCGGCCGATGCCAAAGGCGTACGCGGCTACGTCCACGTCATCAAGGAAGACCTCAAGAACCCCGGCCTGCTGTTCATGGGCACGGAGTTCGGGCTCTACGTCTCGATCGACTCCGGCGTGAGCTGGGCGCAGTTCAAGGGCGGCCAGATGCCGAACGTCGCGGTGCGCGATCTGGCGATCCAGCCGCGCACCAACGATCTCGTGCTCGCCACGCACGGCCGGGGCATCTGGATCGTCGACGACATCACGCCGCTGCGTGCGATGAACTCGGCCCTGCTGAACAGCGAAGCGGCGTTCGTCGCCGCGCGTCCGGTGCAGCAGCGGATCGAGGCCAACGGCGGCTGGGCCAATGGCGACGCCGTATTCGTCGGCGACAATCCGCCGCAGGGCGCGGTTATCACCTACTACCAGAAAACGCGGCACCTGTTCGGCAAGCTCAAGCTCGAAGTGCTCGATGCCGGCGGCAAGGTCGTCGACACCTTGCCGGCGAGCAAGCGGCGCGGGCTGAATCGTGTGGTCTGGAGCATGCGCGGCAAGCCGCCGCGGGTGCCGCCGGCTGCACAACTGGCCTTCGCCGGTACGCAGGGCGCGCGTTTGCTGCCGGGCACCTACACAGTGCGGCTGACCAAGAATGGCCAGATTTACGAGACGAAAATCGCGGTCGGGCTCGATCATCGCAACACCTTCACGGCGGCCGATCGCCGCGCGCAGTTCGCGGCGGCGACGCAGGTGCAGGCACTGTTCGGTGGCGAGAGCGCGTTGGTCGAGCGTATCGGCAAGCTCCGAGCCGGCATCGCCGAGCGCAGCGCGAAACTGAAAGAAGGCGATGCACTGCGCACTCAACTCAGTGCCTTCGACGCCAAGGCCGACGCGGTGCGCAAACAGATCGTCGCGACCAAGGAAGGCGGCGCGATCACCGGCGAGGAACGTCTGCGCGAGCACACCGACCAGCTCTACGGCGCGGTCAATGGCTACGAGGGCCGGCCCGGCAGCTATCACCTCGCGCGCATTGCCGCGCTCCGGCGCGAACTCGGCGAAGTCGAAGCGCAGTTCGCAACGCTCGTCGACAACGATCTGCGGCCGGTCAACGAGGCGCTGAAGGCGGGCGGTCAGGAGCCGCTGCCAGTGCCGCTGGCGGAAGTGGCGGAAGACGACGATGCGGGGCACGGCGGCAGTGGCGTCGTCGGCGGCAGGATCGATCCGGACGCCGCCATCGGTGTCGCGCAGACCCTGCCGAGCGACTTCACCATCTATCGCTGATTGCCGGTTGCTCCATGCCGGCCGCGCGGGTCGGCATGGCGGTTTCGTTGCTCGTTTTCGTCTTGGGCGTGCGCGTCGTTCGCCGCCGCGCTACTGTCCCGGTGACATGCCTCTGAAAGTTGCCAAGAATGTTTTTGAAGCCGCGCTGGGCAACGGCACCGTGCGGCGTTTCCGTGAGTTCGCGCTGGTCGTGTTCGACGGCGAGGGCGCGATCTGCGTGCCGAACGATGTCTGGCTGCCGGCCGCCGCCTGGGCACATTCGCGCGCGCCTTCAGGCAACCGGCTCCGCGACCGGTTCCAGTTGCTGCAAAGGCTCGACGTGCTGGTGACCCGGCGCGGCACTTCGATGGTCTCGTCCGCCGGAGCGCATCTGCGTCTCGCGCGCCTGCGCGATGCGATGAAACAGGAAGCGATCGACCTCAAGGAATGGAATTTCCCGCCAGACGAGATTCTCGATCAGGCGCTGAACCCGATCCAGCGTCCGGAGACTGCCGCCGAGGTCGAGGCCGAGAAGAAGGCGCGTGCCGCGCCAGTAGAAGACGAAACGCCGGCCGAGCCGTTGGTGCAGGAAAACGCTGCAAAAAAGTAGCCAGCCCTTCTCCCCTCGGGAGAAGGGCTGGATGAGGGACGCTCCAGTAAAGGACTTATCCCAGCTTGAGAGTCCCGCACCCCCAGCCCCTCTCCCGGCGGGAGAGGGGAGACAGGACGTTTTCAGAGCTTCATGGGTCGACGCGCCGACGAAACACACCAACGCAACCAATCGCAACTTGGGCGACTCAAAACCCGGACGGACCGATCGCGGTCCGAGCCGAGGAGTCGCGACGTGACGAAAAAGCAGGCAGCGAAGCCACCGCCGCAGGTGCGCAAGGGCCAGGGCAGCATGCAGGTCGGACGGCCTGAGTTCGAGCGCCGCCTGCGCGAGCACTATTACGACCCGGCCTTCGAGCAGGCCGGCGGCGCAATCAGGAAACTCGCGGACCTCGCCTGGGACGGCTACGACCACAGCCGCAAGTCACCGCGCACACGCAAGGCCGGGCCGGGCTTTGCCGATCCCGAATACGAGCTGGCGATCGAATGGCTGGCCACACGCGACGCCATCGCCGCTGCGCAGAAGCGCCACGACAAGCGCAGCGGCAAGCCGCGCATCCTGCTGATCTGCGCCTCGCCGCGCAACGACCAGACCTGCCCCGGCGAGATGTCGAAAACCTTCCGCCTGGCGAAGACAGCGCGAGAAGTCATCGAAGCCGGCGGCGCGGTCTGCGACCTGCTCGACCTCAGTCACATCACCGCCCAGTACGCGCGTCACATCCATCCCTGCAAGGCCTGTGTCTCGACGGCGATGCCGCTGTGTCACTGGCCCTGCTCCTGCTATCCCAATCACGCGCTGGGTCAGGTCAACGACTGGATGAGCGAGCTGTATCCACGCTGGGTCGAGGCGCACGGCGTGATGATTGTGACGCCGGTGCACTGGTATCAGGCGCCGACCGTGCTGAAGGCGATGATCGACCGCCTGGTCTGCGCCGACGGCGGCAACCCGGACCCGACCTCGACGCACGGCAAGAAGCCGGCCGAGGCCAAGGCGCTGGAGCTGAAAGGCTGGGACTATCCGCGCCATCTCGCCGGGCGCGCCTTCGCGGTCGTCGTGCATGGCGATACCGAGGGTGTCGACACGCTGCGCCGCTCGCTGGTCGACTGGCTCAACGACATGGAACTGATCCAGGCCGGCCGCGCCGCCACCCTCGACCGTTACATCGGCTACTACGGGCCCTATGCCACGAGCCACGACGCGCTCGACGCCGACCAGGCGCTGTTCGAGGAAACGCGTAACGCCGCGCGCAGTCTGGTCAGCGAACTGCGGATGATCCGCAAAGGCCGGCGCGAGCCGGATGCGGAACTGGAATCGCCACGGCCGAAGTGAGCCGGTGCCGGGCGCGGCACAAGCCGCGACGCCGGGTGTCAAAGGTCGCCGAAGTCGCCGCCGCGTCCGCGCCCTGCCGCGAAGCGTGCCGCGCCTTGTCGCGACTCGCCGCTCTGCAGCGCCTGCAAGCCGTGCCGGAACTCGTTGGCGAGCGCGGCGTCGAGCGCGAGATCGAATTGCTCGTGCGCCGAGGCGCGATCGCCGCGCAGGCAACGTTGCGGAAAGCGCGCGATGTCGCGGGCCAGCGCCTCGGCGGCGGCGCGCGCCGTGCCCGCCGGTACCACGCGATTGGCGAGACCGATGCGATGAGCTTCCTCGGCGCCGACCGCGCGGCCGGTCAGGATCAGATCCAGCGCATTCGACAGGCCGATCAGTCGCGGCAGGCGGATGGTGCCGCCGTCGATCAGCGGCACGCCCCAGCGCCGGCAGAACACGCCCAGGACCGCGTCGTCCTCGACCACGCGCAGATCGCACCAGCAGGCCAGTTCCAGCCCGCCGGCCACCGCGTGCCCGGCAATGGCGGCGATCACCGGCTTGCCCAGTTTCATGCGCGTCGGGCCCATCGGCCCGTCACCCGCAGGATCGATGCGGTTCATGCCGCGGCCGTCGGCAATCGCTTTCAGATCGGCGCCGGCGCAGAACGTGCCGCCGGCGCCCCAGAGCACGGCGACATCGGCGTCCGGATCGGCGTCGAAGGTGCGGAAGGCTGCGGTCAGTGCGTCCGCCGTCGCGCGGTCGACGGCGTTGCGCGCCTGCGGCCGGTCGATGATGACCGTGGTGATGCGGTCGCGGGTTTCGCTGCGTACGCTCATCGTTCGTCCTCCCCGGCGTTGTTCGGCACAAGCTTACAACAGCTTCAGACCAGCGCCCGGTGCTCGACCAGCAGGCAGCGATCCTGCACGACCTTGATGCCGGCCCCGGCCAGCCGCCGCGCCACGGCGTCGTTGCGGATGCCGAGCTGAAACCAGACCGCCGCCGGACGCTTCGCGAAAAGATCATCGACATGCGCATCGAGGTCCGCAGGGCGGCGGAACACATCGACCAGATCGACCGGCCCCGGGATCGAAGCGAGCGTACGGAACACCGGCCGGCCGAGAATCTCGACCGCCTCCGGGTAATACACCGGCACCGGCAGCAGCTCGAAGCCGGCCTCGGCCAGGTACGCCGGCACATAGAACGCCGGCTGATCGCGCTGCGCTTCGGTCTTGATGCCGAGCACCGCGATACGTCGCGTTGCGCGGATCACGGCGGCAATGCCGTGGGCCTCCTCGATCAGATTTTTTCGCCAGTCGCGGTTCATTGCGATTTCCTACAGCAGAGCGCGGACCTCGGGCCCGAGATATTTTTCCAGCGAGCCGGTGTTGACGACGACCACGCGCTCGCGCGGCCCGATCTGCCGCGCCTCGATCAACCTCGGCAGCGCCGCGAGACAGGCTGCGGCCTCGGTGCAGAGCCACCACGGCGTCGCCTGCCACGCGAACGTCAGCGCCGCCGCAATCTCCGCCTCCGGCACGCCGAGCGCGCAGCCGCCGCTGGCGCGGATGATCTTGAGCACCTTGAAATGGCCGACGCCGCCCGGCACGTTGAGGCCGGTCGCAAGGGTGGCGCCGCCGGCGACGGGCGTTGAATCCGCCGCACCGGTATCAAACGCGGACACGATCGGCGCGGTGATCGCGGCTTGTACGCAGATCATTCGCGGCCGCCGCGAGTCGATCACGCCGAGCGCTTCGAGCTCCTGCCAGGCTTTCCACATGCCGAGCACGCCGGTGCCGCCGCCGGTGGGATAAACGACGACGTCCGGGAGCGTCCACTTCGTCGCGCCCGGCAGCGGCTCCGCGAGTTCGAGGCCGAGCGTCTTCTTGCCATCGATGCGCCAGCCCGGTTCCTGGAACGTGGCGCAGTTGAAGAATCCCTGCGGCAGCCATTTCTCGCGCATCAGCGCGGCGGCCTCGCGGATCGTGCCCTGCACGAGATCGAGATGGACCTGCGCCGGATGCATCTTCGCGAGCGCGGCGACGCGGCCGAGAATCGGCATCGGCGTGTCGTCCGGCATGATCACAGCGATCTCGAAACCGGCCGCAAGCGCATAAGCCGCGAGCGAATCGCCGGCGTTGCCCTGCGTCGGCACGACCAGCTTTTTCAAGCCGAGCTTGTGCGCCATGCTCGCGGCGACGGCCATGCCGCGGTCCTTGAAACTCTGCGTCGGGTTCGCCCCGAAGCCGGCGCCGCCGGCCTTGCCCTCGTCCTTGATCTGCAGGCGGAAGCCGGCGGATTTCGCGAGCGGATGCTCAGGCCATTCGCGCAAAGGTGTCGCGCCTTCGCCAAGCGTGACGATGTGCGTCACATCCGTCGGATCGTTGACATCCAGCGCCAGCAGTGCCCCGAAGCGCCAGAGGTCGCGCCGCTGCGGGTGATACCACGCAAGGCCCGGCTGCTCGGCGCGCAGGCGCGGCAGGTCGAAAACCATCTCGACGGGACGGCCGTCGGCGGGGTCGAGATTCATCGGCAGATCGGCCGGATACTCAATCCCCGACGCGATTCCGCGCAGGCAGCGGAGGTAAGTCATCGGTAGAAATGGTGAGCGACGCGACGCAAAGGCGCCGGCCGCAAGAATGCCGGAGACCGCCGTTCGGCGATAGCCGTCTGTCGGCTTCGTGCTACCGCTGGAGTACCCGCGACGGGGCATCTGCGGGATGGACCGGGAGTTGCAAGTAGGCACTGTCGGGTCTTCGCCAAACGGCGACGCCCGGTCCTAATTCCGCCGCACGGAGGCATCATGAAAGTCACCCGCCATGTTCGCGATGTTGCCTTGATGCGCGTTTTGCGTCGGCACCAGATCACCCGCGCCCGGGATCGCCTGCTGTTCCGGGAGATGGAGGCCGCGTGGACACGCGAGATCGGCCTGCGCAGCGACGACCTGCTCGAAACGGTGAACCGCCTGGCCCTCGGCGGCGTCTTCGTCAGGCACGAAACCCTGAACGGCCCCGAACTGGAACTGACCGAGACCGGCGCGCGCGAAATCCGTCGGCCGGCCAGCGACGAACCGCGCCGCCCGACGCGTCTCGGAACGCTGCTGAGCCGCGTCCAGGGCGAGTGGAATACGTTCGTCGTGCTGCATCGCGCGCGGCGCCGCACGCTGAGCCGGCTCAACGCGAGCCTGCCTTCATCCGGCGCGAACAGCCCCGCCATCGTTCCGGTGATCGGCATGGAGTTGTCTTCGGGGACGCCTTCGCTGCACTGAATCCAGAATCGCTGCGGCGCTATGATCGCCGCTTGTGAAACCGGAGCCGGACATGAGCGCCGTCATCGATGTCATCAGCGCCCGCGCCCGCGATCTTGGTGGTTTCATGGTTCGTCGCGTGCTGCCGATCGCGCATCGCAAAACCATCGGCCCGTTCATCTTCTTCGACGAGATAGGCCCGGTGGCGATGCCCGCCGGTCAGGGCATGGACGTGCGTCCGCATCCACATATCGGGCTGGCCACCGTGACCTATCTGTTCGAAGGCCGCATCCGCCATCGCGATTCGCTGGGCACCGTGCAGGACATCCAACCCGGCGACGTCAACTGGATGACCGCAGGCCGCGGCATTGTCCACTCGGAACGCTCGCGCGACGACGACCGCGCCAGCGGCCAGCGTCTGCACGGTATCCAGAGCTGGGTGGCGCTGCCGCTGGCGGACGAGGAATGCGCGCCGGATTTCACGCACTACCCGGCCGCCAGCCTGCCGGCCTTCGAGCGTGAAGCGGCTGCGCTGCGGCTGATCGCAGGCAGCGCTTTCGGCTACTGCTCGCCGGTCGCGGTGCGCTCGCCGATGTTCTATTTGAGCGCGGACTTCGCCGGCAGCGGCAGCCTCGCGCTGCCGGACGAGCACGAGGAACGCGCCGTCTATGTGGTCTCCGGCGCCCTCACGATCGATGGTCAGCGCTTTGCGCCCGGCGAGCTGCCGGTACTCGCGCCGGGCCGGCCGGTGACGCTCCGCGCCGAGGGCGCAACGCGCGCCATGCTGCTCGGCGGCGCGCGCGTACCGGAGCCGCGCGAGGTCTGGTGGAACTTCGTCTCGAGCCGGCCGGCGCGCATCGATACCGCGAAGCGGGACTGGCGTGAGCGGCGCTTCGCGGCCGTGCCCGGCGAGCAGGAATTCATTCCACTGCCCGCCGATTAGCGTCGACGTTTTCAGGAAAAGCGATTCACACGTCAGTACCTTCTGTCGGCCGTGCGCCACCATTCGTACGCTGACCCGTCGGCGCGGGAGGCACTGCGGTCTTAAGTTTCACAGCGAGTCTGGAACGCACAGGCGGTTCCGGAACGCCCTTCCGAACCGGCACGCCGATGATCGTCACCCAGCACGCACGCTTCACCGCCATGTTCCGTCTGCTCCGGCAGAACGACATCGTCGGCATTCAGGACCGGCTGCCGTTCCATCGGCTGGAGCAGGAATGGCAGCGCCACTGCGGTCTGCGCCGGGCCGACCTGCTGCGCACGATCGAAGAGATGACCCTCAGCGGCGTCTTTCGTCAGCGCGAAATTTCCGAAGGCATCGCCATCGAGCTAACCGATCGCGGCATGCTGAAAATGCAGCGCTGGCTGCGGCCATTCGGCGAATTCCACTGGGCCAATCCGGTCGGCGCCTTGATTCAGCAATTCAACACAAAGCTCGTACTCGCCCGCGCCAGACAGCGCACCCACCGGTCAACGACGCCGTCGAAGCCGCGTTCATCGCCGGGCGAGCGCCGCTCGGTAGCCTGAGTCGGCAAAGGGTCGCGCGGGGCACGGGGTCGCCCAAGTCGGCGACCGGCGACAATCGGCTGCGGCTGCCGCAACCAGCACTTCGCAACACCGTCGTCCGCTCACGGCGCGAGCTTGACCGCCGCAGCGACGCGGCGCGCCTTCTCGCGCGCCAGCTCGATCGTCCCGCCCAGCGCCAGCGCCACACCCATGCGCCGCCTGCCGGCGATTTCGGGCTTGCCGAACAGGCGCAGCTGCGTGTCGGGTTCGGCGAGCGCGACATCGAGCCCGGAAAATCTCGGCGCCACGCGATCGCCCTCGAACAGCAGCGCACAGGACGCCGCCGCACCACGTTGCCGGATGTCCGGAATCGGCAGGCCGAGAATGGCGCGCGCATGCAGCGAGAACTGCGGCAGGTCCTGCGAGATCAGCGTGACCAGACCGGTGTCGTGCGGGCGCGGCGAGACTTCACTGAAGATCACCTCGTCGCCCTCATCCGAACGACGGACGAACAATTCCACTCCGAACAGCCCACGGCCGCCGAGATTGCCGGTGATGGCCTCGGCAATCGCCTGCGCCTTCTTCAAGGCCGCTGCGGACATCGGGTGCGGCTGCCAGGATTCGCGGTAATCGCCGTCGATCTGAAGGTGTCCGATCGGTGCGCAGAAGCGGGTTCCGCCCGCGTGGCGCACGGTCAGCAGCGTGATCTCGTAGTCGAAGGGGATGAAGCCTTCGACGATCACGCGCCCGGCGCCCGCCCGCCCTCCGGCCTGCGCGTAGTCCCAGGATTTTTGCACGTCGGCTTCCGACCTGATCGTGCTCTGGCCCTTGCCCGAGGACGACATCAGCGGCTTCACCACGCAGGGAATGCCGATGGCCTGAACCGCCGCACGATAGTCGGCCTCGTTGTCGGCAAAGCGATAGGGTGAAGTCGGCAGACCGAGCGTTTCAGCGGCGAGGCGGCGAATACCCTCGCGGTCCATCGTCAGCTGCGCGGCGCGCGCGGTTGGAATCACCGTGTAGCCTTCGGCTTCGAGTTCGAGCAGCGTCGGTGTGTGAATCGCCTCGATCTCGGGAACGATGAAATGCGGCTTCTCGAGTTCGATCACGCGACGCAGTGCCTCGCCATCGAGCATGCGGAGCACATGACTGCGATGCGCCACCTGCATCGCCGGTGCATTCGCATAGCGATCGACCGCGATCGTCTCCACACCGTAGCGCTGCAACTCGATCACGACCTCCTTGCCGAGTTCGCCGCTGCCGAGCAGCAGCACGCGCGTGGCGTGGAGCGAAAGCGGCGTTCCGATGGCGGTCATTGGTGCAATTTGTGCGTGCGGGAGAGAATAGTGTCACAGGCGTCCCGTACGATGCGCCACTCCTTTCGCTGAAAAAACATGACTCGCCGCACCAAGATTCTCGCCACACTCGGCCCTGCCACCGATGATCCCGCAGTCCTGAAACGGTTGCTGATCGCCGGCGTCGATGTCGTCCGCCTCAATTACTCGCACGGCAAGGCCAGCGATCACGCCGCACGCGCCACGGCGGTGCGCACCGCCGCCCTCGCGCTCGGCCTCGATATCGGCATCCTCGCCGACCTGCAGGGCCCGAAGATCCGCATCGAAAGCTTCGCCGACGGCCCGGTCGAACTGCTCGAAGGCGCCGCGTTCGCGCTCGATACCGCGATGGGCGCCAACGCCGGTGACGTGCATGTCGTCGGCTGCGCCTATCCCGATCTGCCGCGCGACACCAAGGCTGGCGACATCCTGCTGCTCAACGATGGCGCGATCACGCTGCGTGTCGAGAAAGTCGAAGGCACGCGCATCGACACCACGGTGCTGCTCGGCGGCATCCTCTCGAACCGCAAGGGCATCAACAAGCAGGGCGGCGGATTGTCGGCCGCCGCGCTCACCGACAAGGACCGCGAGGATCTGCGCCACGCCGTGTCGATCGGCGCGGACTTCCTCGCGGTGTCGTTCCCGCGCTCCGCCGCCGACATGAACGAAGCGCGCGTGCTGATGAAGGCGGCCGGCGGCAGCGCCGCGCTGGTCGCGAAGATCGAACGCGCGGAAGCCCTGCCGAATCTCGACGAGATCATCATGGCCAGCGATGCCGTCATGGTCGCGCGCGGCGATCTCGGCGTGGAGATCGGTGACGCCGAACTGCCTGGCTGGCAGAAGAAGATCATCGCCGCCTCGCGCGAGGCGAATCGCATGGTCATCACGGCGACGCAGATGATGGAGTCGATGATTGTCAACCCGATCCCGACGCGCGCCGAGGTGCTCGATGTCGCCAACGCGGTCATGGACGGCACCGACGCCGTGATGCTCTCCGCCGAAACCGCGACCGGCCGCTGGCCGGTGAAAACCATCGAGGCGATGGCCCGCGTCTGCGTCGGGGCCGAGCGTGCGATGCCGGCGAACGAGCGCTCGCGCCGCACCATGGGCCGTCACTTCGGGCGCGTCGACGAGGCCGTGGCCATGGCCACCACCTGGACCGCGCAGCACATGCACGCGAAGGCGATCGTCTCGCTCACCGAATCCGGCTCCACCGCGCTGATGGTCACGCGCACCGACTCCGACATCCCGGTCTATGCCCTCACGCGCCATGAGCGCACGCGCCAGAAGATGGCGCTCTGCCGCGGCGTCTATCCGGTGGCCTTCGACCCCAGCACGGCGGATGCGATGGCCGCCGAACGCGAAGCCATCGAATGTCTCAAATACCGCAAAGTCATCGCCCCCGGCGACCGCGTCTTGCTGACACGCGGCGATCTCGCCGGCGCACTCGGCGGCACCAACTCAATGAAGATCGTCACGGTAACGTAAAAGCTCAAGAGCGCCGACGCACCGGAAACAATAAAAGCCCTTCTCCCCCCGGGAGGGTTGGGATGAGGGACTTTCAATCAAAGACGTATTTTAATTTGATACTCCCTCACCCCAACCTCTCAGGGAGGGAGAAGGCATTTTCCAGAGTTTCCTTAAACTGTGATCGACGTCACACTCCACACTGGACAAAGCGACTTATAGGAATAGGATTCAACCAACGCGGCCGCGGGGGCCCGGCTATCAGGGAAGAAAAGCTAGTGAAGAAAGTCACACTTGCGGTCGAAGGTTGCCAACGGCAGATTGGCGATGCATCGACCGCCGCTTCCGGAAAAATACTGACGCCGACCTCTTTTGCTCCTGAAGCATTTTCCTCGCTGACCTATCGATTACTTGGATTGACCCTGCTTCTGCTGATGTCGGTGGTCTCGTTTCCGCGCAGCGCGCTTGCGGACGATTGCCCCGTCAATCAACACATTACGCCTTGGGTAAATGAGGTCGGACGAGAATGGATAACCGCAGACAGATATCCGTATTGCCCGAACGAGGCCGGCACTCCTTACCAAACGTTGTACCTCCAATACTTCGGTCCCGATGCTATCGCACAAGCAAAAAGTGCGATCAGCGCGTGCAGCCCTACAGTTAACCACGATGGGGGCTATGCCGACTTCTTTTATACGTTGACGGGATTTGACCCTCCAGTTGCGAGAAATGGTTACTTTACCATCGACTGGCACATATCCATAAGCGGTCCATATCCACCCTATTCTCCTCAAAGCGGCACGATGAGCTATACGTGCGATTGCTATGATAGTTATTACAAGGATCCGAAAAATTTCCTGAGTTGTCTTCCTGGCTACTTCGTCACCCCGCCGCCCGCGCCACCGCCGCCGGTTGCGGACTCTGGAAAGTCTTGCCCAGCTTGTAGCGTGCCCGGAGACCCAGTTACTCAGAAGTCGGTAAATAAGGCGACATAAGTGGAATCTATCTGGAGAACAAGTGGTCTGAAGGATTATGAAAAGAGACGGCCGCAGTTTTGATCAC
>JAYWBB010000089.1:0-35532 GCA_043781855.1 Nevskia sp. | reverse complement strand
CCGGACGCTGCCAGTCGATGCGCGCTTCGTCCTTGCTGAGCTTCTTCGCATAGGTTGCGCCCTCGACCGGTTGCACAGTGGCCGGCAGCGCGCCGCGTGCCAGTCTGGCGAGTGCTTCGACAATCAACTCGCCGCCGAGCGCCGCAAGCGGGTCGTGCAGGCTCGCCGCCGTCGTCTGGGGCGTGATCGGCAGTGCGCCGCGCAGCAGCGTCGGTCCGGTATCGAGGCCGGCGTCCATGCGCACGATCGTGATGCCGGTTTCGGCATCCCCGGCTTCGATCGCCCGCGCGATCGGTGCGGCGCCACGCCAGCGCGGCAGCAGCGAGGCGTGGATGTTCAGGCAACCCTGTGCGGGTAGGTCGAGTGCCGCCTGCGGCAGGATCAGGCCGTAGGCGACGACGACCATGATCTCCGGTGCCAGGACCGCGATCTGCGCACGGGCTTCGGCATCGAGCTTCAGGAATTTGTGCACCGTCAGCCCGAGCGAGCCGGCGCGCAGAGCTACCGGCGTGGCTTGCAGTTTCCGACCGCGGCCCGCCGGGCGATCGGGTTGAGTGAGCACCGCGAGGATTTCGTGGCCGGCGGCGTGCAGCGAGTCGAGCGCCGGCACCGCGAAGTCCGGCGTACCGGCGAAAAGCAGTTTCAAGTTTCCAGTTTCCGGTTGCCCGTTTCCAGTTGTTAGAGAAGCAGCGCCCGCCCCATCTTTTGCTTCTCTAGGAAACTGGCAACTACGAACTGGAAACGGTTTCACGCAGCTTCAGCATCTTCTTCTTGATCCGCTCGCGCTTCAGGCTGGAGAGGTAGTCGATGTAGAGCTTGCCGTCGAGATGATCGATCTCGTGCTGGATGCATTGCGCGGCCAGTCCTTCGGCTTCGAGCTCGAACGGCTGGCCGTTACGGTCGAACGCACGCAGCTTCACCTTGTTGAAACGCGGGATCGTGTCCCGGATATCGGGCACGGACAGGCAGCCCTCCTCCATTTCCTGCCGTTCGTCGGAAGAAATGATTTCCGGGTTGGCCAGGACGAGAGGCTGCGTCTTGCCCTCGGAGCAGTCCATGACCGCGAGCCGCAATTGCACGCCGCACTGATTCGCGGCCAGTCCGACGCCGGGGGCGGCGTACATGGTTTCGAAGAGATCGTCGACCAGTTTCTGAAACGGGGCGTCGAAGGCTGCAACCGGCTTGGTCTTCTGCCGGAGCCGGGGATCGGGATGCTGGAGAATCGGAAGTAGCGCCATCGTGCCAACCTGCGAAATCACTGAAAGAGCGGACCACAACCGTGCGTCCGGACTCGACTTTATGCCAGAATCTAAACAGCCGCCGAACGGGCTGCTGAAGGGGAAATAGCTGCCATGGGGAAGTATAACGCCTCGCCGTTCCGGATCATTCCGGTGCGCGCAGTGCCTGCGTTCGGCGCTGCCTTGCTGTTGACGCTTGCCGCCGGTTGCGCGACGCAGGGAACGTCCGGCGTCACACCGGCCGCCGCGTCGCCGCCACCTGCACCGGAGCAGACCGCGCCACAGGTCCAGCCTTTGCGCGACAACGCCTCCGCCAGCGCCGCCGCCGGGGGACTTTCGTTGCGCGAGGACGCGCCGCTGCGCTACGTCGTCAAGAAGGGCGACACGCTCTGGGATCTGTCGAAGTACTACCTGCGCGACGCCTGGCAGTGGCCGGAGCTGTGGTACACGAATGCGCAGGTCAAGAATCCGCACCTGATCTATCCGGGTGAAGTGCTGAGCCTGGTCACGGTGAATGGCCGGACCCGCCTCACACGCGAATCGGGGAGGACTGGCGAACGCCTTTCGCCGCGCATCCGTGAGGAAGATCTGGACGCCGCGCTGCCCGCCATTCCGATCGAGGCGATCCGCAACTTCCTGCGCGGGCCGCGCGTCGTCACGGTCGAGGAAATTCAGCGGGCGCCGTATGTTCTCGCCTTCCTCGACGAGCACATAGCGGCCAGCGCCAACACCGATATCTACGTCAAGAACCTGCGGGCAGAAGAGGGGGCGAACTACGCCGTCGTGCAGATCGGCGAGCCCTACCGCGATCCCGAAAACCGCGAGCTGCTCGGCTACGAGGCGATCCCCGCCGGCGAGGCGGAGCTGCGCGTGCCGGGCCAGCCGGCGACGATGCGGCTGACCAAGTCCAGCCGCGAAGTGCTGATCGCGGATCGCCTGCTGCCGGCCGAGGCCGAAAGCTTCCAGGCGAACTTCTATCCGCATGCGCCGGCGACACCGGTCGAGGGCCGCATCATCTCGGTGTTCGATGGGCTGTCGCAGATTTCGCAGTACCAGATCGTGGCCCTGAACCGCGGCTCGAATCACGGCCTCGATCCGGGTACCGTGCTCGACATCTACCAGAGTGGCCATGCCGTTGCCGATCCCTATGGCCCGCACGCCGTCGCCCTGCCCGATCTCTATGCCGGCGTGCTGCTGGTGTTCAAGGTCACGCCGAAGCTCAGCTACGCGCTGGTGATGAGCGCAAACCGCGCAGTGCACGTGCTCGACAAAGTCAAGAAGCCGGTTCCGGCGCAGCGCTAGTCGCGCGCCATTCGAGACGCCGGGAATGGATTCCCCGCAGATCGGCGACTATCTGGCGCTGCTGCGCACGCCTGGGCTGGGTAATGCCCGCACGCGGCGTCTGCTCGAACGCCACGGTAGCGCCAGCGCCGTTCTCCGCGCCGGCAACGCCGCCTGGCAATTCGCCGGCTGTTCCGATGACGTCTGCGCAGCATTGGCCCGGCCGGACCGGGCGGGCGCTGAAAGCGATCTGGAATGGCTCGCGGGCGCGGCCCATCGCAGCTTCATCGCCTTCGACGATCCCCGCTATCCCCTGCGTCTCGCGGAAATTTCGCAGGCGCCGCTCGGGTTGTTCACGGTGGGCGATACTGACCTGATCGGCTTGCCGCAGCTCGCCATCGTCGGCGCGCGCGCCTCGTCGGCACAGGGCCGCGAGAATGCGCAGGTGTTCGCGGCCGAGCTGGCGCGGCGCGGGCTGGTCATCACCAGCGGGCTCGCGCTCGGCATCGACGCGGCGGCGCATCGCGGTGCGCTCGATGCCGGCGGCGGCACCATCGCCGTCTGCGGCAACGGCCTCGATCGCATCTACCCTGCGCGCAACCGGGAACTGGCGCTGGCAATCGCCGAGCAGGGCCTGATCGTCTCCGGATTCCCGCCCGGCACGCCGCCGAAGCCCGAGCATTTTCCGCGCCGCAACCGCATCATCAGCGGTCTGAGCCTCGGCGTGCTGGTGATCGAGGCGGCGCGCGAATCCGGCTCGCTGATCACGGCCCGTCTGGCCGCCGAACAAGGCCGCGAAGTGTTCGCGCTGCCGGGCTCGATCCACAACCCGCTGGCGCGTGGCTGCCACGCCTTGATCCGCGATGGCGCCAAGCTGACCGAAAACGTCGACGATATCCTCGCCGAACTCGCCCCGCTGCTGCCGGCCGTCGACGCAGGGGCCGCCGCTGGCGTTGAACCTGCGCCCGAAATCGTGGACAAAGTGCAGCAGCAGGTGCTGAAAGCGCTCGGCCACGAAACCGTCAGCCTCGATCATCTCGTGGCCCGGCTCGGTTTGCCGGTGTCAGAAATCGGTGCGGCGTTGCTGGCGCTGGAACTTCAGGGCCTGGTTGGCGCCGGGCCCGGCGACAGTTTCACAAGGCTGCAACGCGGCTGAATTAGAAGCTAAACTAGGCACGCTGGAACGCAGTTGAACCTGCAAGCGCCCGGTCCCGGCGCATGTGAGAGACATGAAAGAGACCCTTCTCGACGTACTGATGTACCTCTTCGAGAACTACCACGACGGTGAGTTCTCCGACTCCGACAACCAGGAAACACTCCGCGTCGAACTGGCAGCCGCCGGTTTTCCCGAGGAAGAAGTCGTCCACGCCTTCGCCTGGCTGGACGGCCTCGCCAACCAGCGCAATACGCCCGCGCTCGGCGGCCGCACCGATTCCCTGCGTATTTACGCACCGCAGGAACAGGATCGGCTCTCGGCTGAATGTCGCGGCTTCCTGCTCTATCTGGAGCAGCTCGGCATCCTCAATTCGCAGAGCCGCGAACTGGTCATCGAACGCCTGCTGGCGCTCGAGGACGAGGTCGACCTCGAACGCGTGAAGTGGGTCTGCCTGCTGGTGCTGATCAATCAGCCGGGCTCGGAAGAAGCCGCCGTGCATCTCGAAGACATGGTCTATTACCACGGCGAATTCCTGCACTAAATGCAGGAACTGCGGCGCCGTATCGAACGTCCAAACGAGGGCGCAGGGACTCGTCGCCGCGCTTCGTGACGATTGCTGCCACTAGCCATTCGCCCCTTCTTTCCCGTATAAGCTGACCCCCCAACGCGCGCATCGGCGCGCGACACCGGTATGCGATGAGCAAGAATCTGGTCATCGTCGAGTCGCCTGCGAAGGCGAAGACGATCAAGAAATACCTGGGCAAGGACTACGAGGTTCTGGCCTCGTACGGACACGTGCGTGACCTCGTGCCGAAGGACGGCGCAGTCGATGTGACGCGCGGCTTCGAGATGAAATATCAGGTCATCGAAAAGAACGCGAAGCATGTCAACGCGATCATCGCCGAGCTGAAACGCTCCGACGCCCTGTTCCTCGCAACCGACCCCGATCGCGAAGGCGAGGCTATCGCCTGGCACTTGCAGGAAGTGCTGAAAGAAAAGGGTCTGCTCAAGAACAAGCCGGTCAAGCGCGTCGTCTTCTACGAGATCACGCCGCGCGAAGTGCAGCGTGCCATCGAAGAAGGCCGCGATGTTGCGCAGGACCTGGTCAACGCCCAGCAGGCGCGGCGCGCGCTCGACTACCTCGTCGGCTTCAATCTCTCGCCGCTGCTGTGGCGCAAGATTTCGCCGGGCCTGTCGGCCGGCCGCGTGCAGTCGCCGGCGCTGCGTCTGATCTGCGAGCGCGAGGAAGAAATCCGCGCGTTCAAACCGCAGGAATACTGGACGCTCGACGCGCGCGCAGAAAAGGAAGGGCAAGCCTTCAGCGCACGCCTGCTCGAATATAACGGCATCAAGGTCGAACAGTTCTCGCTGGTCGATGAAGGTTCCAGCGCAGCGGCGCGCAAGGCCATCGAAGACGCTGCACGCGGCTCGCTGCGCGTCGCCAGGATCGACAAGAAGCAGCGCCGCCGCACGCCGGGTCCGCCGTTCACGACCTCGACCTTGCAGCAGGACGCGAACCGCAAGCTCGGCTTCACCGCGCAGCGCACGATGCGCACGGCGCAGCAGTTGTACGAGGGTGCGGAGATCGGCGGCGAGACGGTCGGCCTGATCACCTATATGCGTACCGATGCGGTCAATCTCGCGCAGGACGCTCTGGCCGAAATCCGCGAAGTCGCCGCCAGGCGTTACGGGCCGAAGTCCCTGCCCGACGAGCCGCGCTACTTCAAGGCCAAGTCGAAGAACGCGCAGGAAGCGCATGAGGCGATCCGCCCGACCGCCGCGGCACGCGCGCCCGAACAGATTGCGAAATACCTGACGCCGGACCAGGCCAAGCTTTACGACCTGATCTGGAAGCGCACCGTCGCCTGCCAGATGGCGCCTGCGGTGTTCGATACCGTCGCCGCCGAATTGCGCGCATCGTCCGAGCACGCCTTCAAGGCCACCGGCCAGACCCTGATCGAACCGGGCTTCCTCGCCGCCTACGGCATCGCCGTCGACGACGAAAAGGAAGCGCACGAGGACGACGAAAAGCGTCTGCCGCCGCTCGAGGAGGGCGACATCGTGAAGCTGCTCGAACTGCTACCCGAGCAGCACTTCACGCAGCCGCCGCCGCGCTTCACCGAAGCCTCACTGGTGAAGACGCTCGAAGAATTCGACATCGGCCGACCGTCGACCTACGCCAGCATCATTGCCACCTTGCAGGCGCGCGACTACGTGCGTCTCGATGGCAAGGCGTTCATGCCGACCGACGTCGGCATGATCGTGAATCGTTTCCTGACCGAGCATTTCACGCGCTACGTCGACTACGAATTCACCGCGAAGCTCGAAGACGATCTCGATGCGGTCTCGCGCGGCGAGCAGGCCTGGGTGCCCTTGCTCGCGAAGTTCTGGGGCATCTTCAAGCCGATGGTCGACGAGAAGATGGAACTCTCGCGCTCGGAGGTTTCCGAGACGCGCATGATCGGCACCGACCCGCTCAGCGGCAAGCCGGTCACCGCGCGCCTCGGCCGCTATGGCCCGTTCGTGCAGATCGGCGCGAGAGCCGAGACCGACGATCCGAACGCCGAGAAGCCGCGCTTCGCGAGCCTGCGCGGCGCGCAGCGCATCGACACCATCACGCTCGCCGAGGCGATGGAACTGTTCAAGCTGCCGCGCAAGCTCGGCCTGCATCCGAATGGCGACGAGGTTGAAGTCAACATCGGCCGCTTCGGCCCGTACGCGCGCTACGGCAAGCTGTTCGTGTCCCTGAAGAAGGACGACGACCCCTACACGATCGACCTGCCACGCGTCATCGAGCTGATCGAGCAGAAGGCCGCCGCCCTCGATGCCGCGACGATCCGCAGCTTCGAAGGCACCGGCATCCGCATCATCAAGGGCCGCTTCGGGCCGTACATCTCGGATGGCACGCGCAAGTCGCCGATCCCGAAGACGCGCGATCCGGAAAAGCTCAGTGTCTTCGAATGCGAGGCTTATCTCGCCGAAGCCGAGGCCGCGAAGCCCGCGAAGAAAGGCGCGAAGAAGAAGACTGCGCCCAAAACCGCGTCGAAAGCCGCCGACGGCGAGGCCGCTCCGAAGAAGGCTGCGGTCAAGAAGACCGCCGCAAAGAAGACCGCCAAGCCGAAGCGTGCGCCGTCGCTGACCCAGCGGACCGTGCGCGCGAAGAAGAGCTGAGCGCGTGCTGACGCCGCGCCGGCTTGCCGCCGCAGGCTTGGTGCTGCGCACGGGCGGCGTCATTGCCTATCCGACCGAGGCGGTCTGGGGCCTCGGCTGCGATCCGCAGAATCGTCGCGCCGTGGAGCGGCTGCTGAAGCTCAAGCACCGCGAATGGCAGAAGGGTCTGATTCTGATCGCATCGAGCATCGAGCAGATCGAACCCTACATCGACGTGCCCTCGCGCATGGCCTGGCGGCGCGCGACGACCTCCTGGCCCGGCCCTTCGACCTGGGTTTTTCCGGCGACGGACTATTGCCCGATGTGGATCAGCGGCGATCGCGACAGTGTCGCCGTGCGCGTCACCGCGCACCCGGTTGCGCGCAAGCTCTGTGAAGCCTTCGGCAGCGCGCTGGTCTCGACCAGCGCCAATCGCGCCGGCGAGCCGCCGGCCGGCGGCGTCAACGCACTGCGCATCGGCTTCCGGCATCAGGTCGATCTGATCGTCCCCGGTGCGCTGGGCGACCTCGACAAACCGACCATCATCCGCGACGCCGCCAACGGTCATATCCTGCGGCGATGAACGCTATCGATACCGCGCCGGATGCTGTCGCCGTCGAGCGCTATCTACGCGGGCTGCAAGCGCGCATCTGCACCGAGTTCGAACAGCTCGACGGCGCGCAGAAATTCCTGCATGACCGCTGGATTCGCGATGAAGGCGGCGGCGGTGAGTCACGCGTGCTCGCCGACGGTGGCGTGTTCGAGCGCGCCGGCGTCAATTTTTCCGACATCCGCGGCACCCGACTGCCCCCGGCCGCCACGGCCGCGCGCCCGGAACTGGCCGGCCGCAGCTACCGCGCGATGGGCGTCTCACTCGTGCTTCATCCGCTGAACCCTTACGTACCGACCGCGCACATGAATGTGCGCTTCCTGATTGCCGAGTCGCCGGACGCTGCGCCCATCTGGTGGTTCGGCGGCGGCTTCGACCTGACGCCTTGCTACGGCTTCAGAGAAGACGCGCAGCACTGGCATCGCACGGCGCGGGATGCGTGCGCGCCGTTCGGCGCAGCTTTGCACGCGCGGTTCAAGAAACAGTGCGACGAATATTTTTATCTCAAGCATCGCCAGGAACCGCGCGGCATCGGCGGCCTGTTCTTCGACGACTGGAGCGAGGGCGGCTTTGCTTCCTGCTTCGCGCTGACCCAGAGCATCGGCGATCACTTCCTGCCGGCCTACGCGCCGATCATCGAGCGCCGCCTGGCGATGCCTTACGGCCCGCGCGAACGCGACTGGCAGCTCTATCGCCGCGGTCGCTACGTCGAGTTCAACCTGGTCTGGGACCGCGGCACGCTGTTCGGCCTGCAAAGCAACGGCCGCATCGAGTCGATCCTGATGTCCCTGCCGCCGCTGGCCGCATGGCGTTACGATCATGTTCCAGCCGCCGGATCGACAGAGGCGGAACTGTATGATCGCTTCCTGAAGCCGCAGGATTGGCTATGACGCTGACTGAACTCCGCTACCTCGTGAACCTCGACAAGGAGCGCCATTTCTCGCGCGCCGCCGAGCGTTCGTTCGTGTCGCAGCCGACCTTGTCCGTCGCGCTGAAGAAGCTCGAGGAAGAACTCGGCGTGACGCTGTTCGAGCGCATCCGCGGCGAAGCGAAGCCAACACCCGTCGGCGTGCGCATCATCGATCAGGCGCGGCATGTCCTCGCCGAAGCGAAGCGCATCGAGGACATCTCACGCGAGGGCAAGGATGAGCTGGTCGGGCCGCTGCGCCTGGGGGCGATCTACACGGTCGGCCCCTATCTGCTGCCGAGCCTCGTGCCGCTGATGCGCGACTCGGCACCGCTGATGCCGCTGGTCATCGAGGAAAACTTCACCGGCGTGCTGCTCGAACAATTGCGCGACAACGAACTCGACGTGGCGCTGCTGGCGCTGCCGATCGATCTGCAAGGCTTGTCGGCCTGGCCGCTGTACGACGAGGACTTCGTCGTCGTGCTCTCGCCCGGTCATCGCTGGGCCACGCAGGCGCACATCGCCGCGAAGAAACTCGCCGAGGAACACCTGCTGTTGCTCGGAGCCGGCCACTGCTTCCGCGAGCAGGTCATCGCCGCCTGTCCGAAGTGCCTCGACGCCGAAGGCGACGGCCCGCGCCCGATCACCGGCAGCTCGATGGAAACCATCCGCTACATGGTCGGCAGTGGTCTCGGCATCACCGTGATGCCGAATGCCGCTGTCCTGAACCGCCCCGCCGAACCGAAGCCATTGCCGATCGTGCCGTTCGCCGCGCCCGCCCCGTCGCGCTGCATCGGCATGGTCTGGCGCCGCAGCTTCCCGCGCCTGCAGGCGATCCGCACACTGCGCGAAGGCATCCTCGCGAGCACGCTGCTCGGCGTCACCTGGCTGCCGGACGCCGAGCCGCAGCATCCGCACTAGGGCTTCCCTAAGATGATCGAAGCGCTGATCGCCGCCACGCGCAGCCAGTTCCAGCCGCGCATGCTGAGCCTGGTGCTCTGGCCGCTGCTTGGTTCGCTGCTGGTTTGGACGGTGCTCGTCTTCGTGTTCTGGCGTCAGGGCATGCACGCGCTGGAGCAGTTCACTGCGCTCGCAGCGATCAACGCTTTCTTCGTCGAATACGATCTGCGCTGGATCGCCAGCTCGCTGGTGCTCATCGCGCCGCTCCTGCTGCTGCCGACGCTGGTCGTCGCAACCGCGCTGTTCATCACGTCGGTCTTCGCGATGCCGGTCATGGTCGAGCACATCGCGGCGCGGGACTATCCGCAACTCGCTCGGGGTAGAGGCGGCACGACCCCCGGCAGCGTCTGGAACGCCCTCGCGGCGCTGCTCGTCTATCTGCTGCTGTGGATTCTGATTCTGCCGCTGTGGCTGATCATTCCATTCGCGGCCCTGCTGCCGGTACTGCTGAATGGATACATCAACGATCGTGTATTTCGCTATGACGCGCTGGCGGAGCATGCGACGCCTGAGGAGTATCGCGAGATTCTGCGACGGGCTGGATCACCATTGTTTGGGCTCGGCGTTGTAGCCGCCTTGATTCAATTGGTGCCGTTGTTGAATCTAGTTTCGCCGGTTTATTCGGGATTGAGCTTCATTCATTTTGGCTTGGCGGAGTTGCAGAAATTGCGAATGGAGAAGTCCGGGTTGATTAAACCATTGGCGCCGCACGGCTGACCCCTGGTTCCGCGCTGCTGCGCGGGTCACTTTTCTTGCTTGCTCAAGAAAAGTAGCCAAAAGAAGAGCACCCCCGGCTTCGCGCCGACTCGCATGAAACAAAAGCGCGAGTCGGTGCCCTGTGCTTCTCGCGTTCTCCGGGGTACGGGCTGACGGGCCATCCATGGCCCGATAGCCCTCGACCGGCATCCATGCCGGTCGCCCCACTCCGAACGCTGCGATGCTCGGCGCGGCGCAGGGGGACCCAAGGTCAAAAGCAAAGGCAACAGCAAAGGCAACAGCAAAGACAACAGCAAAGCACCACACAGCAGAATCAAAAACACTCGTCATACCGGCGAACGCCGGTATCCACAGCAAGGAAGTGCTCACCCCGAATCTGGATACCGGCTTCCGCCGGTATGACGTTTTTCGAAGGGTGTTTTGTTTTTGACTCCGGGTCCCCCTGCGCAGCGCCGAGCATCGCAGGACAGGGCGGACAGGCCCCGAAGGGGGCGAGGCAGGAGCCGAAGCCTTTTCGCCGGGCCATGGATGGCCTGTCGAAAAGCCCCGCCCTATCCGAGAAGCACAGGGTATCGGTTCGCGCCTTTGATTCTCGCGAACCGACGCAAAGCCGGGGGTGCCCTTCCTTTGGTTACTTTCCTTGGGCAAGCAAGGAAAGTGACCCGCGCAACAGCGCGGAACCAAGGGTCAAATGCACAGCGCCAATGATTCCAAAGCGCCGACGACGAGAGTGTTCGTGCGCGTAGAGCACACTACGTCACTGGTTTTCGCTCCGCTTCAACCGAGCCTACGGCCCTCAATGTCCGGGAACCAATGGTTCCAGCGGTTAAGGATGAGCGCCGTTCTCCGGTAGCTTGAACATCCCAACAAGAAAAACTGCATGCGCGGCTCCCCCCACGCTATTTGAGTAATCTTGTTTGCCGATGACTACCCCACAGAAAGTTGCCCTACTACCTGCAACTAATTCTCCGGTGGATTTGACGGCAACAAATTGATATATGTTCCCTGCGTTGTCAAATAACCCACCGTGAAAAAACTTTTGCCCGGCCGCTTTTTCCGCCGCAATCTCAACAATACTGCCGACAGCGCAGAGACTCTTTCCACGTTGCTCATCCGAATCTTTCATAACCAAAGATACCTTTGACTTGGGAACATCCTGTAACTCTTTCCATTCAAGATGTTCTGCTGACCAAAGAGCAAGAGCAACAGCGCCCGGACTGAGTTCGTTAACTGTGTCCGACATGAGCGGCTTGACTCCACTTATGGCCTCAATCAGCGATTTGTATATCACCTCTTTAGCAGGTTCGACGCTCGGGCTCGCGGGCGGTTTCTGACGTGATTCTTGCGAAGCATTTCGGCCGTCAGAGCAACTGGCCAAGACTGTTATAAAAAAGCAAATTGCGATTTGACGAATCATAGGTTCCCCTCTCCTTACCTTACATCTGTTAAACCCCACTCCCAAACTCCCTCATCAACTCCGACACCACCCCCGCATCCCCCGAAGCAAGAAGCTTTCGAGCCTGCTGCCGCAAGACTCCAATATCCGACTCAATGATGATCCGCTTCACCTCCAGCACGCTCGCCGGATGCATCGAAAACTCGGTCAGCCCAAGCCCGAGCAGCAGCCGCGTATAGCGCGGATCACCCGCCATCTCGCCGCACATCGCCACCGAAATCTTCGCGTGGTCGCCGGCCTCGATGGTCATGCGGATCAGTTGCAGCACGGCCGGATGCAGCGGGTCGTAGAGGTAGTTGACCTCGTCGTCGACGCGGTCGATCGCCAGCGTGTACTGGATCAGGTCGTTGGTGCCGATCGAGAAGAAGCTGGCGTACTGTGCGAGCCAGGGCGCGGCGAGCGCGGCGGCCGGGACTTCGATCATCGCGCCGACCGGCACCTGCGCCGCCATCTTCCGGCCTTCGCCGATGAGCTGCTCGCGCGTCGCGGCGATGAACGCAGTCGCCTGCCTGAATTCGGCGACGCTTGAAATCATCGGCAGCATGATCTGCACGTCGCCGTGCGCGGAGGCGCGCAACAGCGCCCGCACCTGCGCGCGGAACAGATCGGGCTCCTTGAGGCAGAGGCGGATCGCGCGCAGGCCCAGTGCGGGGTTGTTCGGCGTGGGGCCCAGGCGACTTCCCGAGTCGACCTGCTTGTCGGCACCGAGATCGAGCGTGCGGATCGTGATCGGGCCCTTCACCGACGACACGACGCGCGCATAAGCCTCGTACTGCTCGTCCTCGGTCGGCAGGCTGTCGGCGTTGCCCTGCCGATTCATGTAGAGGAACTCGGTGCGATAGAGGCCGACACCTTCCGCCCCCAGCTCGGCCGCGTGCGCGGCGTCTTCGCTGAGCTCGATGTTGGCGAGCAGCTTGATCTTGATGCCGTCGCGCGAGATCGCCGGCTTGTGGCGCAGACCCGAGAGCGCGGCGCGCCGCGCAAGCTGGCCGGCGCGTTTGCTGCGGAAAAAGGCGAGCGCCTGTTCGTCGGGATCGGCCAGCGCGTGGCCGAGATCGCCGTCGACGATGACCGCCTCGCCGTCGCGCAGCAGGCGGCGCGCGCCGTGCAGGCCGACGATCGCGGGAATGCTGTAGGAGCGCGCGAGAATCGCCGTGTGCGAGAGCGGGCCGCCGTACTCGGTGATGAACGCGGCCACACCCTGTTGCGCGAGCAGAATGATGTCGGCCGGGGTGATGTCGTCGGCGACGATGATGTTCGGCTCGGCGGCAGCGGCGTCTTCGGCCGGCGCTGGCAGGCTGCGTTCCTGTTTCAGGAGGATGCGCAGGATGCGCGCCGAGACGTGCTGTACGTCGTCCTTGCGCGAGCGCAGGTAAGCGTCTTCCATCTGCTCGAACACGGCGATCAGCGAGTCGCGCTGACGCTTCAGCGCGGCCTCGGCGTTGATCCGGTTCGTGCGGATCAGCGTGACCACGGCCTCGCCGAGCGAGCGGTCGTCGAGCATCAGCAGATGGGTGTCGATGAAGGCCGCGATCTCGCCCGGAGCGCCGTCAGGAATCTGCGCACGCACCTGGCGCAGCTGCTCCCTGGCCCGCTGTTGTGCCGCGAAGAAGCGGGTGACTTCCGCGCCGACATTTTCCTCGGCCAGCGTGTACTCGGGAATTTCGAGATCGCCGCCGTGCAGCTTCTGTACGCGGCCGATGGCGATGCCGCGCGAGACGCCGATGCCGGAAAGCCAGAGACTCATTGAAGCGGTTTCCAGTTGTTGGTTGCCCGTTCCGGGAACGGCAGTTGCCAGTTGTTAGTTGCCAGTTTCCAGAGAAGCGAAAGCGAGAAGCCGGAATCCGTTGCGGCTTCTCTAACAACCGGCAACTGGAAACTGGAAACTATCTCCATCACGCTTCTTCCTCGAAGCGGTTGGCGATCAGCGCGGCCAGGGCTTCGAGCGCCTCGGGCGCGTCCTCGCCCTCGGTGCTAACGGTGATCTCGCTGCCTTGTGCGGCAGCCAGCATCATCACGCCCATGATGCTCTTGCCGCTGACCTGCTTGCCGTCCTTGGCGACGCGCACATCCGCCTGGTATTTCGCGGCGAGCGTCACCAGCTTCGCGGCGGCGCGCGCGTGCAGGCCGAGGCGATTGACGATGGGAACGGTTCTTTCGACGCGCTGGCTCATCAGGTCGGATCCTTTTTGTTCTGGATTGCGGCGGCTCGTTCGCAGGCGACGATACCGCGCTGGCCGCCTTCCACGGCGGCGCGCGTCATTGCGGCGAGATCGAGCTGCGGATAGTTGAAGATCTTGACCAGCATCGGCAGGTTGATGCCCGCGACCAATTCGGTGTTTGCCGCCTCGGCGAGTCGTTTGGCGATGTTGCTCGGCGTGGAACCGTAAGCATCGGTCAGCAGCAACACGCCGGCGCCGGAGTCGAGCCGCTCGATCATGCGCCGGCCTTGCAGCAGCAGCACGTCGGTGGCCTGCACGCGGCGCACTTCGAGGACATCGGCCGACAGCGGCAGCGCACCGAGCATGTCCTGGATCGTTTCGAGCAGGTGATGCCCGAGCTTGCCGTGGGTGACCACGAGCAGACCGACGGTCATGGCTTGTGGAAGCTCGGATAAAGTACGAAGCCCTTCTCTCCCGGGAGGGAGAGGAGACAAGATTCAATTTGAGATGCCTCGACGACCTTCATACATTCAGCTCCCGGTGCTTGACCATCACCTGCTCGAAACGACTGGTGAAGACCTGCGCCAGTTTTTCGACCAGGTAGACCGAACGGTGCTGGCCGCCGGTGCAGCCGATGCCGACGGTGACGTAGGCGCGGTCCTGAGCCTGGAACGCCGGCAGCCAGCGTTCGAGAAACGATTTGATGTCCCCGAACAGCTCTGCGACCGGAGTGTGGGCTTCGAGGTAGGCGGCAACCTCGGGATCGCGCCCGGTCAGCGGGCGCAGATCGGGAATCCAGTGCGGGTTCGGCAGGCAGCGTGCGTCGAACACGAAGTCCGCGCCTTCGGGGCTGCCGTTCTTGAAGCCGAACGAGAGGAACAGCACGGACAGCCGCCCGGCCCCGGCCTGCGGCAGCTGCGCGCCGATGGCGCTGCGCAGCTCGTGCAGGTTCATGCGCGAGGTATCGAGTGGCACGTCGGCAAGGTCGGCGACCGGCTTGAGCAGCTTGCGTTCGAGACGGATCGCGTCGAGCAGCGACACTTCCGCCGTCGACAGCGGATGCCGCCGGAGCGTCTCGTTGTAGCGTCGCAGGATGACCTTGTCCTCGGCGGTCAGGAACAGCACCCGGACATCGATGCCCTGCGCACGCAGCGCGTCGAGCGTCGCCGGGAAGCGTTCGATCTCGCGCGGATCGGAGCGCGCGTCGACGCCGATCGCGAGCCTGTCGTAGCGCGGGCCGGGATTGTCGACGGCGTGCGCCAGCAGCGGCTGGAGAAGATCCAGCGGGATGTTGTCGATGCAGTAGTAGCCGAGATCCTCGTACTGCTTGAGGGCCACGGTTTTGCCGGCGCCGGAGAGTCCGCTGACGATGACCAGCCGCATTTCGATCCGCTTCTCTATCCGTGACCAGGGCCTTCGAGCGAGCGCGCCTGGCGCGCCACCAGGTCGTCGCAGGCGTTGTAACCTTCGCGGCGCAGCCGGTGGTCGCGGCACGCGGCCTCGACCAGCACCGCAAGATTATGCCCGACACGCCGCGGCAGCGAGATTTCGGCGATCTCGACACCGAGCAGCATGGCGACGCCGCGCCGACCGTTCAGGCGCTCCTCGGCGGTCGGCTCGCCGCGCACACCGAGATCGACGATCAATGCCAGCGGCGCGCTGCCGGCAATCGCCTTGTCGCCGTAAAGGCGGCGGACATTCAGAATGCCGAGGCCGCGCACTTCGATGAAGCCGGCGAGCAGCGGCGGGCAACGTCCGGCAATGCCGCCGGCGGCGTCGCGCCGGAATTCGATCGCATCGTCGGCGATCAGCTTGTGGCCGCGCGTGACCAGTTCCAGGCCGAGTTCGCTTTTGCCCGCGCCGCTGACGCCGCGCAGCCAGACGCCTAGCCCTTCGACTTCGAGAAAAACGCCGTGGCCGATCAGCGTCTGTCGTTCTGGCGGGCGGCGGGTCAGGACGTCAGCAGGGCGTGAATGGCCGCCTCGTCCTTCGCGGCATGGACGGACGCGCAGAAGTCGTCGTCGGAGAATTTTTCCGCGATGGCGCGCAGATGGGCGAGGTGTTCGCCGGTGGAGTTTTGCGGCACGAGCAGACCGAAGATCAGGTCCACCGGCTGGCCGTCGTGGGCGTCGTAGTCGACCGGATGCTTGAGGCGGATGAAGGCGCCGATGGTGGTTGAGACGCCGGCCATGCGGTTGTGCGGAATCGCGACACCATGGCTCAAGCCGGTCGAGCCGAGTTTTTCGCGCGCCGCGAGGCTGGCGAGGATTTCGGAATGGCTGACGCTCGGCGCGCCCTGCGCCAGAAGTTTGGCGATTTCTTCGAGCGCGCGTTTCTTGCTTGTGACGGCGATTCCGGTCGCAACGCGGCTGGCACTGAGGATTTCTGCAAGTTTCATGAACATTCCCGTTGGCAGAGTCGGTAGCGACCCAATGTGACATGGCCCGGCGGTTCGCGCCGGGCCATGCGGTTCAGACGGGTTAGTTTAGCGCCGTGCGGCGCGGCTAGGGCTCAGCTCAGGTATTTCTGCGAGTCACGCGCGTGATGGTCGCGAATCTTGTCCTTGAACTTCCGGGTCTGCTGATCGAGCTTGTCGATGAGGACGTCAATCGCGGAATACATGTCTTCCTTGATCGCCTCGGCATGGAGATTGGCCCCGCGCGTATGCAGCGTGGCTTCGGCCTTGTGTTGCAGCTTGGTATCGACCGACAGGATGACGGCGGCGTCGATCAGGTGATCGAAGTGACGTTCCACCCGCTTCAGCTTCTCGGCGACATAGGTCCGCAGCGCCGGGGTGAGGTCCAGATGGTGACCGGAAATATTCAGGTTCATTCGCTCCACTCCTCTTCAGAAGCCGGCCCAGGCGTTCGGTCAAAAAGGTCGAACGAGCAGGTCGGATGATTCTCTACGCAGGTTTCAGACCATGAGCCGGGCCGGCAGTCAGCCGATCGGCTTGCGCTCGTGCGAGGGTGGAATCCGTAGCGCTTCGCGGTACTTCGCGACCGTCCGCCGCGCAACCTGGATGCCTTCCTTCAGCAGCATTTCGGCGAGGGTCGAGTCGGACAGCGGCTTCTGCGGATCTTCCTGCGCGACAAGGCGCTTGATCATGGCCTGGATGGCGGTTGCCGAGCAGGTTCCTCCTTCGGTGGTTTGTACGTGGCTGGAAAAAAAGAACTTCAGTTCGTAGAGGCCGCGCGGTGTCAGCATGTACTTGTTCGCCGTCGCGCGCGAAACCGTCGATTCGTGGATGCCGAGCTGCTCGGCAATGTCCCTGAGCACCAGCGGCCGCATCGCCTCGTCGCCGTAGTCGAGAAACGCGCGCTGTTCCTCGACGATGCACTGCGCGACGCGCAGCAGCGTCTCGTTGCGCGCTTCGAGCGAGTTGATGAAGTAACGCGCTTCCTGCAGGTGCTGCTTCATCGTCAACTGGTCGCGCGAGGTATCGGCGCGCTTGACCATGCCCTGATAAAACGAGTTGATGCGCAGCTTCGGCGTATGCTCCGGGTTCAGCGATACGCGCCAGCGGGCGTTCTTCTTGGCAACGAAAACATCCGGCGCGATGTAGTCGCTCTCGTGCGCCTGGTACGGCCGGCCCGGATGCGGCTGCAGCGACTGCACCAGCGTCAGGCCTTCGCGCAGCGCCTCGACCGGCAGGCCGGTGGCCTTGAGCAGCAGGGTTTCGTCGTGGCGCGCGAGCATCGCCATCGGCGCTTCGAGCACGCGGAACGCGGATGCAAGGCCCGGCGTCTTCAGCGGGTACTGTTGCAGCTGCAGGCGCAGGCATTCGCTGAGATCGCGGGCGCCCACGCCCGAGGGGTCGAAATCCTGCACCGAGGACAGCACGCGCTCGATGCGCTCGATCGGAATGTTCTCCTTGCTCGCGAGACGGTCGCGCACACCTTCCCAGTCTTCGAGATAGCCGTCGTCGTTGATCGCGTCGATGATGTGCAGGGCGATTTCGGCGTCGACTTCGTCGAACGGCGCGATCGAGGCCTGCCAGGTCAGATGATCGCGCAGCGACTTCGTTCCATGCAGGTTGGCCTGCATGAAATCGTGCAGGCTGTCGTCGTCGTCGCTGCCGCTGCTGGTGGCGCTGCTGGCGGGGCCGGCGCCGTCATAGATGTCGCTCCAGTCGGCGTCGACCGGCATCTCCTCCGGGATCACCGTCTCGTCGCCGTTGATCTCGATCGCGGTCTCGCTGCGTTCTGCGACGATGGCGACTTCGGCTTCGGCGAGCGCCTCTTCGGCGGTCTGCGGCTCGTTGTCCTCGCCGTCGGCTTCGAGCATCACGTTCGATTCCAGCGCCTGCCTGATTTCGAGCTGGAGGTCGAGGCTGGATAGCTGCAACAGGCGGATCGCCTGCTGCAGGGCAGGCGTCATCGTCAGGGACAGGCCGGTACGCAGCGACAGCGACTGCTTCATGCCAATGCGATCAGGGAAATCATGCTTGGCATTGTACTTGCTCCAATTTCATCGGGGTGGGCTATGATCTGGGAATAACAGCCGTCGCGAGTCGATCCGCAACCCGCTACAGGCGGAACTGCTCACCCAGATAAACCCTGCGCACGGTCTCGTTTTCGAGGAGTTGCACCGGCGCGCCGTCGGCAATGACCTTGCCTTCCGCGAGAATGTAAGCGCGCGTGCAGATGCCCAGCGTTTCGCGCACGTTGTGATCGGTGATCAGCACGCCGATGCCGCGCTCCGCGAGATGCCGGACGATGCCCTGGATGTCGATGACCGCGATCGGATCGACACCGGCGAAAGGTTCGTCGAGCAGGATGAAACGCGGATTGGCCGCCAGTGCGCGCGCAATCTCGCAGCGCCGCCGCTCGCCACCGGACAATGACATTCCCAGGCCATCGCGAACATGACCGATGTGCAGTTCCGTCAGCAGCCGCTCGAGCTCGGCCTTGCGCGCGGCGCGGTCGAGATCGCCGCGCAGTTCGAGAATCGCCATGACGTTGTCGGCGACTGACAGCTTGCGGAACACCGAGGCTTCCTGCGGCAGGTAGCCGATGCCGGCGCGTGCGCGCGCGTGCATCGGCAGGCGCGTGATGTCGCGGCCATCCAGCTCGATGCTGCCGCCATCCGCCGGCACCAGGCCGACGACCATGTAGAACGAGGTGGTCTTGCCCGCGCCGTTGGGGCCGAGCAGGCCGACGATCTCGCCGGCATTCACCGTCAGCGAAACATCGTTGACCACGGTGCGCTTGCGATAGCGCTTGACCAGCCCGCGTGCGCTCAGGATCGAGCCCGGTGCCGGTGCTGCGCCGAGCACCTCGCGCGGCGCGTCCGCGACGGCGCTCAAGGCTTTTTCTCCGGGGCCGGTGCGCTGTCGGGATCCGCCGGCGCGTCGGTCGGCTGGATGATGATCTTGACCTGGCCATCGCCGCCGCCAGCCTGGATACGGCGTTCGTTGACGTTGTAGCGGATCGTGTCGCCGGTGATCTCGTCGCTGCCGCGCAGGATGTAGGCATCGCCGATCAGATCGAGCACGCCGTTGCGCGTGTCGTAGTTCAGCGTCTTGGCGTGGGCCGCGACCGAGGGATTGTCGGCGCCGGCGCCGGCATGGTTCATGTGCGCCGGGCCGCCGGTGATCCTGGCTTCGTACTGGCCGCCCGGATACTGCTTGAGCTCGACGCGGTCGCCATCGAGCTTCAGCGTGCTGGAGGTGAGCACGACGTTGCCGGTATAGATCGCCGAATTGCCCTGCACCAGCTCCGCCGTTTTCGCCGTGACCGTGACCGCGCCACTCGGCTTGAGATCGGCCGCCGAGGGCTTGGCGGACAGCGAGGCCTTCGAGCGGTTGGAGATCTTTCCGGTCGACGACGGCGACGCATCCTGCGCCATCGCCACGCCAGCCTCCAGCATGGCGACTGCGGCGATCAGGATGACGCCGGCGTGACTAGCGCTTGGCTTCATAGTGCATCTTCACATCGTTCAGCAGATTCATGTTGCGGTCGATCCAGTTGGCGCGCAGCCCGGTCGCGGAACCGTCGCGCGAGGCGCTTTCGAACGTGATGCCGCGCTCCGTGCGCAGCTGGTGGGTGTCGGGATCGACCCAGAGCTGCGTGGTGCGTACCGTGACCGGCTCGGCGTTGTCGGGCCAGTTGCCGTCCGCCACGACCGCGCCTTCGAGCAGAAAGGTCCGCGCGTGCGCCGGCAGCATGGCGCTCGGCGCGCTCAGGTGCCAGGGCGTGGTCGCGCCGGACAGCACATCGAGCTTGAGCATCTCGGCATGCGCCGACTCATCGTCGAAATACTCCAGACGATCCGCCGTGGCATGCATGGACGGGATGCCGGCGTCGTCATAGCGGGTCAGCACGGCATCGTTCATCGTGTAGCGCGGTACCTTGTTGTCGACCGGCGGCGCAGTGAGCGCGACGTCGTCGATTTTCTGCAGTGTGTAGAGCAGGCCGGCCGCCGCCAGCAACAGCGCGAGCCAGAGCCCGTAACGACTTGCTTCGCGGCTCATTTAACGGCTCCCTGGGCCGCGAGGATCAGGTCTGCCGCCTCGCGCACGGCGCCATTGCCGCCGCCGAGCCGGCTCGCCCACTGCGCCGCCGCGAGTACGCGCGGATGCGCATCGGCCACCGTCAGTGCAAGACCGGCACGCTGCATCAGCGGCAGGTCGGGCACGTCGTCACCCATCATCGCGAGTTGTTCATCCTTCAGATTCAATTTCGCCAGCAGCGCGTCCCAGGCCGGAATCTTTTCCTCGACATCGAGCCAGACATGACGCACGCCGAGATATTCGAGCCGCGTCTGCATCGCCGCCGACGGACGCCCTGAAATTACCGCGACCTCGATGCCGGCCTGCATCAGCAGTTTCAAGCCCAGCCCGTCGCGAACATTCACCGCTTTCCATTCGCTGCCGTCGGGACCGAGATAGAGTTTGCAGTCGGTCATCACGCCGTCGACGTCGAAAACCATGCAGCGAATGTCCCGCGCCCGCTCGGTCAGCGTGCGCATCAGACCACGCCCGCGCGCAGCAGGTCATGCATGTGCAGCACGCCGGCCAGACGACGTTCGCCATCGAGCACCATCAGTGCGGTGATCCGGTGTTTCTCCATCAGATGCACAGCCTCTGCGGCGAGTTGCTCCGCCGCGATATTTTTTCCGCCCTTGGTCATGACCTCGGTGATCTTCGCGCTGCGCACGTCGAAGTTTGCATCGAGCACGCGACGCAGATCGCCGTCGGTGAAGATGCCGAGCGCGCGCCCGGCCTGGTCGACGACCGCCGTCATGCCGAGCCCCTTGCGCGACATCTCCAGCAGTGCCGCCGAGATCGTTACGTCGGTGCCGACCTGCGGTATGCGCTCGCCGGTATGCATCAAGTCGCCAACCTTCAGCAGCAGGCGGCGTCCGAGCGTGCCGCCCGGATGCGACAGCGCGAAATCCTCCGGCGTGAAGCCGCGCGCTTCGAGCAGTGCCACGGCCAGCGCATCGCCCATCGCGAGTGTCGCCGTGGTGCTCGCGGTCGGCGCAAGATTCAGCGGGCAAGCCTCCTGCGCCACCGAGACATCGAGATGCACGTCTGCCGCCTTCGCGAGCGTGGAGCCGGGCCGGCCGGTCATCGTCACCAGCGGCACACCCATGCGCTTGATCAGCGGCAGAATCGTCAGCAGCTCGTTGGTCTCGCCGGAATGGCTGATCGCGATCACCGCATCGTCGCGCGTGATCATGCCGAGGTCGCCGTGGCTGGCTTCACCCGGATGCACGAAGAAAGCCGGCGTGCCGGTGGAAGCGAGTGTGGCGGCGATCTTGCCGCCGATGTGCCCGCTCTTGCCCATGCCGGTCACCACGACGCGGCCGCGGCAGCCAAGAAGCAGCGTGCAGGCGCGGGCGAAGTCGCCATCGATACGCGGCAGCAGCGCGGTCAGCGCATCGCGCTCGATTTCGAGCACGCGCCGCGCGGTCTGCTGGAGGGCTGCCGGGTCGGTCACGGGAATGGGAGCGGAGTCGGCCATCGGGGCGTCTATGGTACCCGAGCCGAGGCGGCGGCTGCCGTCAGCATTCCACCTCCCGTTGGGTTCGCTACAGATGTCAGCACGCCCGCATCGCAGCGCATTCACAGCGTCGATTCCAGCGCATACCATCACTACTGGATGCGCCATGGCCCGGATGAACGTTCGCTCCACTTATTCCCTGGACACCGAAACAACGAAAGCCATCGGCGCACTGGCGAAGCGCTGGAGACTTCGCAGGCGGAAGTCGTGCGGCGGTCAGTGAAGCTCGCGGTGGAGCACGCAGCCCTCGAACCGGCGCCGATGACCCCGGCCGATGTGATCGCACACTACCGCGGCGGGGCCATGCCGCGAAGCTGGGCGCAGACGAAAAAACTCATCGCGGCTCAGCGCAGCGAACGTCACGAAGACGATATCGAGCGCGGAACCCGAACCGCGTGATCCATCTCGACACCAACATCCTGCTCGCGCTGCCGCACCTGATCCAGCGGGACCATCCGCTGATCGAGCGTGTTTCGCGCGGGGAACGTGTCAGCGTCTGCGTGCCGGTCTGGTACGAATTCCTGATCGGACCCTTGAGCGCCGCCGAGTGCACGCTGGCAGGCCATTTCATCCGCAATGATGTGCAGGCCACAACGGCCGAAGATGCGGACCGGGCGGTGCAGCTTTTCAATCGTGCCGGCCCCAAACGCGGCCTGAAAACTGATGCCCTGATCGCCGCTGCCGCGATCCGCGCGGGTGCGGAATTTCTGACCCTCAACCTCGCCGACTTCCGGTCGTTTGTCCGCGAGGGTCTGCGCTTGTTCGAGACGGCGTGAGGGCGATGTGCGACCCGCAGTCATCAGGGATTCAAGTGGAATCAGTAAGGCCCGAGGAACCGAGAGCCATTGAAGTGAATCAGATGCGTCGGGTTGTCCGCGCACCACACTTCGGTTTCCCAACTGATATCGCCACAGTAACGGGGCATGACTTTCCGGGTCGGAAACGCTGTCACAAACACGAGCCCTGCCGAGCAGCCTGCGAACAAGGCCTGCAATTCGTTGTGCCGCTTCGCATTAACGGGCCCATGACTGGTCACAGCCTCACAGAGCAAAAGCCAGTTCCTGTCTGGAATGTAGATGACCACATCGGGCATCTTGCCGTGACCATCGATTTGTACGCCTAGCTTGCTTAGTAGCTCATCATCGAAGTAACCCCATTTCCGGCCCGTATCGCCAACGTAAACCAGGTTTCCTGCAGGCGCAAAATGCGCACCGAAAACCGAGACGATCTGCGCAATCAGTTCGCTGTGCGCACCGGGTGAAAGATCGATTTGACGGCCTTCCGCGATTGTCAGGGGCACGGCATTCGTATTCCGCGCGGCAGCGTATTTATCAGCCAAGCCGGGAGCCGTTCGACGGAACGCGGCCAGCGCGGCTTCCCAAGACGCAGATCCGAAAGCCTTCATCAGCGCGTGCGCTTCCGGCGAGAGCTGGTACACGGCCGCTGGCGAGTTCACCGGGCGATCCGGCTTGTCCGGGTTGTATCGAGTGATGCCAGCCGAACAAAACTGATGCATCGACTGCCGGCGAATCGTCTCGCGAGTGTTCGGCGCGTAAGGTTCGTCGCGGTAGTAACTTGCGGCGAACTCCATGATTGGCGTTATTCCAATCAGCGGCGTTGAGGCTTTCGACCACGCGTCATTGGGCTTCAGATCGCAAGCGGCCAGCAGACAGAGCGCGGACCTCTCGTTAAGCTGACCGCGCGGCATTCCAATCGCCGCCAGAATGCTTAGCGTCTCCTTGACACGCTTTTTCACGATTCGGAACCGGATTTTCTGAGTGCGTCGAGGCAGGGGTAGCGCAAGCGGCGGAGATCGGCAGCATTAACCTGTGTATGCCCACTAAATGTTCGGAAGTAATCATCTACGGCCTGAGAATTGAGATACCGACACAGGCCGCAAGCAAGCGCTGGATCAAGTCCTTGCTTCGCCCGATGAATCACGTTCAAGTGATTTTCCACGCCAATCCATTCTCCTGGCAATGAGTCTTTCGGGAGCAGATAAGCGACCACGCGGCGTTTTTCCTCTTTCGACGTGAAGCGCTTGAGCACTACGTAACAGGCGTTTTTCATGAGCCAACCACGCGTTTTGTCGTTGACCATGATCGCGTTCGGTTTGCGTGTTTCCCGCGGCCACTGCAGAATCCCATCGACGAAATGCGTGGCATACAACAACGGTACGCTTCCGGGCTCGGGGTCCTGTCGAAGATGATCCTTCAGTCGAAAATCGACGACTGGGCCGGTTCGAACATCAAGCCCCAGTTCCCGCAGCATCTGGCCCGGCAGGCCCGCCGTATCGGGTGATCCGAACGATGGGACATGAATGAATTTCTCTTCGTCCTCCGGTGTCACGACTTCGGAGAAAGGCACGATCCGGTGCGTGATATTGGAAAAAATTGTGCCTTCCGATTCCGAAACGTCGACGGTCCCTTGGGGCTGCTTGACCAGGAATCGAAGAACTACATTTTCCTGAAGCACGTCGTCATCAGCAAAAGCTTGATTGCGGCTGCCGAAAACATGGATGTGCGTTACCGCGACCCGGTCGAGGAGCCAGTAGCGGAACGGCTTGAAGTAGGGCCCGTTCATGAATGAGCGAGGAACGATGGCGATGACCTGCGCTCCCGGACGGCAAAGGCTGACGGCGCAGGCCAGGAAGCAGGCGTAGAGGTTGGAGGTTTCGACCCCGATTTTCCGGACCAGCGTTCTGTAGACACTGTCGGTTGATATCTTCTTGTAAGGCGGATTGAGAATGGCGAGGTCGAAGCCCGGTGATCGACCCGTCGCGGTTAGCTCCACTGCGTGGCCAACAAAATCGCGCGCTTCGATTCGATGACCTGATCCGTGCGCACCAAGGGTGCGACGAAGCTCCGAATGGAATCCTTGCTCGATCTCGTAAGCCGTCACGCTCCCGCGATCGACCAGCCGGGTTAGAGCAGCAGTCGACAGTGAGCCGATACCCGCACCAGGATCGAGTATGGAAACGGGATTCGTGCCGCCGTCGTCGATCAAGGAAGCCATGAATCGGGCGACCGATTCATGGGTAAAAAATTGCCCGAACCGGGATCGGTGCTCATCACTCAGACCCGATGTCGCAGCTTTGCGTCGAGTCGCCAGTCCGTCGGCAAGTTCCGTGTATGAGGCGTCCATCGTCGTTTACCTCCACCAGTCCGACAACGCTAGCACGCAGCGACGATGCCGCACACTGATGATTGCGCTCAACGTCCCGCGTTACTGCCGCGCCACACCCTGCTCCCGCGTATCCAGAAACCGGATATCCGGCCAGCGCTCTTTCGTGATCGAGAGATTGACGTTGCTGGTCGCGAGATACACCAGATAACCGGCGTGGTCGATGGCCAGGCGGACTTCGTTCTTGTCGCGGAAGTCCTTGAGCTTCTTCGGGTCGTCGCAGGCGATCCAGCGGGCGGTGGTGACCGGCACGGCATCGAACACGGACTCGACGCTGTACTCGTCGCGCAGTCGGTATTGCACGACCTCGAATTGCAGCACGCCGACCGCGCCGAGAATGACGTCGTTGTTGGTCAGCGGGCGATAGACCTGGGTCGCGCCTTCTTCGCAGAGCTGGTCGAGGCCCTTGTTGAGCTGCTTGGATTTCAGCGGGTCTTTCAGCACGACGCGGCGGAACAGGTCCGGTGCGAAGTTCGGAATGCCGGAGAAGGTCAGGTGTTCGCCCTCGGAGAAGGAGTCGCCGATCGCGATGGTGCCGTGGTTGTGCAGGCCGATGATGTCGCCCGGATACGCGGTTTCCACCGCCTCGCGATCGGCGGCCATGAAGGTCAGTGCGCTGTTGATGCGCACCGGCGCGCCGAGACGCACGGAATGCAGGATCATGCCCTTCCTGTAGACGCCGGAGCAGACGCGCAGGAAGGCCACGCGGTCGCGGTGTTTCGGGTCCATGTTCGCCTGGATCTTGAACACGAAGCCGGTGAATTTCGCATGCTCAGGATAGATCTCGTGCTCCGCGCCGTTGAACTCGGCGATGCGCGGCTGCGGCCCCGGCGCCCAGTCGACAAAGCCGTTCAAGAGTTCACGCACGCCGAAATTGTTGATCGCGGAGCCGACGAACACGGGTGTGAGTTTCGCGGCGCGGTACTTGTCAAGATCGAACTCGTTGCCGGCCATCTGCAACAGATCGATCTCGTCGAGCAGTGTCTGGTAGGACGCACCGAAGCGCTCGGCCAGGCCCGGCGCGCGCAGACCGTCGATGGTTTCGATATCCGAAATCCGGTGCTTGTCGCCGGAGTAGAGATAGAAACGATCTTCAAGCAGGTGATAGACGCCGCGGAACTCGCGGCCCATGCCGAGCGGCCAGGTGATCGGCGAGCATTGCAGGCCGAGCACTTTCTCGACCTCGTCAAGCAGCTCCAGCGGTGGGCGGCCGTCGCGATCGAACTTGTTGATGAAGGTGATGATCGGCGTGTCGCGCAGGCGGCAGACTTCCATCAGCTTGATCGTGCGTGGCTCGACACCTTTTGCGGCGTCGATGACCATCAGCGCGGAGTCGACCGCCGTCAGCGTGCGGTAGGTGTCCTCGGAGAAATCTTCGTGGCCGGGCGTGTCGAGCAGATTCACAATGCGGCCCGCGTACGGGAACTGCATCACCGACGTCGTGATCGAGATGCCGCGCTGCTGCTCCAGCGCCATCCAGTCGCTGGTTGCATGGCGCGTGGCCTTGCGGCCCTTCACCGTGCCGGCCAGCTGGATCGCTCCGCCGAACAGCAGGAGCTTTTCGGTCAGCGTGGTCTTGCCGGCGTCCGGGTGCGAGATGATCGCGAAGGTGCGGCGCAGCGCGGCGGCTTCGGCGAGGGCGCCAGGGGATTGGTTTGCGGCGGTCATGGCGATACAGCGGGAATCAGCAGGAATCAGCGGGCCGCGATTGTATCGCAGGCGGCGTTTGGGTCAGCGTAGCGGCAGCGACGGACCGCTTGTGGCCCGCCACGGGTTCAGCGGAATACCGAGAAATTCCACAGTACGCGCGCGTCGATCGGCTGGTTTGCGACAGGCGGCTGCGTCCAGCTCCAGGTGAGGCCCATGCCGATGTGCGGGGTCGAGAGCAGCGTGTCGATCCAGCGGCGGAAATCGAAGCCGAGCTCGAAGCGATTGCCGCCCGACGTCGAGGCCGGCACGAACCAGAGCGGGTCTGGTGCGTGCTGCACCGAGGCGGATACGGCGACCCCTTCGAACTGGCGACTGACGGTTGCGCGCGCCGACCAGGCCGTGGCTTCGCGCCGGCTCAGCGGATCGGTCGCGCGGCGCACGGCGACCGACGTTTTCGCCGACAGCGCACCGCGCTTCTGCGTGCGGCTCGCGCCGACCTCGAAAGCCGCCGCAGTGTCGGCCTGATGGCGTTGCAGTTCGATCATCGTCAGATGCACGCCGTTGTCGCCGGCCGCAGCGCGCCATTGCCAGGCTGCGGAGTAGGCGTTGACGTCGAGATGGGCGATGCCGCGGTCCGGCGCGACGACGCGGCAGCCTCGCCCCGTCAGCTTGAGCGCGTCTTCACTGCCGGCGGCGATCGCCGTACCCGGCACGTCGATGCTGCCGCGCAGGCTGCACTCGAACGGCTGCGGCGCGAGCGCATCGGGCGTGCTCCACTGCAAGCCGAAGTTCGCCGGCTGCGGCGACCAGTTCAATTGCGCGGTGCGCATCGCGCTCGTCCCCTGCGGCGTCAACAGGCCGCGATAGCGATCCTGCGCGCCGAACAGCAGCGGTGCTTCGAAGAACGGCAGCCTTGTGTGCACTTCCTGGCCGAACGACTCACCGCCGAGAAGGCTCGTCGTCGTGGCGCTGCCGGTGGCATTGACATCGTTCTGGAGAAGATTGCCGCCGGGTTTCAACACATAGCCGGCATCGTAGTTCAGCAGCCGGTCCGGCGCCCGGAACTTGAGGCCGCCTTCGAGAAGCGGTTGCCGGTCGAGCGCGCCGCGGTGCAGGGCGCTATCGCCGGTCAGCCCGACCCGGTAACGGTCGGGATCGGCAAGCCCCTCGCTGGCGCAGCCGTCAAGCAGGAGCAGGATCAACCCGATCACCGACGCGCGAACGAACGGGAGGGTTAACCCGGTTTCGTCGGGATTGCGGCGCGGCTCGATCATTTCGCCTCCGACCGTACTACAAGCCTGCGGTTCAGACGAATCCGTAAGCCGACATGCTGATGCCGCCGTACGACCAGCTTTCATGCAATCGCTGCATCGCACCGCCGGCACCGGCCGCGACGAACAGCGGCAGCAGGTGCTCCTCGGTCGGGTGTGCCCGCGCCGCGTCCGGGGCCTGCCGACGGTAATCGAGCAGCGCCGCCTGGTCGCCGTTCGCGAGGCGCTGCGACATCCACGCATCGAAGGATCGCGCCCAGTCCGGCGCTGGCGCGAACTCCTCATCAACCTCGCGCAGGTTGTGCGTGAGGCTGCCGCTGCCGATGATCAGCACGCCGTCATCGGCCAGCGGCCGCAGCGCCTCGCCGAGCCGCCAGTGCGCGGCCGGGTCGCCGGGGCGGACGGCGACCTGCACCAGCGGCACGTCGGCGTCCGGCCACATCAGCATCAGCGGCACCCAGACACCGTGGTCGAGCTTGGGATCGTCGTCGCGCGCGGTCGGCAGCCCGGCATCCGCGATCAACTTCGTGACGCGCTCGGCAAGCAGCGCGTCGCCAGGCGGTGAATAGCGCAGCTCGTACAGCTCGCGCGCAAAGCCGCCGAAGTCGTGCCAGGCCTCAAAGCGCGGTGCCGACTTGACCGCGAATGACGAGGCCGTCCAGTGCGGCGAGACCACGACCGCTGCCCGCGGCTTGGGCTGCTTCGCGCCGAGTTCGCGCAGGAAGGCATTGGCAGGATGACGGCTCGTCGCGAGCGTCGGCGCGCCATGGCCGAGGAACAGACTGCGAAACATTGCCATCACTTTTGTCTCCGGAAAAGCGCCAATCGCCGGCACGAAGGCGGTGATCGGAACCGCTTCATTCTGCGCTTCAGGCCAGCGAGGGCTGGACCGGTCGCCCCTCGCTGCGCTTGAGCGGAAGCGCGAACGCGCCGTCGCCGAGCAGCACCTGAGCCACACTCGCCACCGCAAGGAACGCTGGATACTCCCAGCCACCGCCTGCGTTGGTAAACAGCCAGCCATTGGCCACGTGCCCGAAGACCAGCGCGCCGAGCAGCACCGGTGTCAGCGCCGCGGCGACGACGCGCGTCTGCACGCCGAGGATCAGCAGCAGGCCGCCGCCGAGTTCGGCGGCGATCGTCGGATAGGCAAGCCAGCCCGGCAGGCCGATGCTCGCGAAATAGCCGGCGGTGCCGGCCGGCGTGAAGACGGAAATCTTCAGCCAGGCGTGCGCGAGGAACATCACGCCGAGCGCGACCCGCAGCAACGTGGCCGCGTACGCACTGGTGTGGCGATCGAAAGTGGTTTCAGTCATGACCGTTCTCCTTGATGAAGGGCCACCCACATTGGCGACCGAGGCGCACATCCTGATACCGACTCGTTCAGAATAGAATCACCGCACAGCGATATGCTTTGTTGCGGAATACTCAACAATGGACCGACTCGATGCGATGAAGGCTTTCGTCGCCGTTGCCGACGCGCAGGGTTTCGCGGCTGCGGCGCGCAAGCTCGGGCGCTCGACGGCGATGGTCAGCCGGCTGGTCTCCGGACTCGAAGCGCATCTCGGCGCGCGCGTGCTGAATCGCAGCACGCGCCGAGTCTCGATGACCGAAACCGGCCGCGCGTATTACGAACGCGCCAGCGCGATCCTGGCCGAACTCGACGAGGCCGATGCCCAGGCCAGCCGCGACTCGACCGAACCGCGCGGCCTGCTGCGCATCAACGCGCCGGTGTCGTTCGGTATCCTGCATCTGGCGTCCGCACTCAACGCGTTCAAGCGAGCGTATCCGGCCTTGCAACTCGATGTCGTGCTCAACGACCGCCGCGTCGATCTGCTGGAGGAAGGCTTCGACGTCGTGATCCGCATCGGCGCGCTCGCCGATTCCTCGCTGATCGCGCGGCCGCTGACGACGACGCGCATGGTTGTCTGCGCGTCGAATGCGTACCTCCGGCGACACGGCCGACCGAAGACGCCCGAGGATTTGCAGCAGCACGACTGCCTGATCTACACGGCGGGCGCGGCCGGCGCGCATAGCGTCTGGAAATTCGCGAAGGACGGCCGCGGGCACAGTGTCGCCGTGCAAGGCTCTTATCACGCGAGCAATGGCGATTTGCTGCTCGCCGCAGCGCAGGCGGGGCTCGGCGTGATCCTCCAGCCGAGTTTCAATCTCGGCGACGGCAGCCTTCTGCAAATCCTGCTGAAAGACTACGACGCCGGGCGGCTTCCCATTCATGCGCTGTATCCACATCGCCGGCATCTATCGGCCAAGGTACGGCGCTTCGTCGAATTCCTCGTCGCGCGCTATGCCGGCGTGCCGCCATGGGAGCGGGGCTAGCGCAAAGTGCTGCCGGATAACCAGGCCACGCGGCACGGTGGATTTCAACGCGGCCGGAAAAGTGGTTTTTGAAGCGACTCCTGCACATCGGCGCCCCCACTGGCTGGTGCGCGGCGCGCCCACAACAGACGATTAAGGAAATTCTGAAAAACCCTTCTCCCGCGCGGAGAAGGGTTTGACTATTTTTTCAGAGCATCCTCAAGCGATCTGAGACTCGTCAGGGCCGTGCCCAGCGCTTCGCCAGAAGGTGATCGATCGAGAACGGGCCCGGTCCCTTCGCGATGAGGAACAACAGGACAGTCGCCCAGATGCCGTGGACGGGATAGGCGTCAGGGTAGACGAAGATTTCGATCACGGCGGTCATGCCCAGCAGCGCGAGCGCGGAAAAACGGGTGGCGAGTCCGATCAGGATCAATGCTGGAAATACATGCTCGGCCGTGGCTGCCATCACCGCGGCCAGATGCGGCGGCAGCAGTGGCAGCGCGTAGTCGTTTTCGAACAGCGTGATGGCGCTGTCCGACAGGTGCGGAATGCCGAACTGGAACGTGCCGGAAATCAGGTCGATCGACAGCCCTTCGATTTTCGTCTGGCCCGATTTCCAGAACACGGCGGCGATCGAGAAGCGCCCGAGCAAGGCGATCAGCCAATCCGGTATGGCGCTGAACAAGGCAATTGCCCAGGTGATCAGCCGCATCGGGGCGGCTGCAGGCGCGGTGACTTCGGAGCGGGTGGCAGTATTCATCGGGAATCCTCGGCAGGCGGGAACACGGCTGCAAGCAGCCGATGGCGAACGAGATAGGCAAGACCGGCAGTGAGATCGAAATCGGCCTGGGTGTCGGCTGCGGTGTCGGCTGCGCAGCCCAAGGGAATTCCACTGCCGAGCAGGTTCAGAAAGTGTGTCACGTTTGGCGACGCATGCAGCACGACCACTTCGAGTCCCGCGCGGGTAATCACCGCACTCTGCGCCGCAGCGGGATCGATTCCGTCGACCTCGCGAAGTCCCTGGTGCGCGGCCCAGATGGAGACGACGGCATGACGCGAGGCGATGGTTCTGACCGAGGGATGAAGGCCGAAGCATAGCTCCGGCAGCCGTTCGGGCTGCGCCAGCACGGCGGACCATTGCGCTTCGGACAGGGGTTCGGCATCGGCGGCGTGATAGGCCTCCACGCGAAGGAACTCGAGGCGCGCGAGGTCGGCAAGCTCGGGATGCTGCAACCTTACTTCGTCTTCCGCGATGAAATCCGGAAAGCCTGCGCCGTACGTTGCCAGCAGTGGCGAGCGCGGCGGTGCCGACCGCACGAAGCGCAAGGCGATGCCGCGAAAACGCGCGCTGCCGATGCGCTCGCAGGTCACTGGCAACGTGTCCTGCAGCGCGTTCACCAGAGAAACCGCGACGTTGTTGCGATAGACCGCGTAACGCCACGCAACATCGGAACCATTCCAGGCGACGAGACCTGCCGGCACGCAAGCCGCGGGATCGATCAGCGCTGATGCGAAAGCTGCCTGCATGCTGCTCATGCGTGTTGCCGCCGCTGTTCAGGACGCACAAGCAGGCACTCGGCCCGTGCGGCTTCGTCGAGCAAGGTCGAAAGCGCCGGCAGGTTCGCATCGCGCTCGATCAGCGTGGCAACGACGCCAGTGCGTTCGATCGCGCACCGATAAAGCGACCAGACGGCTTCGTCGACCGGCGCGTCGTGCGAGTCGATCAAGAGCCGCGCGCCGGCTGCATCGCAGTCTTCGGCAAACCCGGCGAGATGGATTTCGCCAACGGACGCAAGTGGCAGCGCTTCGAGACAGGCCAACGGATCGAGGCCGTGGTTGATCGCCGAGACATAGACGTTGTTCACATCGAGCAGCAGCCCGCAGCCAGAGCGCGCGACCACCTCGGAGATGAACTGCGCCTCCGCGATCGAGGACGATTCGAAGCCGAGATAGGTCGCCGGGTTCTCGATCAGCATGCGCCGGCCAAGGTGATCCTGAATCTGTCCGATGTGCGCGCAGACGCGGGTCAGCGTGCGAGCGTCATACGGGATCGGCAGCAGGTCGTTGAAAAACACCCCGGCGTGCGCAGTCCAGGCGAGATGCTCGGAAAAAGAGGCCGGCTCGTAGCGGGCGAGAAGCGTTTTCAGTCGATCCAGATGCAGGCTGTCCGGCGCCAATTCCGATCCGATCGACAGACCGACGCCGTGAATCGACAGCGGATAGCGCTCGCGGATTTTCGTCAGGTAATAGTGGAAGGGCCCGCCTTCCACCATGTAGTTCTCGGCGTGAATCTCCCAGAACCCGAGATCGGGCGCATTTTCGAGAATCTCGCGGAAGTGCCCCGGCTTGAGTCCAAGGCCGGCCCGCGCCGGCAGCGTGGCGCCGACACGGGCCGCACCAATCGGTACGGCAAGAGCACTGGATGACACGGCGGCGAACCGGCCGCGAGGGCGCGGTTCCGTCCCCTCAGACCTTCTTCGCAGTGAATGCCTTGATCTGGCCGAAGCCGGTCGGTGACGTCGGCGACGCGGTCTTCTCGCAGCTGCCGGCCGGAACGTACTTCCAGGCGTTGGCCTGATAGTCGGTGTTCGAAGTCGCCGCACAAGTCGTGCTGCCGCCGGCGGCACAATCGTTCTTGGCTTTCAGGGCGACGCCGAAGCACTTGTCCTGCTTCTCGCCGGCAGCGGCGGGCGTGGCGACAGTGGCCAGGGCGGCGGTCAGGGCAAGCGCGAGCGCAGAGGCCGTGAGGACCGTGGAAGTGCGGGTGCTGGACATTTTTTTCTCCTCGTCAGAAGTGCTGGTGAAGGCTGTTGATTGACGGCGGAGGCGGAGCCCGCCGGTGCGTGCTGGTGGGATCGTGTCACTGTCTCGCTGCGCTGCGGCAGAAGCATCGGGAAGCAACAATCCACGTCTTCAGTCTATGGATGTCAATGGCGCGGCGCTATGCAATCGCGTCTGGAATTCATGACCGATCGTCCAGGACGCGCCGGGTCGTCTGGACATGCCCATCAGGCCACTGGTTCTTGCACTGCGTTCTGGCCCGACGACGAAGGACGTATATTTCCACCAGCCCGGCAGCGGCGCGGATGCGGAAGGGCTTGGCTGTCAAGGCGCGGCATGCGGTGAAAAGGAAGGATGATCTGATCCAGGTCCCGTCGGAGACGGGTTTTCTAATTGCAGCCCTATGCGGCGGGGACAGTTCAGTCTGCGCTGCCGCGAAATAACGGATTTATGCTCGATCGTTCAGGAGAAACGGCTTTCGCCGCAGTGCTCGGTGCGCACCAGTTGCGTGCGTTCATCAGCGACAACCCGCGCTATTGCGGCTCCTGGTCGGATCCCGAGCCGGCCATCGACCACGGCATGTTTCATCTCATCGACGAAGGCGAGTGCTGGGTGCGCAACGCCCCGAACGACGCGCCAATCCGCCTCGGCTCCGGTGATTTCGTCATGTATCCGCACGGCGACGAACACCAGCTCTGCAACGTGCCGGACCCCTTGAGCAAGGCCGCGCCGAACCAGTTCACTTCAGTACTCTGCGGCGAATTCGAATTCGCGACCGGCAACAGCAACCCGATTCTCGACGCCCTGCCCGACTGCATCGTCGTCCGCGAGGAAGACAGCGGCATGCAGTTCCGGCACCTCGCGCAGCTGCTTTCGCACGAGGCGCGGCAGACCCATTTCGCACGGCAACTGGTGCTCGACAAGCTCGCCGATGCACTGTTCGTCATGGCCCTGCGTCATCACATCGCCAACCACGGCGAGCGCCGCGGCCTGATCGCCGCACTGGTCGACCCGCGCCTGGCGCGCGTTCTCGAAGCCCTGCACTCCGAGCCTGGAAAATCCTGGACGGTGGCGATGCTCGCCGAACTCGCGCACCAGTCGCGTACCGCCTTCGCGCAGTATTTCGTCGAAGTGCTGGGCGTCAGTCCCTATCAGTATCTGACCGAATGGCGCATGGCCGAGGCGCTGCGACTGCTCGCCGATCCCAAGTCCTCGGTTGCGACAATTGCCGAAAAGCTCGGCTACCAGACCGAGGCCGCATTCCGCCGCGCCTTCAAGAAAATCCACGGCTACGGCCCCGGCCGCGCGCGCCGCGCCGCGCGCACTGCGCAGCGGGATGCGGTGACCCGTTAACGCAACGGCGTTGCCGTTACAATCCTCGCTCGCCGGACGTATACGGGCCTGTAGCTCAACGGTTAGAGCAGGGGACTCATAATCCCTTGGTTCTCGGTTCAAATCCGAGCGGGCCCACCATATGCCGCAAGGGTTTTGCGGATTTCAGCAAAAATGCGATCGCCCTATTTATGGGCTGGGTAGCCACTGGTAATCCCCCATAAATTAGCCGGGGTGGGAAGTGGAATTTTCTCGTAATCTTTTCCGAGGAGGTTCCCGTGAAGAAATCCCGTTTCAGCGATTCCCAGATCCTTGCGGTACTCAAGCAGGCCGAAGGCGGCAGCGGCGTTCCCGACCTGTGCCGTGCGCACGGCATCAGCGCGGCCACGTTCTACAAGTGGCGGAGCAAGTTCGGCGGCATGGATGCGTCGATGGTGTCGCACATGAAGGAGCTGGAAGAGGAAAACCGCCGTCTGAAGAAGATGGTTGCCGAAGCCCAGCTGAGTGCCGATCTGCTCAAGGAGGCCCTCGCAAAAAAATGGTGAGGCCATCTCAGCGCCGGGAGATGGCCCGAGCAGCGGTTCAAAGCGGACGCGCCACCCTGACCCACACCTGTCGCACGTTCGCGGTGAGCGCGACCTGTTACCGCTATCAGCCCCGGCGTCCGGACGAGGAGGCCGAGATTGCCGATGGCTGATGCGGCTGACCACGGCCTACCGCAGCTGGGGCTTCGGCCTGTGCTTCCTGCATCTGCGCAACGTCAAGGGCAAGCCCTGGAATCACAAACGCGTCTACCGCATCTACCGGGCGCTGAATATTGAACCTGCGGATCAAGCCCCGGAAACGCCTCGTCCGTGAAAAGCCCGTGCCGCTGGCGGTCCCCGCCACCGCCAATCAGACCTGGTCGATGGATTTCATGCATGACGCCCTCGGCGACGGCCGGGCTTTCCGGCTCTTCAACGTGCTGGATGACTTCAACCGCGAAGGGCTCGCCATCGAGGCGGACCTCTCGCTGCCGGCGGCGCGGGTCATCCGGGCGCTCGACCAGATCATCGAATGGCGCGGACAACCCACCGCGATTCGCTGCGACAACGGTCCTGAATACATCAGCGGCACGCTGCTGGCCTGGGCTGAAAAGCGACAGATCCGGATCAACCACATCCAGCCTGGCAAGCCACAGCAGAACGCCTACGTTGAACGATTCAACCGCACCGTCCGTTATGACTGGTTATCCCAAAGCCTCTTCGCCTCCATCGAAGAAGTGCAGGACACCGCGACGCAATGGCTCTGGACTTACAACCACGTGCGTCCGAATAGGGCCCTCGGCGGCATCACTCCCATCCAGAAACTCGC
>JAYWBB010000088.1:0-4927 GCA_043781855.1 Nevskia sp. | reverse complement strand
TTGCCCTTCGGATCCGTCTCGTATTTATAGAAGCCGACGCCATTCTTCTGGCCGTAGCGCTTGGCATCGAACATCACGTCGAGCGCGGTCTTGAAACCCTTGCCCATGCGGTCGGGATAGCCCTCGGCGAGCACGTCGCCGACGTGATGCGAGGTGTCAATGCCGACCACGTCCTGCAGATAGCTCGGGCCCATCGGCCAGCCGAAGCTCTCGGCGGCCTTGTCGATCTTCAGGTAGTCCGCGCCATCGCGCAGCAGCGCGCTCCAGCCGCCGAAGTACGGAAACAGGATGCGGTTGACCAGGAAACCCGGGCAGTTGTTGACGACGATCGGCGTCTTGCCCATCGCACTGGCGTAGGCCACGGTGGTCGCAACCGCTTCCTTTGAAGTCTTCGCGCCCTTGATGACCTCGACCAGCGGCATCTTGTGCACGGGATTGAAGAAGTGCATGCCGAGGAAATTCTCCGGGCGCTTGAGGCCCTCGGCGAGGAAGTCGATCGAGATCGACGAGGTGTTCGACGCGATGACGGTATCGGCGCGGACGATACCCTCGATTTCCGCAAGCACGCTCTTCTTGACCTTTGGATTCTCGACGACCGCTTCGACGACAATGTCGACGGCGCCGAAGTCGCCATAGTTCAGCGTCGGGCGGATCATCGCCAGCGTGTGGCCGGCTTTCTCGGCGTTCATCTTCTTGCGCTCGACCTGGGTCGCGAGCAGCTTGTTGGCCTCGTTCATGCCGAGGTCCAGCGCCTTGTCGGCGATGTCCTTCATGATGATCGGCGTGCCGCGCGAAGCACTCTGGTACGCGATGCCGCCGCCCATGATGCCGGCGCCGAGCACGGCCGCCTGCTTCACCGGGCGCGCGATCTTCGAATAAGCCTTGCCCTTCTTCTTCAGGAGCTGATCGTTGAGGAACAGGCCGATCAGCGAATCCGCCGCCTGCGTCTTCGCGATCTTCGCGAAGCCGAGCCCTTCGATCACGAGCGCATCGTCGCGCGTCTTGCCAGCGGCCTTCTGGATCGTCTTCACGGCCTCGACCGGCGCCGGGAAATGTTTGCCGGCCTTGGCCTGGATGAAGCCGATCGACGTCGTGAACACCATCGTCGCTTCGATCATTCCGAGATGCAGCTTGCCGGTCTTCTGCGCGCGGCGCGTTTTCCAATCATAGGCGCCGCTCTGCGCAAGCGCCAGCATCTTCAGCGCCGCCTCGCGCAGCTTTTCGGGCGCGACGACGGCGTCGACGGCATGAATCTTCAGCGCCGCGTCGGCCTTCTGCGGCTCGCCGCCAGCGATCCATTCGATCGCGTTGTCCGCACCCACCAGGCGCGGGAAGCGCACGGTGCCGCCGAAGCCCGGGAAGATGCCGAGCTTCACCTCCGGGAAGCCCACCTGCGCCTTCGCAGTCATCACGCGGTAGTCGGTGCTCAGCGCCATCTCGAAGCCACCGCCGAGCGCGATGCCGTTGATCGCCGTGACGCTCGGAAACGGCAGGTCCTCGACCGCCGAGAACACCTTGTTGACCTCGACCGCCCACTTCGCGATCTCTTCCTCGGACTGCAGGAAGCTCTTGCCGAACTCGGTGATGTCGGCGCCGACGATGAACGCATCCTTGCCGCTGGTAACGATCAGGCCCTTGATCTTGCCGTCGGCGGCGATCGCGGCGGTAGCGGCGCGCAATTCCACGATGGTGGCGGCGTCGAACTTGTTGATCGCTTCGTTCTTGCGGTCGAATTTCAGCTCGGCAACGTCGCCGTCGAGCCGGATGACCTGGATGGATTGGCCTTGATACATGGGGCGGTGATCCTCGTTGGGGAGTGAATTCGTGGCCGGTTGAGCCGGCGGCAGCAGCGCTGCATACGCGCACATTCGCTACGGTATGGGCTGTGGATCATATACGTGCCGCCTGCGACAGAACAACGAACCCGTGTCGGTAGCGTCGGTGAGGCGCGCGGCAACACCCTGGAAAAACCTCGCAGCCACGGGCTTTTGACGCTCCCATGGCCGCCGCATAGAATCGAGTCACAGGTTGCCTTGATCCAATGGGAGATTAGAAAAAATGGCCGCAAAGTTCAGTTTCGATCAATTGAAGAGCCAGATCGAACGGCTCCGCAAGGATGCCCTGGAAGTCGTCGCCAACGCCAACCGCATCGTCTACACCGGCGTGCAGAAACTGGCGGACAAGGAACTCAAGGCGCTCAACGATTACTACAAATCAGCCGTCGCCTCGATCAAGGCGGCGCGGCACGGCGATATCAGGAACGCGGCGCAGACACAGCTCGATCTTCTGCAGGACACCGTAAACCAGGTCATCGGCCATGCCCGCGAGTCGGTCGGCATCGTCGCCGAAGCACGCGCCGAACTCGCGAAGCTGGTGCAAACCAGCGCCAAGGGCGTGACGGTGGCTGAAAAAGCGCTGGATCGCGCCATCGCGCCGGCGAAGAAGGCGCTTGCCAGGGCGAAAGCAAAAGCCGGGGTCGCGAGCAAGAAGGCCAGCAAGGCTGTGAAAGCGGTCAAGAAGGATGTCCGCAAGGAAGCGAAGAAGATCGGCAAGGTCATCAAGAAAGACGTGAAGGCGGTCGAGAAGAAGGTCGCGAAAACCGCGAGGACCGTCGTCGCGGAAGCCAGGTCCGGCGTTGCGGCCGCGAAGAAGGCCGTGGCCCCCCACCCGGTGCCCGTGCCCTCGCCGAACTCGCGCGCCAGCCGGGCGACGAGCCGGGCCAAGTCAGCGGTGAACGAAGCCGTCGGCACGGCGACGGCGACGGTCAACAGCGCCGTGAGCGCGGTCGTCGATGCGGTGAAATCGCCGGGCTGAGCCACGTCATCGCTTCGTCCCCGAAAGAGCCTGCCGGTGTTTTGCCGGCAGGCTCTTTGTCTTTGGCAAGTTCAAACTCCCGATGAAACTCAGCATTGCGCAAAGCACCGAACTCTGGCGACTGCTCGCCGATCCGAGCCGCCTGCGCCTGCTGCTGCTGCTCGAAGCGCACCAGCTTTCGGTCGCCGAGCTGACCGAGATCACCGGCCTCGCGCAGAGCCGCGTTTCGACTCACCTCGCGCGGCTCAAGCGCGCCGGCCTGGTGCAGGACCAGCGCACCGGCAGCGCCGCGTTGTACAGCTTGAGCGCCGAGCAAGGCCGTGCGGCCGAGCTGTGGACAGTCATGCGCGAGAAGCTCGACGACCCGCAGGCGCAGGTCGACCGTGAACGTGCGGAGCAGGTCGTGCGCGCGCGCAAGCACGGCCAGACCTGGGCAGAGTCGGTCGCGGGACGCATGGACCTGCACTACTCGCCCGGCCGGACCTGGGAAGCGACGGCGCGCGCGCTGATCGGCCTGCTCGATCTTGGCGACGTGCTCGACATCGCCTCGGGCGACGGCGTGCTCGCCGAACTGATCGCCGAGCGCGCGCGCAGCGTGGCCTGTGCCGATGTCAGCGCCAAGGTGCTCGCCGCGGCGCGGCGGCGGGTCGGCGCCATCGCAAACGTTAGATACTGCCAGGCCGACATGCGCGCACTGCCGTTCGCAAGCGCCAGCTTCGATCACGTCTTCCTGATGCACGCACTGCCGTATGCGCGTGCTCCCGAAGCAGCACTGGCCGAGGCCGCACGCACCTTGCGCAAAAACGGCCGGCTGATCGTCGCCACCCTCAATGCCCACAAACATGAGGCCGCGATGCAGGCCTACGACCACGTCAACCTCGGTGTCGGCCCGGAGACACTGGAGAAATGGCTGCGCAAGGCCGGCCTCAAAGTCGATTCCTGCCGCGTGACCTCGCGCGATCCGCGGCCGCCTTATTTCGAGGTGGTCACCGCGCTGGCGCGCCGCACCGGAGCGGGTTAGCGCGACGCGGGTTGGAGACGCCCGGATGCGAATGCAGACGGGCTGTTGGCACCCCGCTTGAGCGACATATCAAGCCGCGCTTGGGTACTGAAGCGCCCACACAGGCCCCAGGCTATGCGTTGATCACGGACGCTGCGGGGCGCGGTGTCGTAATCGGATCCGCGTGCCGATGAACGAGTTTCCAGTTGCCGTGCTCTAACCGGAACACGCTGGTGACACGGACAGCTATCGGGACCAGTTCCTCACCACCGCCGACCTTGGCCCGTCCGCGTTCAACTTCGACAATGCATGCGAGATCGCTGGAGACATATTTCGCAATGAATTCGACACCGCTAACCTCCCCATCACGGTAATGCGAGGCGGCACCAACCAGCGTGGTCTCAACTTTCTGCCGACCGCGTGCATAGGGTCCGAAGGGATTCCCCAGAGTCACGTCTTCTGCATCAGAGTACAGCGCCTGGTAAATCCTGGGATCGCCTTTCAGAATCGCCACCAGAGCCGCGTGGCTCTGCGCTATTGCACTGTCAAGATCATTCGTTGCCATGGATTCATCTCCGTTTGTTGGGATTGCTCACGGCGGATATTACGTAGCGGGCCGCAGGATGCCTTGTTGGGCATAGTTACTGGTTGTAATGGGCAAGTACTTTATACGCTTTGCCCTCTTGATTGATAAAGAAGATTTCAGTAGCCAGCTTGCCGAGAACAGCTTTGTAGTAGATGGTTATGCTGTTGACGCAAGTAAAGACCTCCAATAACTCGAAGTGCAGATCTGGAATGCGCTCCAACGCAGTACGCCAATAAGCGCCAACCTGTGTATGCCCTTTTAGAGTTCCAGAAGGTTCCCCAGTGAACGCGACTATGAAAGGACTACTCATTTCAAAGTCTTCTGTGTAATGGGACAGCACACGCTCAAGGTCGTGAGCGTTCCATACCTGAATCCATTCATGCGCGAATTGCTGAGCTTGTTCTTTGGCAATCACTGGATGTCTCTTTTAGGGAACCTCTGAACAACCCCATCGCAAAAGAGCCGATTCACAAATAACGACGATGAGCGCAACGTTACCCACTGAAACGGTCCCGAATGACTCCATG
>JAYWBB010000087.1:0-36625 GCA_043781855.1 Nevskia sp. | reverse complement strand
TGCGCGAAGCGCTGACTGCGAAGCACGTCCAGCCGGATTTCGTCGAGGCGCAAAGCTGCCCGACCATCACCAAGCTGCGCATCCTCTCGCGCAACCAGCAGTTGATCCGGCTCGATTTCGAGGACTCGCTCGCCGCGCTCGGCGCCTTCGATCGCCCGGCCTATCTCGCGCGTTTCAAGGCCGCGCTGGCCGAGGCCGATGTCGTGATCCTGTCCGATTACGGCAAGGGCACGCTGGCCGACGCGGCTGAACTGATTGCGGCGGCGCGCGCCGCAAACAAGCCCGTACTGGTCGATCCGAAAGGCAGCGACTGGCGGCCGTATCGCGGCGCCACCCTCATCACGCCGAACCTGACCGAGCTGGAAGCCGTGGTCGGGCCCTGCCCGGACGAGGCGACGATCGTCGCCAAGGGCCGCAAGCTGCGCGATGAGCTTGGCATCGAAGCGCTGCTGGTCACGCGCAGCGAGCACGGCATGACGCTGCTCGCGCCGAACCAGCCGCCGCTGCACCTGCCGACCGAGGCGCGCGAAGTCTTCGACGTGACCGGCGCTGGCGATACCGTCATCGCCACCTTCGGCGCCGCGCTCGCCGCCGGCCATGACTTCGCGCATGCCGCGCGCGTCGCCAATCTCGCCGCCGGTATCGTCGTGGCGAAGCTCGGCACGGCGACGGTCACGCCACCGGAGTTGCTCCGCGCGATGCGCCGCCAGCACGAGGACGACAGCGCGGTGCTCGATGAGGCCTCACTGCTGGACCGCGTCGCGCTCGCGCAGGCGCAGGGCCAGACGGTGGTGATGACCAACGGCTGTTTCGATCTGCTGCACGTCGGCCATGTCCGTTATCTCGAAGCGGCGCGCAAGCTCGGCGATGTGCTGATCGTCGCGGTCAACACCGACGATTCGGTGAAGCGCCTGAAGGGCCCGACGCGGCCATTGAATTCGACCGAGGACCGCATGCGCATGCTGGCCTCCCTGAAGTGTGTCGATTGGGTCGTGCCGTTCGCCGAGGACACGCCGGAGCGGCTGATTGCGCGCGTGCTGCCGGACCTGCTGGTCAAGGGCGGCGATTACACGCCCGAGGCGGTCGCGGGCTACGAGGCGGTCACCAGGAACGGCGGCCAGGTCGTGATTCTCGATTTTCATGCCGGCTATTCGACGACGAAGATCATCGAGCGCGCCCGCCACTGAGGCTCGCGGCACAGGAACCAATCGGCAGCCGTGACGGCTGACCACCTGGTCGCCACCAAGGTCGTTTTGCTCAGCTCGCCGTATCCTTCGGCGCGCCATCGTGACAGTCGTCGGCGAGCGCACGAGGCACGATCTCGATGGGCCATTGCGATTCTGGATTTCGTCCGGACCGTCACACCTTGATTTCGAGCAAGCTTGAATAAGAAGCCGCTGCACGGGTTTTTATACTGAACAGCAGCTTTCGTTCGCGTTTACGAACCCTGATCCAATCATTCTGGGCCTTGCTTTCTGTGCTCGTATGGCATGATGCCAAGCGATGCCGGCGCGGAACCATTCGCGCTTGCCCGCGACGGTAGACCCCAGACATACTCCCCCGCAGGCGTCGCGGCCATCCAGAACCTTTTAGGAGACCATTCGTCATGAACACTCTGCTGCGTCCGGCACTTGCAGGTATCGTCGTCCTCGCGGTCGCTTTGCCGGCACTTGCCGGTTTCGACTCCAAAACCAAGAAGTTCTCCTGCAAAGACGAGGCGGATGGCGATTACGTCAATCCCGCAAGCTGTACCGGTTTTGCGAATTGCAACGATGGCCAGTTCACTGAAAAAGCCTGCCCGGATGGCCAGGTCATCAATACCGCGAAGAGACCGCCCTGGAAATGCGAAGCGCCGGAAGTCGCCGGGATGTCAACCGAGTGCAAGCTGACAAAGCCAGAAAAGCCGGTGCAGTAAGTCGAGGCCAACGGCCAACGGCTGAGCGCCGATAGCCGCTGGCGAACTACCGGATCAGGCCGACTGCTGGATGTCCGGCCTTGTTTTGCCGACCTTCGCGAACAGGCCGCAACGCCTTGGCACACGGGTGACACGAATGGGCGTCGTGGCGAGCGTCGGCGGTTCATCGCATCCGTTCGGCGCGGATATCGGCGGCTTTGCCGGCAGGCGCGACCCGGCAGTGCGACAATGCCGAAGCGATCCCGATTTTGAAATTGCGGCGCGAGCCGTCCTCTGTCCCATTCCGAGTGCCGGATCGCCACTCGCCCCGCCCAGGAGGTTCCATGCCCGCCCCGAATTATCAGTTCCAGAAGCGCCAGAAAGATCTCGCCAAGAAGAAAAAAAAGGAAGAGAAAATGCAGCGCAAGCTGCAGAAGAACGAAAGCCCGGCGGAGGAAAATCCCGAGGGCGCGCCGGGCGCCGGCGCGCCGGATGCCACGGCGTAATCAATCTACGCAGCGGGTTTCGGCGAAGGTCGATGATTGGATCGAGCAATCCCGCGCGAGCCATCGTGCGGCGCGGGTCCGGTGCGCTGATCCGCTCAGCCGGCCACTACGAGCAGCACCCCGCCGAGCGCCAGCGCGATGCCCGTCACCTGCCGCGGGCCGACGCGCTCGTGCAGGAACACTACGGCCAGCAGCACGATGAACAGCGTTGCCGTTTCGTTGAGCACTGCGGCGACCGAGGCGTGCGTGTACTTGTAGCCGGCCAGCCATACCAGCATCGACAGATAAGTGCCGGTGAACGAGGCGGCGACGATCAGCGGCCATTGCCGCACGCGCCGATACTCCGCGACGATTGCGAGCGCGTTCCAGCGCCAGGCGATGACGCCGCCCATGCCCAGCAGGCCGCCGACCAGGCGTAGCCAGACCACCCAGAGAAAGTCGTATTGCTCGAGCATCGGTTTCGCGAGTACGACGCCGATCGCCATCAGCAACACGGAAAGCACGCCGACCGCCGCGCCGACCCGCAGCAAGCGGGTATCGACCTGACTCAAGCCCGCGTTGCGGACATAAGTCACGAGCAGGATTCCGGATAACACGAAGGCCACGCCGAGCCACTGGCCGTCGCGCAGACGCTCGCCGAGAAACGCCGCCGACAGCGCGATCACGAACGGTGAGTAGAGGGTCTGGGACACCGCCATGCGGCTCGCGCCGATGGCGTTCAGAGCGCGCAGATACAGCGTGTCGCCGACGCCGATGCCGAGAAAGCCCGAGACCAGGATCGTCAGCAGCGCCAGCATCGGCAGCCGCGGTGGATGTGGCGCGAGGACGGCGATCGTCAGCCCGAGCAGCGTCAGCGCGAGCAGGTTCTTGAACAGGTTCAGCGCGAACGGGTTGAGGCTCTCGCCGGACTTCTTGAACAGGATCACCGCGACTGCCCAGATGAACGCGCTGGACAGCGAATAGAACTCGCCGATGCCGAAAGTCATTGCGAAATGTACGGAGAAGAGGCGCGCAGTCTATTGCAATGCACGGCGCCCCGCGCCGACACTGCGTTGGTGGACCGGCTCCGGTTCGCGCCTGCGGCGGCGGCGCCGCGACTTGCGGAGGAAGCGAACATGGCGAAAACCAGAAAGCCGACGGCGAAAAAAGTCGCGGCAAAAAAATCGAAGGGGAAGGCGGCGAAGAAGCCGGCAAAGAAAACGGCCCGGCCGGCCACGAAATCGGCGCTCAAGGCGCCTGCAAAACCTGCCGTCGCGAAGAAGGTCGTCGCGAAGAAGACGGCGGCTGCCAGGAAAAAAGTCCCCAAGAAAGTCGCGAGCAAGCCTGCGCTGAAGGACGGCCGAGCGCCCGATTCACCGTGGCTCATACCGACACTAACGGTGCGAACGGCCGAGGCGGCGATCGCGTTCCTGAAGAGCGCCTTCGGCTTCGGCGTCGATTTCACGATGCCCGGAGAGGACGGCCGCATCGGTTACGCGCAACTGCGTCATCGCGAGGCGCTCGTGCATCTCTCGCCCGAGGGCAGCTTCGGTGCTACCACGAAGGCGCCCAAGAGCAGCGGTGCCGAAAGCCCGGCGATGCTCTACGTCTACTGTGAGGATGTCGACGCGTTGACCGCCCGCGCCCGCGCCGCCGGTGCGGTTGTGTTCAGCGAACCGGCTGACATGTTCTGGGGCGATCGCGTGGCCAGCTTCATCGATCCCGATGGCTATCGCTGGGCGTTCGCGACCAACGTCGGGGCCTTCGATCCGGCCAAGGCGCCAGGCTGAAGAATCAAACCGGCTGAACGGCGTCGCGCAGGTTCGAAACCGGGAACGTCATCGCGAAGCGCGGCGTCTTGACGCAGGCCAGCACCTTGCCCCGGGCAAGATCGGGGAACAGCGTGCCGTCGAACTGCCAGTCGAGCACGCGCGCGAACTGGAGTTGGCCGCTGGCCGAGGGAACGTAAGTGAACTGCTGCTTGCCATAAATCTGCGACAGCGTCAGCAGAAAACGCGGTAGCAGCCTGGACGTGAACGGCAGCCGCAGCCCGCCGGCCTTCAGGCGCAGATGCGCAAAGCGTCGCCCGGCGTGCGCCACGGAGAGCTCGTCCTCACCGTCCTCGCCATAGCGAAAATCGAAATCGCAGCAGTCCTTTGGAATGCCCCAGTTGACGCGGCCGTTGACGACCGAGGCCATGCTCGAAACATAGATGCGCGTGATCGAGTAATGCCGCCCGTTCGGGAAATCGAAGCGGCCGGGAATATAAAGCAGCTCGCGATAGGGGCCGACGGCGGAGGCTTCGTAGTCGACCAGCATCACCAGCGCGGCGCCGCCATGACGCCGGCCGCGCAGTTCCGGCGGGATGAATGCGGGATCGTCGAGGGCGGCCTGCGGCATGCGTACGAGCAGGATGTAGCCGCGCCCGGTCAGCGACCAGGGCGGCGGCGCCATCGACACCACCGGCAGTTGCTCGTGCGCGATCAGCACGACCGCGCCCCGTCAGCGCGGCCGGCCGCCCAGCGCGCGTGCCGGCAACAGCAGTAGCGCGCGCAGGAATTCGAAAAGTGCGTCGACCGTGATCCCGATCAGCCGCAGCGGCAGGAGCAGCAGCCAGAGCAGCGGATAGAGAATCAGCGCGAGCAGGGCCAGCGGCCAGCAGACCACGAGTACGAGCAGCCAGATCAGGAAGGTCGTCATGCAGCGATGGTAGGGCTGCCGCGCGGTAAGCTCAATGGCTTGGCCGACATCCGGTGACGCACGCAAGCTACAGTCCTGTAGCGCCCAAGGTCACAGCGCGGCGCGTGCGTGGCTCAGTCGAAAAGGCCAGTTCCAGTTGTCGATCAACTCAGGTAGGTTCATCGCGCCAGGTCCGCTACAACACCCGGCGGCGGACTGTCCCACACGATCAAGACCGAGCGCAAAAGCGTCGATGACCTCACAAGAAAAGTTGCACGACTGGCGCGCGCAGGCGCTGCGCATCGAAGCAGAAGTGGGCAACGCGGTGATCGGCCAGCCGGAAACGGTGCGGCTGATCAATATCGCACTGTTCGCGCGCGGCCATGTGCTGCTTGAAGGCGATGTCGGCGTCGGCAAGACCACGGTGCTGCGCGCGTTCTCGCGCGCCATCGGCGGCGATTTCGAGCGCGTCGAAGGCACCGTCGATCTGATGCCGGGCGATCTCGTCTATCACACCTACGTCGATGCCGACGGCAAGCCGCGCATCGACCCCGGCCCGCTGCTGCGCCACGGCGAACGCCTCGTGACGTTCTTCTTCAACGAGATCAACCGCGCGCGGCCGCAGGTGCAGTCGCTGCTGCTGCGCGCGATGGCCGAGCGCACGGTGTCGGCGTTCAATCGCGAATACAGCTTCCCGCACATGATCGTGTTCGCCGACCGCAACAAGATCGAGCGCGAAGAAACCTTCGAACTCGCCTCGGCCGCGCGCGACCGCTTCATGTTCGAGCTGCGCATGGGCACCCCGACCGACCCTTTGATCCGCCGCGCGCTGGCCTTCGATGCCAGTTTCCACGACACCGATCAGCTCCTCGAAAAAGTCACGCCCGGCCTGCTGCCCTGGGATCGCCTCAACGAGATCGGTGCCGACATCCAGACTTCTGTGCGCGCCAGCGAAGCGCTGGAGCGCTACGTGCTTGAACTCTGGGACGCGAGCCGGCGGCCGGCGGATTTCGGCATCGCCATCGACGGTGTGGACATGCGGCGCCTGATTCTCGCCGGCGCCAGCCCGCGCGGCATCAGCGCGCTGGTGCGCGCGGCGCGCGTGGTCGCCTGGCTCGCCGGCCGCGACTACCTGATGCCCGACGACATTCAGGCCGTGTTCGCCTCGACCATGATCCATCGCGTGTTCTTCACGCCGGTTTACGAACTGCGCCGCAGCGAACTCGCCGATGCGCTGGTCGCGCAGATCATGCAGAAGATCGCTGCGCCCTAAGCTCGCGCCATGCACGACTTCCACTATCGATTGCCGACACGCATGGGCGGCAATCGTCCGGGCTCGCATCCGGGCGCGAGCCGCGGCGCGGGGCTGGAATTCGTCGCGCACAGCCCGCTGTTCAGCCAGCCCGATCCGCGCCGGCTCGATATCCGCGCCAGCATCCGCGAGCCGCGCGGCGACTGGCTGGTGCGCGTCATGCGCCAGCGCGTCGGCGTGCCGGTTTATGCGCTGGCCGATGTCTCGGCCTCGATGGTGTTCGGTGTACGCCGCGCCAAGCTCGAAGTGATGGCCGATTTCGTCGAGGCAATGGGCCAGAGCGCGTTCCGCGTCGGCGACCCGGCAGGCATGCTCGCCTTCGATACGGCGGAGCGCGACGACCTGTTCGTGCCGGCTTCTTTAAGCCGTGGCAGCGGCCATCTGATGTCGACACTGCTGCGCCAGCCCGAGGTTGCCGAAGCCGCGCATGCCGGGGAAAAACATCGTGGCGATCCGCTCGTCGGCCTGGCCCAGGCCGCGCAGCGACTCGCCGGCCGGCAGTGCCTGATCTTCCTCGTCTCGGATTTTCACTGGGCGTTCGAGCGGCTCGATGCCACGCTCGATACGCTGCTGCGCGCTTTCGTCGTGCCGATCGTGATCTGGGACCCGGCCGAGCTGGAGCCGCCAGCCGACGATGGTCTGGTCTCGCTGCGCGATGCCGAATCCGCCAGCCGCCGCACACTGTGGCTGCGCCCGAAGCTGCGCGCGCAATGGCGCGATGCGGTGAGCACGCGACGCGAAGCGATCCGCCGCTACTTTCTCGATCGTGGACTGCGGCCGTTCTTCGCAATCGGCGCTTTCGACGCCGAAGCGATGTCCGAATACTTCTTCGAGGCCAACGCCTGATGTGTCGCATCCGGTACGCAGTCGCACTGGTGTTCGCGATGCTGCTGCTCGGCGCGCGGGCCGACGAGACGGCCGCGTCACTACCGGCGCCGATCGAGCAGCCGCGTCCCTACGGCTATCTGGTCGGCGATGTGCTTTTGCAGAAGGTGCAGCTGGTCGTTGACGGCCATCCGGTCGAACTCACCGATCCGCCGCGCAAGGACCGCATTGGCGTCTGGCTGTCGCGCCGCGCGTCGAGTGTCGAGACCCGCGCCGACGGCACGCGCTGGCTCGTGATCGACTACCAGATCGTCAACGCCTCGAAGGATGTCGACGTCATCTCGCTGCCCAAACTGCGCCTGCGCACGCGTACGCCAAAGGTCTTTCTCGACGTGCCGGACTGGCCGATCACGGTCGGCGCGATCACGTCGAGCGCGGTGCGCAACCAGGGCGGACTCGTGCCGCTGCAAGCCGACGAACCAGCGCCGATGATCGCGACGAATGTCATCCGTCATCGCCTGCATCTGAGTCTCTACGCGCTCGCCGCGACGCTGCTCGGCTGGCTGGGCTGGTGGCGCTTGCGCGAGTGGCAGGCAAGTCGGAGCCTGCCGTTCGCACGCGCACGGCGCGAACTGCGCAGCCTCGATGCGGACGCGACCGAGGCTTGGCGCTGCCTGCATCGCGCGTTCGACGCGACGGCCGGCCGCGTCGTGCAGCTCGGCTCGCTGCCGCTCCTGTTCGAGCACGCGCCGCGCTACGCGCCGCTGCGCGCCGAGATCGAGCGCTTCTACGCGCAGTCTGGGGTGCTGTTCTTCGGCAGCGCGCTTCCCGATGATGCGATATCCGTGCACGCCCTCTGCGTGAAGCTGCGCGTGATCGAGAAGCGTCAAGAGCCGTGAGCGCGCTCGCCGGCTTCTTTGCGATCGACTTTGCCCAGCCCTGGGCACTCTTGCTGCTGCCGCTCGCGGTGCTGCCGCTGCTGCGACGCCGCCGCGACGAGCTGACGTTTTCGTCCCTGCCCTGGCTTCCGCTGGATCGCGTCGGACGTTTTGTCGAAGCGGCGGGACGCGTCGCAGCCTTCGTCGCGATCCTTGCGACAGTGCTGGCGCTGGCGCGCCCGGGCCGGCCTGAATGGGAGGTGCCGCGCATCGGGCGCGGTGCGGAAATCGTCGTGCTGTTCGACTGCTCCCTGAGCATGGACGACGACATGGTCGCGCGCGGCGCCTACCAGAAGCGTCGCCGCGACTCGCCGCTGCGCAAGCGCAACATCGCACGCGAAGCCCTGGCGCGTTTTGTCGAACGCCGTCACGAAGACCGCTTCTCGTTGCTGATGTTCGGCGCCGCACCCTTCCGCGTCACGCCGTTCTCGCAGCACCAGGACGTGATCCAGGCTGGCATCGCCGCAGCCGGTGTCAGCAATGGCCTGCCGGGCACCGACCTTGGCCGCGGTCTCGTCGCCGCAATCAGCCAGTTCGACGATCGCGCCTATACCGGCAGCCGCGTCCTGCTGCTGGTCTCCGACGGCGCAGCCGAGATCGATCCCCTGACACGCCTGCGCATCCGCGACGGCCTCGTGCGCAACCGCATTACGCTCGACTGGATTTACCTGCGCTCGGTCAACTGGCCGCGTCTCGACGATGACGACAACGACGGCGAGCCAAGACCGAGCGCGCTGATTACCGATGTCGCCATGCACCGCTTTTTCAAATCACTGCCGAGCGCATATCACGTCTACGAGGCCGAGAGCCCGGACGCGGTGACCCGCGCCGTCGCCGAGATCGACCGCCAGCAGAACCTGCCACTCGAATACCTGGAGCGCGTTCCGCGCCAGGACTACACCAATATTTTCTACGTCATCGCGATGCTCGCCTGTGGCCTGCTGCTGCTGCATCGCGGGTACCAGATCCGGAGCTGGGCATGAAGCGGCGCTACGTACACCTTTCGTTCGTTGTCGTCGGTCTTGCGTTTGCAGCCACGGCTGCGAGCCTCACATTGCGTCTCGAAACGGCGGAACGGACGAACGCGACCATTGTCGCTGCACGGACGGCTGCGATCGGCGGTACGGCGGCGCCAGCCGGCTCGACCGTTGACACGCCGGAAGCCGCACTCGCGCGCGCCATCGTGCTCGCGCACGGCGAGGACTACGATCGCGCGCTGCGCGCCTTCGAGCCGTTGACGCTGTCGCCGCGCGCGGATATCCGCCTGATCGCGCGCTACGACCTCGGCAATCTGCACATGCGGCAGGCCGCATCGATCCTCGATACGCAGCTCGCGAAAGCGCGCACCCTGACCGAACTCGGCAAGCAGAACTACCGCCACGTGCTCGACGAAAAACCGGATCACTGGCCCTCGCGCTACAACCTCGAACGCGCGCTGTGGCTGGAGCCGGAACAGGACGAGGGCCCGATCGAAGTGTCCCAGCCGCCTTCGGTGACGCGCCCGAACGGCGACAAACCGGAGCTGCCGTGAGCGCAGCCAGCGGCTTAGCGCGGCGCGGCTTGCGCGCGCTGCGCGGCGAGGGCTGGACACTGTTGCCAACAGCAGCGCTGCTGCTCGTCTCCGTGTTGTTGCCGCCGGTGCCGGTGACGCGCGACGCCTACGATCACCTGGTGATCTTCGATGTCACGCAGAGCATGAACGTCGAGGACTACGAGCTCGACGGCCGCAAGATCAGCCGGCTCGAATTCGCCAAGTACGCGGTCGCGCAGGCGCTCCGTGACCCGCGCTGCGACTCGCGCATCGGCTGGGGCGTGTTCGCCGGCCGCAAGATCGTGCTGCTGCTTGCGCCGGTCGAGGTCTGCGGCAACTACAGCGCGCTGCTCGCCGCGCTCGAAGGCATCGACGGCCGCATGGAGTTCGAGCATTCCAGCGAAATCCAGGAAGGAGTTCTCTGGACCATCAACAACGTCCATCAGCTGAAACCCATCCCCGACGTCATCTTCATGACCGATGGCCAGGAAGCGCCGCCGCTCGCGCCCGATCTGGTGCGCAGCTTCGATGGCCAGAAGGGTGAGGTGCGCGGCTGGCTGGTCGGCGTCGGCGGCGACGAGCCCCGGCCGATTCCGCGGACCGATCCGGACGGCAAGCGCATCGGCTATTGGCACTCGACCGAAGTGCTTCAATACGCCGGCCCCGAGAGCGGCGGCACCAGCCACGAGCATCTGTCGGAGCTGCGCGAGGCGCATCTGAAGACGCTCGCCGAGAATGTCGGCTTCGGCTATCGCCGGCTGACCGATGCGCACTCGCTCGATCATGCACTGCACGATCGCTCGCTCGCACACCCGGCGCGTGTGCTGACCGACCTGCGCTGGATTCCCGCGTCGCTCGGGCTACTGCTGCTAGTCTGGCGCTTCCGGCCGGATCTGCGGTTTGGCCGTAGTCGCTGACCTGCCGTCCGGAACTTGACCGGCGCCGCAGGCTCTATCTACAGCGAGGCTGACCCGGCCGCGCTCCCAATATCTTCATCAGGAGAATTCCATGGCAGCAACACTCGGCTACGCGGCCCGCGCCGCGAAGGGCCCGCTCTCGGCCTTCCGCTTTGAGCGTCGCGAACCCGGCGCACAGGATGTGCAGATCGAAATCCTCTACTGCGGCGTCTGCCATTCCGACGTGCACCAGGCGCGCGACGAATGGGGTAGCTCCAGCTTTCCGATGGTGCCGGGCCACGAGATCGTCGGCCGCGTGACGCGGGTCGGCGGCGGCGTCACGCGCTTTCAGGCTGGCGATCTGGCCGGCGTCGGCTGTATGGTCGATTCCTGCCGGCACTGCCCTAACTGCAAAGACGGTCTCGAACAATATTGCGAACCGGGCTTCGTCGCGACCTACAACTCGCACGCGAAGGATGGCTCGGCGACCTACGGCGGCTACTCGGAGCACATCGTCGTCGACCAGGCTTTCGTTTTGCGCATCCCGAAGACGCTCGATCTGAAAGCCGTCGCGCCGCTGCTCTGCGCCGGCATCACCACCTATTCGCCTCTGCGTCACTGGCAGGTCGGGCCCGGCCACAAGGTCGGCGTTGTCGGCCTCGGCGGGCTTGGCCACATGGCGGTGAAAATCGCGGCGGCGCTCCGCGCGCATGTCGTGCTGTTCACGACCAGCGAGAGCAAGCGCGCGGATGCGCTGCGCCTTGGCGCGAAGGAGGTCGTGATCTCGAAGAATGCCGACGCGATGAAGCCGTACGCGAACACTCTCGACTTCATTATCAACACCGTTGCCGCGCCGCACGATCTCAATGCCTTCCTCGCGCTGCTGCGGCGCGATGGCACGATGACGCTGCTCGGCGTGCCCGATACCGATCACCCGCCGTTGAAGGTTGGCACGTTGATCTACAAGCGCCGCTCGCTCGCTGGCTCGCTGATCGGCGGGATCAAGGAGACGCAGGAGATGCTCGATTTCTGTGCGGAGCACGGCATCGTCTCCGACATCGAACTGATCCCGATCCAGAAAATCAACGAGGCGTTCGACCGCATGGTGAGCGGCGACGTGAAGTACCGCTTCGTGATCGACCTTGCCTCGCTCAAGAACGAGGCGAATGAGCGCGAGGCGAAGGCCGCCTAGCTGAGCAGCATTCGCAACCCGACCAGCGCCAGAAACGCCGCAAACGAGCGCTTCAGCACGCGCGGCGGCAACTGGTGTGCGAGGCGCGCGCCGAGTGGCGCGGTGAACACGCTCATCACCGCGATGCCGGCAAAGGCCGCGAGGTCGATGTAGCCGATGCTCCACGGCGCGAGTCCCTGCGCGCCGAGGCCGTTGACCGCGAAGCCGAGCGCCCCGGCCCAGGCGATCGGCACGCCGCAGGCCGCCGAGGTGCCGACGGCGCGGCGCATGTCGACGTTGCACCAGTTCAGGAACGGCACGGTCAGCGAGCCGCCGCCGATGCCGATCAGCGCCGATAGCGCGCCGATCACGCCGCCGGTCGCCGCGAGCCCGGCGCTGCCGGGCAGGGTGCGTGCGGTCTTCGGCTTGGCGTCGATCAGCATCTGCACTGCGACCAGCAGTGCGCCGACGCCGACAATTCTTTTCAGCGCACCGCCGGACAGCCCGTGCGCGATCCAGGCGCCGATCAGGCTGCCGACGACAATGCCCGGGGCAAGCCGCCAGAACACATCCCAGAGCACGCCACCACGCGCCTGATGCGCGCGCATCGAGGAGATCGAAGTCAGTCCGATCACCGCGAGCGAGGTACCAATCGCGGATTGCATGACCACCGCATCGCCCACACCCTGGCGCGGCAGCAGCCACGCCAGCGCTGGCACGACGATGAGTCCGCCGCCGACGCCGAACAGACCGGCCATCAAGCCGGCAACGGCGCCCGTGATGAGGAAGATCGCGATCGAGTCCATCGGGGTCCGTTCGATTGAAGGCTTGGGGATGCTCTGAAAAAGCAGTTAAACCCTTCTCCCTCCGGGAGAGGGCTTTTTCAGAGTCTCCTTGAGTTGTTTATGCCCTAGCCACCTGAAGGCTTGACCACCGCGACCAGCGGGACTTCATAGGGTTCGGCGGCGCCGCGCTTGATCCTGAGACGAAGCGTTTCACCCGCTGACTTCTTCATTGCGGCCTTGAGATCGTCTGCCTTGGCGCCAGCAATCACGACGTCCTGGACCTGAATCACAACGTCTCCGGCTTCGAGGCCAGCGCCTGCTGCCGGAGACGATGGAACGACTTTCTCGATTTTTACCGACCGCACAGAAGGGTTGAAAGAGAACCCTTCGGTTTCGATGTTGAAGGCCAAACCGAACCAGCCCTTCTCAGCCGCGGCACTGGCGAACGACGCCAACACGGCAACCCATGCCAGCACCAGCGCGGCGATGATCTGACGATTCATGTACCGGACCTTTAACAGTTGAACGCGCGGCTTGCGGGGGGCGCCTACAGGATTCGCACGAGCGCAGGCTCAGCGCCATTTTTCCCGCGAGACCAAATTATAGAATGACGGACCGCGTAGGCTACACGAACCCTGCCAGCATTCATCTGTCTCATGCCTGTGAAATCCCGACGCTTCCTGCTGCTGGCGCTCGCCACATCGTGCCTGTTCGCGGCCTCGGCAACACGTGCCGACGAGGATCGCCTCGCGGTCGCGCGCGCCGAGTTCATGGCGGCGTACGCATTCGCCGAAGCGGGCGTGCCGCCACCGCCGGATAGCGAGCGCCTCGAAGCCTATCCGCTGTTTCCGTATCTCAAAGCCCTGCGGCTCGAGCGCGAACTTGCGCGCGTGCCGCTGGCCGACGATGTCGACGCCCGCGTCGGCTCCCTGCTCTCGACACAGGGCAACGCGCCGGCCGTGCGCGACCTGCGCCGCGTCTGGCTGCTGAGTCTCGCTGCGCGCGGCGTCTGGAGCAGTTTTCTCGCGAATCTTCCCGAAGGCACGAGCGACACCACGCTGCGTTGCCATCAAGTCACTGCCGACATCGCGCTCGGCCGCAGCGATGGCCTCGCAGCTGCCGCGACCGAGCAATGGCTGGTCGCCGACAAGTCGCCAGCCGCCTGCGATCCGGCGTTCGCGTGGCTGCGTGCGCAGCAGGCGCTGACACCGGCGCTGATCGAGAAGCGCGCGCGTCTGACGCTCGTAGCCGGCAATGCCGCCTATGCGCGCCTGCTCGCAGCGCTGCTGCCGCCGGCCACCGCCGCGCCGCTGCTGCAATGGGCGACGTTGATCGAAAACCCGCAGCGCGAAATCGAGGCGCTGATCGCGCAGCCGCAGCGCAGTGTCGAACGCGATGCGCTGCTGGACGGCTGGACGCGGTTCTCGCGCAAGGACGCCGACGCCGCAGCGGCGCGCTACGACACGCTGCTGTCGACGCGCAAGCTCGACGCTGCTGCAGCGAGCCCTTACGCGCGTGCCACCGCACTTGGCCTGGCCTGGAGCCGCAACGCGACCGCACTCGCATACTTCAACCGGATTGCGCCGGCCGATCTCGACACGCTGACCGCCGAATGGTGGGCACGCAGCGCGCTGTGGAACGGCGACTGGCAGCAGGCTGCGCGCGTCATCAAGGCGATGCCGGAAAGCCTGCGCACGCAGCAGCGCTGGCGCTACTGGGCGCTGCGCGCCGCGTCCGCGCTCGGTGAGCCGGACGCGGATGCCCAGCTTGCTGCGCTGGCTGGCGAGGACGGCTGGTATCCCGCGCTGGCGAGCGCGCAACTCCATCGCCCTTACGCACCGCATCCGGAGCCGCTGGCGCTGAACGTCGCGGTACAGGCACAGATAGCTGCACGGATGCCGTTCGTGCGCGCACACGAGCTGTTCCTCTGCGCGCTGAAGACGCAGGCTTCGGTCGAATGGAATATCGGCTTCGACGCGCTCGATCCCGCGCAGCGCGTGCAGGCGATTGCGCTCGCCGCGCGCTGGGGCTGGTACGACCAGGCGGTGGCCACGGCCTCGAAGCAGATGATCTTCACCGATTACGAGTTGCTCTATCCGCGCCCTTTTGATGTGCCGGTGCGCGTCGGCGTGGCACTGTCCCGGCTTCCCGAAGACTTGATTTACGGTGTCATCCGCCAGGAGAGTCTCTATCGTGCCGATGCGGTCTCGCACTCCAACGCGCTCGGCCTCATGCAGCTTCTGCGCGAGACCGCCACGCGCACTGCGAAGCGTGCGCAGCGCCCCGCACCGACGGGCGATGCGCTGTTCGATCCGAATATCAACGTACCGCTCGGCAGCGTTCACCTGCGCGAACTCGTCGACCGTTTCAATGGCCAGTTGCCGCTCGCCATCGCCGGCTACAACGCTGGCCCCAACGCCGCCGCGCGCTGGCTGCCGCCCGAGCCGCTAGCCATGGATATCTGGATCGAGAACATTCCGTTCAACGAGACGCGCACCTACGTCCAGCGCGTGCTCTGGCATTCGCTCGTGTTCGGCTGGCGCCGGACCGGCAAGCCGCAGAAGCTCGATGCCTGGCGTGCGCCGATCGCTGCCGGTGTCGTGAACGCCGCCGCGTCGACGGAGGACACGCCGTGAGTCGCGGCGCGTGAAGCGCTATCTCGTCGGTGGCGCCGTGCGTGATGCCCTGCTCGGCCTGCCGGTGCACGAGCGCGACTGGGTCGTCGTCGGCGCGACACCCGAGGACATGGTCGCCGCCGGTTACCGGCCGGTTGGCAAGGATTTCCCGGTGTTCCTGCATCCGGAGACCAAGGAAGAGCACGCGCTCGCGCGCACCGAGCGCAAGAGTGGGCGCGGCTATCACGGCTTCACCTTCCACACTGGCGTGGAGGTCACGCTCGAAGAAGACCTGATCCGGCGCGATCTCACGGTCAACGCGATGGCGCAGGAGGTCGGCGGGGAAGGGGACGGCCGCATCGTCGATCCGCACGGCGGCCGCGCCGATCTCGACGCGCGGCTGTTGCGCCACGTCTCGCCAGCCTTCGCCGAAGACCCGGTGCGTGTGCTTCGCCTCGCGCGCTTCGCCTCGCGTTTTGCACCGCTCGGTTTCCACATCGCCGGCGAGACGATGAACCTGATGCGCGCCATGGTCGCGAACGGCGAGGTCGATCATCTGGTGCCCGAGCGTGTCTGGCAGGAAACCGCGCGCGCGCTTATGCAGGAGCGCCCGTCGGTGTTCTTCCGGACGCTGCGCGACTGCGGCGCGCTCGCGCGCGTCATGCCGGAACTGGACACGCTGTTCGGCGTCCCGCAGCCGGAAAAATGGCATCCCGAGATCGACACCGGCATCCACGTGCTGATGGTGCTCGACTACGCCGCGAAGATCGGTGCTCCTTTGAACGTGCGCGTTGCCGGTCTCTGTCACGACTTCGGCAAGGGCGTCACGCCCGAGGATCGTCTGCCGCATCACTGGGGGCATGAGAGCACCGGCGTGCCGCTGGTCGAGGCGTTCTGCGCGCGCCTGCGCGTGCCGATCGAGCCGCGCGAACTGGCGCTGCACGTGTGCCGCGAGCATTTGCTGGTGCATCAGGCACTGGAACTGCGCGCCGACACGCTGATGCAACTGCTGGAGCGCCTCGATGCCCTGCGCCGGCCGCAGCGCTTCGAAGAATTCCTGATCGCCTGCGAATGCGACGCGCGCGGCCGCGCCGGCCTCGAAGACCGCGACTATCCGCAGCCGGATTTCCTGCGCGAGGCATTTCAAAAAATCGTCGCGATCCAGCCTGCGGAAGTCGCCAGGACCGGCCTCATGGGCGCGGCGCTCGGCGCGGAGTTGCGCGCGCGCCGGGTCAAGGCGCTGGCGGCGTGGAAGGCTCTGCGCGACCACGCGGAGCCGGCACCATGAAAGGTTTGCTCACGCTGATCGGCACGACGGTGCTGGGCAGCATCGGCTGGTGGCTCGGCGAACAGATCTCGGTTGGCGTCGCCGTCGTGCTCGGCGCGATCGGCAGCGGCGCCGGCTTGTATTACTCGCGGCGTCTGTTCGACGAGTGGCTGGGGTAGGAATTCGCTGATTACGTTTTATCTTCCCTCGCCCGCCGGGAGAAGGGCTTTTCTCTTACAGCGGCGCCTCAAGTTCCCGCTGGTAGAAACAACAACAACGCCGCACCGAGCGCAATCCGGTACGCCGCAAACGCGGTGTAGCGATGCGTCTGGATATAGCGCAGGAGCCATTTCACCGCGATGAACGCGACGATCGCGGAGACCACGAAGCCGATCGCCACATCGCCCCAGTTCTCGCTGCCGACACCAGCCTTGTACGCTTTCAGCATCTCGAACGCGCTCGCCGCATACATCGTCGGGATGCCGAGCAGGAACGCGAACTCGGTCGCCGCCGGACGCGCCACACCGCCGATCAGCATCGCCGCGAAGATCGTCGCGGCCGAGCGCGACATGCCGGGAAACACGCCGGCCACAACCTGCGCAACGCCGACGGCGATCGCCACGGTCCAGATGATCTCCGAAGTGTCCGGTCGCTGCGCCGCGTACCACTCGGCCGCGAGCATCCAGACGCCGCCGATGATCAGCGCCCAGGCCACCGGGCCGATCTCCTCGGGCAGCTTGAAGCCGAGCTTGTTCGCCGTCAGCCCGAGCACTGCCGTGATGCTGAAGGCGACGGCGAGCTTTAAGAAATAATCGCGCGTCGCCGGGTCATGCAGGCCGGTGAACAGTTCCACGATGCGCCGCCAGTAGATCAGCGTCACCGCGAGAATTGCACCGGCCTGGATCACGATATTGAAAAGGTCCGGGCGCTGGCCGAGGCCGAGCTTCTCGGCGATCAGCAGATGGCCGGTCGAGGAAATCGGCAGGAATTCGGTGATGCCTTCGATGATGCCGAGCAGGATGACTTGCAGCAGATCGTTCACGTCGTGTTCCGGGTGGGGCGCGCGGCGCGGCGCGAGGTCGGCAAGAATGGGTTTCGGCGAACGGCAGGATAAAGGACGCGAGATGGAATTGGGTGGCGATGGGTTATTGATCTGGCCATCAGCGACTTGAATGGAAGTGCGCGGCCGGACCGGCTCGAGCACTTTGAAGCGGGCGAGGAAGGGCCGGATCAATAACAAAAACAATCTGGTTTTATATTGATTCGGCCACGTACGCGGTCTCGGATAAACTTGAGTCTCGAATTTCAAGCACGACGCCTCGCTCAACTAATTAGTGGCCGAATCAATAATCACAGGCACCGTGCTGGTCACCGGCGGCGCGCGGCGCGTCGGTGCGGCGATCGTCCGCGAGCTGCATCGCGCGGGCATGAACGTGGCAATCCATTGCCGCGATTCGCGCGCCGAGGCGGAATTGCTCGCTGCTGAACTCAATGCTGCGCGCCGCGATTCGGCGCAGGTGCTGATCGCCGATCTGGCCGATGCCACCGCGTTGCCACGCCTCGCCGAAACCGCGCATGCGCGCTGGGGCCGGCTCGACGCGCTGGTCAACAATGCCTCGACCTACCGGCACACGCCGTTCGGCACGATCACTGCCGAAGTCTTCGACGATCTCATCGCCTCGAACTTCAAGGCGCCGCTCTTGCTGACCCAGGCTTGCCTGGCGCACTTCGGTGCCTCGGCCTGTGTCGTCAATATCCTCGATGCGCTGGCCCGCCACGCGCGTCCCGGCTTCGCGCCGTACAACGCCGCCAAGGCCGCACTCTGGTCGCTGACGGAAACGCTGGCGGTGGAACTCGCGCCGCGCGTGCGCGTCAATGCCGTTGCGCCGGGTCACATCCTCTGGGCCGAGACGACGAGCCTGAGCGCCGAGCAGAAGGCCGAAGAACTGGCGCAGGTGCCGCTCGGGCGGCTCGGGCGGCCGGAGGAGATTGCGCGCGCGGTGCGCTTTCTGGTTGCGCCGGAATCGGCGTATCTCAACGGCGTGATATTGCCGGTGGATGGGGCTTTGCGGTTGAGCGGTTGTCAGGCATGAAGACGGGCGTGAAGCGGTGCGTGTCAGTCGCTACCCTTGTTCTGGTCTCCGCTGCCTGAAGCGTCGCGCTGGCGCGACGGAAAACTCATGTCGCCAATCGCCGTTCCTCACCGCGTGTCCCATTTTCGCCAAAGCTGCGCTCGACAAACAGCGCTCGCCCATCGCGGCTGATCAGGATCACCGAGCTGGCGCGCGTGCCGTAGCCCGGCAGGCGGATGAACGGCGGCGACAGGACACGCTCGCGTTCGATGCCGACGCCGGTATCCGGCAGTTCGGCATCAAGCGGCCGGCGCTCATCGGCGAGTGCGGAGAACAGTGGCTCGATCTCCGGCTCAGTGCTGAACACGAGACCACCGAGCCATTCGCGAAGACTGGCGGTGAGCCGAGTGGTCTTCGGCCAAGGCTCGTCCATCGGCCCGTTCGAGATGCCGTGGATGCCGGGCGTTACGGTTTCCCAGCGCGGCTTCAGGCGGTTCGTCGCGTAGATCAGGTCCGCTCCGTCCCAGAGCAGGAGGTTGAAGCCGCCGTAATCATTGCCGTCCACGCGCCGCATTTCGGCGAAGGTGACGGCGCAGTCGTCGCCGCTGACGTAGTCGCGCACCAGCTGGCCGCGCGAGAGCTGCGGCAGGACCGGCAGCGCCTCGCGGATGTTGGTGACGGCCGCGAGGCGCTGCTGGCCGCGACGCAGTGCCAGCCATCCGCCACCCGCTTGCAGATCGCGGCCGCCCAGTATGTCCGGCGCGTCGGTCCAGGGTGCCAGCGGCGCGGTCGGGCGCGCGTGGAACTCGTCGCGATTGGCGACGAGCACAAGCGGGAAATCAGGATGGGCGTTCCAGGCGAAGGCGATCAGGCACATGGGGCAGAATGATGCCCGATGCATAGCGCTCGCGCAGCGGGGAACGGCGCGCGATCGAACGGGTCTGTACGCTGTTGCCCAACCCAGGCCGCCAGACGCCGCGATGCCACGATCCAGGACCCCGCCGAAACTCTCGGCTTACGAGCGCGAACAGCTCCGGCGCATCGGCGCCTGGCGCGCGGCCGCTCCCGACGCACTGACCCGCGGCATCGCGAAAGTCACGGCGCCGGCCGGGAACGCGATCCAGAAAATCATTCCGACTGCGGCGTTGCGAGTGGCGCTGGCCCGAGTGCAGTCGACCGCGGTACGTCTCGGCGATCGCCGTTCGATCCTCAAGCGCGCCGGAGTCGACCGGTTGGAAGCGCTGCGCGATGCCGATCTCGAAACCTGCGACGGTCTCGCCGATCACGTGCGCAAGCGCGGCATGGCTCTCGCGGGCGGCAGTGGCGCACTGTTCGGCGTGGCCGGCGGCCTTGGCCTCGTGGCCGATGTGCCGACGCTGCTGGTGCAGACTTTCCGCGTCATCCATCGCGTCGGGCTCTGCTACGGCGAGGACTTTGCGGAAGCCTCGGCGCAGCGTCTGCCGATTGGCGTCTTCGCACTCGCGTCGGCAAACACGCTCGCCGAAAAACAGGCGGCGCTGGCCGCAATCGAACAGGCAACCGAAAGCGCCGACACCGGGTGGCGCGAGGGCCTGGAGCGCGCCGCCGAGCGCGAGCTGGCGAAGGAAGCGGCGGTGTTCAGTCTCAACAATCTTGCGCAGTCGGTCACCCGCCGTCTCGGCCTGCGCAAGGCCGCGAGCGGGCTGCCAATCCTGGGTGCGCTGGTCGGCGGCGCGGTCAACGCCTGGTATCTGAATGAGGTTGCGCGCGCCGCGCAGGCGACATTCCAGATGCGCTGGCTGTGGCGTCGCCACGGCGAAGCCGAAACGCTGGACGCGATGCGCGCGTCGCTGGCAGCGCTACCGCTGATCGAGGATTGACGCCTACGGTCGCGCGGCCTGCACCGCCGCAGCCGGCGTCACGCGCCAGACGCTGTTGCCGACATCGTCGGCGACGAGCAGTGCCCCGGCGCGGTCCATCACTACGCCGACCGGCCGGCCGAGCGCCTTGCCGTCGCGGTCGAGAAAGCCGGTCAATACATCCTGTGGCGCGCCGTTCGGCTGGCCGTTCGCGAACGGTACGTAGATCACCTTGTAGCCGCTCGGTGGCTTGCGGTTCCACGAGCCGTGCTGGCCGACGAAGGCACCACCCGCATACTGCGCCGGTAGCAGATGGCCGACGTTGAAGGCCAAGCCGAGTGAAGCCGTATGCGGCCCGAGCGCGTAGTCGGGCGCGATGGCCGTCGCGACCAGGTCGGGCCGCTGCGGCTTCACGCGCTCATCGACGTGCTGGCCGTAGTAGCTGTACGGCCAGCCGTAGAACGCGCCATCTTTTACCGAGGTCATGTAGTCCGGCACCAGATCGCTGCCGATCTCGTCGCGCTCGTTGACGGCGGTCCACAGCGCGCCACTTTCCGGCTGCCAGGCGAGGCCGTTCGGATTGCGCAGGCCGGAGGCGAAGATACGCGTCTGCCCGTTCGCGGTATCGACTTCGAGAATGTCCGCGCGTCCCGTCTCGGCGTCGATGCCGTTCTCAGCGACATTGCTGTTCGAGCCGACGGTCACGTAGAGCCGCGAGCCGTCGCGGTTCGCGATCACGTTCTTGGTCCAATGGTGATTGATCGGGCCGGCCGGCAGGTCGACGAGTTTCACATCGGGCACGGTGATCACCCTATCGCCCTCGCGATAGGGGAAGTGGATGATGGCGTCGGTGTTCGCGACGTAAAGCGTGTCACCGACCAGCGCCATGCCGAACGGAGTCCATCGAGGAACACCGAGCGCGTTTCCGCGACACCGTCGCCATCGGTATCGCGCAGCAGCGTGATGCGGTCTGCGCTCGGCACGCCGGCGCCGGCGCGCTTCTGCAACAGCCGCATGATCCAGCCCTTGATGCCGGGATCATCCTTGGGCCGCTCTGGCCCGTTGCTTTCGGCGACGAGCACATCGCTGTTCGGCAGCACGTACAACCAGCGCGGATGGTCGAGCTTGTCGGCAAAGGAGACGACCTTCAGGCCGCTCGCCGCAATCGGTTTGGCACCTTCGGGCCAGTGCCGAGCGGGCGCAATATCGATCGTCGGGAGCAGGCTCGTCTTCGGCGCCGGCAGCTGTGGCTCGTGGCCGAAGCCTTCGACGACCGGCAGCGTCGCGCGTTCGCAGGCGGCGAGGCCGAGCGTCAGCAAGGCGACGATGAATAGAGTGGTGAGGACAGCGCGCATCTCGTTTCTCCGATTGAAATCGGCGCGATCTGCAAATCGACGCCCTGTGCTTATTGGAGTCCATTGCGCTCGATACGTTCGGCGCAATCGTCGTCGCCACGAGGGAACAATGGGCAACTGACAAAATGGGTTTCTTCTCGGAGGGCTCCGCTTGAAGCCGTTCACTTCGAGGAAACTGAACGTCGCAGCGTTTTTGCGACGAGATGTGGAAGTCTCGCCTTAGGATGCTCTGAAAAAGTAGTTAAACCTTTCTCCCTCCGGGAGAAGGGTTTTTCAGAGTTTCCCTTACTCCACAGAAGCCGCCAGCACCCCATGCGCCTGCTGATCGGCATGGTACGAAGATCGGACCATCGGCCCGCTGGCGACATGCGAAAAGCCCATCTGTTCGCCGATGATCCGCAGGCGCTCGAACTCGTCGGGGTGGACGTATCGCACGACCGGCAGGTGATGCTTCGACGGTTGCAGGTACTGGCCCAGAGTCAGCATGTTGACGCCGTGAGCGCGCAGGTCGCGCATGGCCTGTTCGATCTCGTCGATTTCCTCGCCGAGGCCCAGCATCAGGCCGGACTTGGTCGGGACCTGTGGATGTAGAGCCTTGAATCGTTCCAGCAGGTCAAGACTCCACTCGTAATCGGAGCCCGGCCTGGCCTGTCGATACAGACGCGGCACAGTTTCGAGATTGTGATTGAACACATCGGGCGGCGCGTCCTTGAAGATTGCGAGCGCCGGGTCCATGCGGCCGCGGAAATCGGGAACGAGCACTTCGATGACGAGTTTCGGCGAGGCGCTGCGGGCCTCGGTGATGCACGCCGCAAAATGGGCAGCGCCGCCGTCGCGCAGGTCGTCGCGATCGACGCTGGTGATCACGACATAGCGCAGGCCCATGGCACGGATGGTCCTGGCGAGGTTGGACGGTTCGCTGGTGTCGAGCGGTTTCGGCCGGCCGTGCGCGACATCGCAGAACGGACAGCGGCGCGTGCAGATGTCGCCCATGATCATGAACGTCGCGGTGCCCTTGCCGAAGCATTCGCTTAAGTTAGGGCAGTTCGCTTCTTCGCAGACCGTGTGCAACTTGTTGGCGCGCAGCGCCTCTTTGACCTTGGCGACTTCCGTCGACTCGCCAAGCCTTGCGCGAATCCACGCCGGCTTGCGCAAGGGCGCTACGGTTTCCTCGATCTTGATCGGGATGCGCGCCATCTTCTCGGCGGCGCGCAGTTTGACGCCAGTGACAAGCGGCGCGGGCGGCGTTGCGGCGGGGGGGGGGGTGCTCAAGCGTGTACTCAGCAAAAAATATGACGCTAGTTTACGCCACCGATCCCGCCGGCCGCGTTTCAAGCCGCCAGCGATTCCCGCCGTGGCGTCGCGCGGCTGCTGCGTAGTTCCGTCGGCGCGATGTGTGCACAGATCGCGTCGCGTGCGGCCTGTGCCAGCGTGGCGCGGTCGCAGCCGGCCGGACTGATCGGCTCGCAGTAGATCAACTCGGCGGTGATCGGCCCGTGGCGCAGCAGGCGCAGGATGTTGCTGACCATGTCGTCGTCGCCGACAAAGGGCGCGGTGTTGGTGCCGTCCGCCGCCAGGCCGTAGCGCAGCGCGACGGGCTGCACCGGCCGGTTGGTTTCGATCGCGGTGGCGAACAGGCGGGGCTGGAACTTGAGTACGGTGCTGCCGTCGGTCGTCGTGCCCTCCGGGAAGAAGACGATCGAGCCGTGACCGAGATGCTCGTCGATGGCGTTGATCAGCTGCTTGGTGCCGCCCGCGCCGCGACGGATGTAGAAAGTGCCCGCAGCATTCACCAGCCAGCCGGCGATCGGCCAGTCGGCGACCTCGGCTTTCGAGACGAAACGGGTGGCTTCGCAGGCCGCGACCAGCGTGATGTCGAGCCAGGAAATGTGATTGCAGACGATCACCCGCGTGCCGGCCAGTGGGGAGCCGCGCACGGTGACCTTGATCTCGAAGATGCGCAACAACACGCGATGCCACCAGGTGCTGAGGTTTTCACGGGAAAAGCGCCGGCCGTCGATCTTGACGAGGAGCACGAGCAGCAGTCCCACGAGCAGGTGCGAGACGATCCGCAGGGATTTAAGCGTGACCCGCAAGCGGCGTCTCCTCGTGACCCGAGCGCTCCATGAAGTGCCGCGCGTAACGCGGGTGCAGATCGCTGACGTTGACCAGCACGAAGACGTCCGCGCAGTTGAAATCGCGGTCCCAGTAGGGCTCACCGCAGGCCTTCGCGCCGAGGCTGAAATAAGCCTTGAGCAGCGGCGGCAGTTTGGCTTTCTTCGCCGGTCGCGCATCGGCGGCCGGCAGCGGGATCAACGGCCGCACGCGCTGCCAGCTCGGCGCCATGTACTTGCCCTTGATCTGTTCGAGAATCGCGTGGGCATTCGCGCCGCCGTCCTCGAGGCCGATGCTGGCGCAGCCGAACAGGTAGTCGAAACTGCTGCCGATGATGAATTCCGCGAGGCCCTGCCAGAGCACTGCAATGACTGCGCCGCTGCGGTAGTCGGCGTCGACGCAGGTACGGCCGATCTCGGCGACGCGGCCGGGCAGGGCGTCGATCATCTTCAGGTCGAACTCGCCGGCCGAGTAGAAGCCGCCGGCTTTCGGGGCGACATCGTCGGTCAGGATGCGCGTGCAGGCGACGAGGCGATCGCTGGCGATTTCGCGCACGGTCAGATGACGGCAGAAGTCGTCATAGTGGTCGGTATCGATGCCTTCGACGCCGCCGTCGATGGTCGCACCGAGTTCGCCCGCGAAAATCCGGTAACGCAGACGCTGCGTTTCGAGGATTTCCGCCGGGGTCTCGGCGAAGCGGGCGATGAAGCGCGGCGGACTCACCACAGCCTGATTTTCCATTGGTGCCGACATGGATTGCTCCTGGAAGATGCTATCACTCTATGAAGGCCGGGTTGAAACCTGATGACTTTGCAATTAAGCATTTATGACATCGTCGTCGGCAAATGGGTGCGCCAATCGCGGTTCGCATCCGGACGGGTCCAGACCAGATAATGCAATTGCGACAAGGCGATAGTGTCATTCAGAAGGCGGTTCCGCTGCATCACATCGAGGACGCCGGGACCTCCTGTCAGTGCGCTCTTCACCATCGTATCGCGGCTCGCGGCGCTGGCCGGAGACAGCAGGACGCGGGCATTGCCGTCGGCGCAGGCCAAGGCATTGATGATCGGATCGACGACAGCTTCGACGAAGCCTGAGGGTGTCTTCGCACGCTTGAAGCCGAGTGCGGTCCAGCGCAGTTCACGCGGCGGTACGGCTTCTTCGGGAATCAGGAAGAAGCGGCCATCCTTGAAACGGCGGCCGAGCGTGACGCGGCTCGACCAGACCGACAGCGGGATCGCCAGCATCAGGGCCCCGACCACCGGCAGCAGCCACCACAGAAATTCGGGATTCAGCCAGTAGACCAGCCCAGCCCAGAGCACGCCCAACAGCGAGCCGGCGCCATGGCGGCGCAAAGCCTCGGACCACGGCGTCTGCGAGTCCTCGCGCGGCGGTGATTTCCACTGGATGCCGATGCCGAGCAGCGCCGCGATGACGAAATGCGCGTGGAACAGCATACGGATCGGCGCCAGCATCGCCGAGAACAGCAGTTCCATCAGCATGCTGGAGGTCAGCGTCAGGCCGCCGCCGAAATTGCGCGCGCCCTTCATCAGGATCAGCACGACGCTGAGAATCTTCGGCAGGAATAGCAGCGTCGCGGTCGCCGAGAACAACGCGATGGCCCATTCGGGGTGCCATTCGGGCCAGGACGGAAACAGCTGGTTCGGCTGCGTGAAGTATTGCGGCTCGGACAGCGTCTGCACCGCGAGCAGGCCCGTCGACAGCACAAGAGAAAAGAACCACAGCGGTGCCGAGAGATAAGCCATGACACCGGTCATGAACACGGCGCGATGCGCCGGGTGCAGACCCTGCGCGAGGAACAGGCGGAAGTTCATCAGATTGCCCTGACACCAGCGGCGGTCGCGCTTCAGCTCATCCAGAAGATTCGGCGGCATCTCCTCGAACGAGCCCGGCAGGTCGTAGGCGATCCACACCGCCCAGCCGGCGCGGCGCATCAATGCCGCTTCGACGAAATCATGGCTGAGGATCTCGCCGGACAGCGCACCGTTGCCCGGTAATCGCGGCAACGCGCAATGACGCAGGAACGGCGCTACGCGGATGATCGCATTGTGGCCCCAGTAATGGCTCTCGCCAAGTTGCCAGAAGTGCAGGCCGGCCGTGAACAGCGGGCCGTAGACGCGCGTCGCGAACTGCTGGATGCGCGCGTAGAGGGTGTCTCGCCCGGCCGCGCGGGGTGCCGTCTGGATGATGCCGGTGCCGGGGTTCGCTTCCATCAACTGGGCTAGCCGGACGAGGCAGGTTCCGGTCATCACGCTGTCGGCGTCGAGAATCACCATGTAGCGGTAGGCAGAGCCCCAGCGCCGGCAAAAGTCGGCGATGTTGCCGCTCTTGCGCTTGATCCGGTGCTTGCGCCGCCGGTAGTGGATGCGCCCTAAGCCGCCGACATCGCGGCAGAGCTTCAGCCAGGCCTCGAGTTCGGCGATGCGGATGTCGGGATCGTTGCTGTCGCTGAGGATGTAGAAATCAAACTGCTGGATCTGACCGGTGCGGGCAATCGAATCGTAGGTCGCTCGCAATCCGGCGATGACGCGCGGCACGTTCTCGTTGCAGATCGGCATCAGGATTGCCGTACGGGCGGTTTCGGGCAGCGGCATGACGGGCGCGGCACCGGCGTTGATCGAATATTTGTCGCGACCGAACAGCAGCAGCAGGAAGCCCATCATCGCCGTCCAGAAGCCGCCCGAGACCCAGCCGAACAGGATCGCGTAGAGGATCAGCATCGCGATTTCGAGCAGGTGTGCGCCGTGGTACGGCAGCACGGCGGTCATGTAGTAGGTCGCGACGACGGTCTGCGCCAGCACCAGAACGAGCAGCGTCGTACGCCGCACCGCGCCGGCAAACCACCAGCGGCGATCGGAGGTCGGGGCATCCGGCGTGACTTCGGTCCCGTCGCGTGGAAGGAATTGCCCACGTGTGCCGAGCAGCAGCCGGCCGATCGCCTGACGCAGGCGTTTCACCGGATTCGTCGACCAGGGCCGTGTCGAGAAAGAGGCGCGCTTCAGTGGCGGCGTCGAGGCTAGGCGCACCCGGCCTTGCAAATCGGTCGTGTACGCGAGCTTGTCCAGGTCCTCGCCATGTCGCGTCGCGCCGCCGAGCGCCAGTTTCAGGCGCGCGCCGATCGAGCCATAAGTCGGATTCGCTGCATCGAACGCAGCGCCGCCGCCCAGTTCGCGCTGCAGGGCCGCGATCGGCCGCTCGGAATCCTGCGCAGCGCGCAGCAACGCGGCGCGCGTCGGTTCGGCGAGTGACAATCGCTCGACATAGGCAGCAGCAGCCTGGGCTTCGGGGTTATCCATCGCGAAAAACTGCGCCCGTCAGCTCGGGGGCAGGATGTAGCTCCAGGTTTCCGAGAGTGTCGTGTTCTCGCCGCGCAGGTAGGCACGCATTTCGACCGGCTTGTCGTTGTCGACGCGGCGCAGGCGCAGGCTCAGGCGCCAGCCGCCGGTCGCGTCGTTGCGATACGTCTGGCGTTCGAGCAATTCGCCGTTGCTGTCGATCGAGACCACGCCCTCGATTTTGGCGTCCGGCGCGAGATGTTCCAGTGCCGGCCCGCTGAAGTCGACCACGAAGGCAATGCTGCCGTCGGCGCTGCGCTGGAAGCCGCGGCCACGCCGCGTCTGTTCGACCCAGGACAGTGGCGGCCGCTTGTCCTTGTCGAGCTGCCAGTACATCCGGTATTCGAGATCGAGGCCTTCGCCAGGCGGGGGAAGGTTGTCCGGCACCCAGTAGGCGACGATGTTGTCGTTGGTCTCGTCCGGACTGGGAATCTGTACGAGCTCGACGCGCCCCGCTCCCCAGGCGCCCTTCGGCTCGATCCAGACACTGGGGCGCAGGTCGTAACGCACTTCGAGATCTTCGTAGTGATCGAACTGTCGGTCGCGCTGCATCAGGCCAAAGCCCTGCGGATTGCTCATCGAATACGAGGTCACCAGCAGACGCTTCGGGTTGATCAGCGGCCGCCAGATCCACTCACCGGTGCCGGAGGCGATCGACAGGCCGTCGGAGTCATGGACTTCGGGCCGGTAATCCTCCCTATCCGCGTGCTGATTCTCGGCGAAGAAATACATGCTGGTCAGCGGCGCGATGCCGAGCTTGCTGACGTTCTCGCGCAGATAAATGCGCGATTTCGTGTCCATCACGGTCTCGCCGCCCGGCTTCAGCACGAAGCGGTAAGCGCCGGCCATGCGCTTGGAATTGAGCAGCGCGTAGATCGTCAGTTCCTTTGCGTTCGCATCCGGCCGCAGGATCCAGAACTCGCTGAAGCGCGGGAATTCCTCCCCGGAGATCAGTCCGGTATCGACCGCGAGGCCGCGCGCCGAAAGGCCGTAACGCTGACCTTTGCCCAGTGCGCGGAAGTAGCTCGCGCCGAGGAAGACCAGTACCTCGTCCTTGTACTTCGGCGAATTCAGCGCGTAGTGAACGCGAAAACCCGCAAAGCCCAGTTCGCGAAAATGGCCGGTGTCGACCTTGTTAGCACCGTAGTCGAACTCGTCCGGGTTGAACTTGATCTCGTGAACGACGCCGGCATTGATCTCGCTGATCTTCACCGGCCGGTCGTAGTAAAGGCCCTGATGAAAGAACTGCAATTCGAAGGGAAGCTTGTCGGCATGCCAGTGCGCCTGATCCGGCTTGAAGCGGATGTCGCGATACTCGTCGTAATCAAGATCCTGAAGGTCCTTGGGCAGCTTGCCCTCAGGTCTGTGGTACGGCTCCGCAGCGAGCTGCTTCGCGCGCAGCGCAACGTCGTTGAAGCCGAAAGCCTGCGCCGCAGCAGGCAGCCAGAGCGCGGTGAAAAGCAGGCCGAGAAGCCAGGCGCGGCTGCCATGCGACAGGCGCCGGACGTTCCGTCGGTGAGTCGAGTTCATCAAAGGAGCAGGGATTGTGGCGACGAGTGAACAGCATTTTACGACAGGACGCCCGCCGCATCGCAGTGCCGCAGCCGGCGGCGGGAATTTACGGTCCTGAGACTTGCCGGTCGGCGGTTTAGTGCCCGGGAACACCCTCGGCCTCGGTCTTGATGCGCAGGACGCGATACGGTGCGCCTTGCGCAATCTGTGCGGATCGTCGGCCGAGAACGCTTTGCAGGTCGCTGCACGTGACGTACAGCCAGCCGTCCGGGCCAAAGCTGAAGCCGTCCGGCCAGCGCAGGCGTTGCTCGTCGCGCACCAGCGTTTGCAGGCGCTTGTCCGGAGACAGCAACGTGATCGCCGAATGTTCGAGATCGCTGAGGTAAATGTTGTCGGCGTTGTCCATCGCGAGGCCGTCGCTCATCGTCTTCGGCGCGAAGACTTCAACACGGCCCGCGAGTTCGGCTTTTGGAAGTTTCACGTCCAGCAGATCGACCGTACGCGCGCGGTACAGGTTCAGGCTGGTCAAGGGTGCGAAATAAAGCCATTCGCCGCGACGGTCGAGCGCGATCGAATCGACGCCGGGCCGGATGCTGACGAGACCGAACAATTCCATGCGCCGGCCCTGGACGACCGGCGTGTATTTCTCCGCCGTGACCGAAGGATGACCTTCAAGCAACCGCCGCGCCGTCCGCGTTGCCGTGTCGTAGACGAGCAGGGCGGGTGTCTTGCCGAAGAAGCTGGCATCGGCGATGAAGATTTTCGTGCCATCCGGCGAGACCTGAAAATCGTTGAGATGCGAGCCGAGTGCGGCGATATGACGAGGGAATACGAACTCGTGCACGACCGCGCGGCTGGCCAGATCGAAGGCGAGCAGACGGGCCGGATGGAGACCGTGATCCCCAGCGTCGAGCGTCCACAGGCGATTCTGCCGGTCGACGCGGATACCGAGCACAGTGCGAAACCAGCGGGGCTCGCCGACACCGTCCTGAAACGCGGCGTTCGGCCAGGGCATCGCCTTGCCGGCAACCCATTCGACGAGCTTGAGTTGGGGACTCGCCTCCGGATGCAGCGTGAAGAACACGCGGCCCTCGGCGGATACGGCGATGTTGCCGGGCGGTGTCGGCAACTCCGCGACGATTTCCAGCGCAGACGGTTCGAGCTTCGCCGGTGTGCTGCGATCCGGGAAATCGGCGCCGCCGCCGTAGCGCAGCTTGATCCCGATCAGCACGAGAATCACGACGAACAGCAGCCCCGTGAGCAGCCGTTTCAATATGCGCAGGATCATTGCGTCGGCGATCAGACGGCCGGCGCCGGGCGCGGCGCGGACAGCTCCGTGTGGATACCGCGCATGCGATTGACCAGCAGGCAGAACAGGTCGGCGGTACGCTCGGCGTCGTAGATCGCGGAATGGGCCTCGCGCGAGTCGTACGGCAGCCCCGCCGTTTCCAGCGCCCGCGCCAGCACGGTCTGGCCGAGCGCGGCACCGGCCAGCGTCACCGTATCGAAGGCCGAGAACGGATGAAACGGATTGCGCTTGACGTCGGCGCGCGCGACCGCAGCATTCAGAAAGCCGAGATCGAAATGCGCGTTGTGGCCGACCAGGATCGCGCGCGTGCAGCCTTGTTCGGAGACCGCCTGCCGCACCGGCTTGAATACCTTGGCCAGCGCGTCTTTCTCAGGCAGCGCGCCGCGCAGCGGATTGGTCGGATCGATGCCGTTGACCTCGAGCGAGGCTTTTTCGATATTCGCGCCGTCAAACGGCTCGACGTGGCAGGCATGGGTTTCGCCGCGCACCAGGTCGCCGTTCTGGTCGAGCCGGATCATGACCACCGCGATTTCCAGCAGCGCATCGGTCACCGAGCTGAAGCCGCCGGTCTCGACATCGACCACCACCGGCAGAAAGCCGCGAAAGCGCTGCGCCACGCGCGGCGGCGGCTTGAACGCATTCAAAAGGTCGGGCGGGAGTTCCATGCGGGGCAACAGCGAGGGAGGCCGGCACTATACCATCGCGCACCTTATAATCCGCCGCGCTTTTCCGCTCGCCGCCAGACCCTCTTCCAGCCCATGTCCGACTCCAAAACCAAGGTCCGCAAAGTCGCGCTCGCCTACTCCGGCGGACTCGATACCTCCGTGATTCTCAAGTGGCTGCAGGACACCTACGGCTGCGAGGTCGTGACCTTCACGGCCGACATCGGCCAGGGCGAAGAACTCGACGTGGTGCGCCCGAAGGCGCAGGCACTCGGCGTGAAGGAAATCTTCATCGACGATCTGCGCGAGGAATTCGTGCGCGATTTCGTCTTCCCGATGTTCCGCGCGAACGCGATTTACGAGGGCGAATACCTGCTGGGAACTTCGATCGCGCGGCCTTTGATTGCCAAGCGCCTGGTCGAAATCGCCAGAGAAACCGGCTGCGACGCGATCAGCCACGGCGCCACCGGCAAGGGCAATGACCAGGTGCGTTTCGAACTCGGCGCTTATGCCCTGTGGCCGGAAGCAAAAGTCATCGCGCCCTGGCGCTTGTGGGATTTGAACTCGCGCGAAACCCTGCTGGCCTACGCCGCCGAGCACAACATCCCGATCGCCAAGAAACCCGGCGGCGGCAGCCCGTATTCGATGGACGCGAACGCGCTGCACATCAGCTACGAAGGCGGCGGACTCGAAGACCCCTGGTGGTCCCCGGACGACTCCATCTGGCGCCTGACGGTGAACCCCGAAGACGCGCCGAATGAAGGCGAGATCATCACCATCGAATATGAGCGCGGCGACGCCATCGCCGTCAACGGCCAGGCAATGACGCCGTTCGGCGTGCTCGACACGCTCAATAAACTCGCCGGCAGGCACGGCATTGGTCGGCTCGACATCGTCGAGAACCGCTATGTCGGCATGAAGTCGCGCGGCTGCTACGAAACACCCGGCGGCACCATCCTGCTGAAAGCGCACCGTGCGATCGAGAGCCTCTGTCTCGATCGCGAACAGGCGCATCTCAAGGACGAGCTGATGCCGAAGTACGCCAGCCTCATCTACAACGGCTACTGGTGGAGCCCCGAGCGCCGCATGCTCCAGGCGCTGATCGACGACTCGCAGACACGCGTCAACGGCGAAGTGCGGCTCAAGCTGTTCAAGGGCGCGATCTACAACCTCGGCCGGCGCTCGAAGGACTCGCTGTTCGACATGAGCTTGAGCACGTTCGAGGATGATCGCGGCGCGTACAACCAGAAGGATGCGGAGGGGTTCATCCGCCTCAATGGTCTGCGCTTGCGGACCGGTGCGAAGCGCGACGCGCGCTAAGCAAGCGCCGATAAGCCCTCTCCTCCCGGGGAGAGTGTTGGGTGAGTGCGATTCAAGTCAAGGGAAATCCTTGCCGCAGCACCGGCACCGTCATTGCGCCGCAACTGCGACCGGACGACTGGCACAATTCACTACGCTGCTCCAAGGCCGTGGCTCAATTCGGCTGCAGGAAGGTCTGGCGTATGGTGCGAGGCGTGCGCCCCGGTGGTAACTAGATCGTTCCGGCGCAGCCATCCTACCCAGGTCATCAATAGCCGGCCCAAAACGCTCCTTCTTCCGGTGCCTGTGCTCCCGGACCTCGCAAACACGGCCAGTCGATCGTCTCGGTCATCAACCCGAAGGCGACGAGCCCCATGGGCATCTGCCACTGCTTCTACGACGTGGAAGAAGGGGCCGAGTATCTGACGTTCCTGCGGGCTAGGGCTTAGCCTCGTAGAGAGCGATAGCCACGTCGGCGGCACGATCGGATACAGCGCCTTCACATCGCGCCAGATTCAGCCGGCAAGTGCCTCCGTCGCCGTAGGCACCAGGCGTTAAATCGCTGATGCAGTCCTTGTACGTTTCGTAGAGCCGGATGAGCGCGCGCCGCATGTCAGTCGTCTCTGCCGACACCATGGCTTGCTCAAAAAACCGGGGATAATTTTGGCGATTATCTGCTTTTTGACACTGCACGTTTCTAGTGGCATGATGCCCTCACAGTAGGAAACGGTGCAGAGAGATGACGACCAGCGCGAAGATTCATCAGATGACCATCGGCCAGTTTGAAGCGATGTTTCCCGATGACGATGCGTGCAAGGCGTATCTGCTGGCGCAGCGTTGGCCGAATGGCGTGTGCTGCCCGCGTTGCAATAACCCGAAGGTTCACGCTCTGGAGTCCAAGCCCTTCCATTGGGTTTGCAACAACTGCTCGGCGGATCGGACGAACTATCGCTTTTCCGTCCTCGTCGGTACCATTTTCGAGAACACGAACAAGTCTCTGCGCGAGTGGTTCCGGGTCATGCACCTGATGCTGACCAGCAAGAAGGGCATCAGCAGCTTGCAGATTCAGCGCTACATGGGTTTCGGCTCTTACGAAACCGCTCTGAATATGTGCAACAAGATTCGCACGGCCCTGATCGACGCCGAATTCAAGAAGCTGATCGGCGTGGTCGAAGTGGATGAGACGTTCATCGGCGGCAAGGCCAAGAACCGGCACAAGGACAAGCGCGGCGGTCCCGGCGGCACCGGATCGGCTGGCGGCCGTGGCCCGACCGGCAAGGCCATCGTGGCTGGCGCAGTGAGCCGCAAGGGCAACGTCGTGGCTCGCGTGATCGACCGTGTTGACGAGATCACCATGGGCGCTTTTGTCCGTGAAGTCGTCTCCAACAAAGTCAGCTTGCTGGCGACCGATGAACACAGCGCCTATCGCAAAGTCGGCCGCGAGTACGGCCGTCATGGCGTCGTTCGCCATAGCCGTGGCGAGTACGTCAGCGGTGCGGTTCACACGAACACCATCGAAGGCTTCTGGAGCCTCGTGAAGCGTGGCGTCGTCGGCACCTACCACAAGGTCAGCGCCAAGTACCTGCCGCTCTACGTTGCCGAGTTCCAGTTCCGCTACAACAACCGCAAGAACGCGGACATCTTCGGACTCGCCGTAGCAGGATGCTGAGACGCCACAAGCCACGGAAGCCGAGGCGGTCTCAGTAAATGAAAAAACTTTGTTCACGATCCGCACTTATCGTTTTTGTACTTTATTCTTTTTGTACTTTTTCTCGGCTATGTCATAGCGGCGCACTTTGAATTTGTCGAGACAAAGGGCCAGATATGTACACAAGGCGTAAGCACCGAGCACGCAGAGTGCGCCGAACACAGCCAGCCAGCTTTCATCGGGCTTTTGGCGTTGCGGTTGTTGGACGCCTATAACGGATTGATTCAGGGGCTCGCCGCTATCGCGGTCGGCTTCTTTACTTTCATCCTTATGCGCAACGCCAGAACTCAAGCGGAGATTTCCAGCAAGCAGGCCGACGTTGCCGAAAAGCAGATGCAGTTGACTGGCCGCCAAACCGACATCATCGAAAAACAGAAGGAGATAGCTCGGCATGACTATCTCTATACGCATAGACCGCGAATCCGAATTCGTAATGTCGTCGTTCATCCTGAACAAAATCCGCCGTTGGCCCTGTTCGCTCCGGGCCACTTGGTAAGCGGGCAGTTTTACATCTCTAACATTGGAAGCTCCGACGCAGTTATTACTGCCATCGGCGCATGGGTGGAAGTTCTCCACAAGGGAAGGCCGGAGAGAGTCAGTTCTCTGCCTACGGAACGGCCATACGAAGGGAAAAACCCTGACACCGTAAATGTACGACTTGAAGCTGGTGGTTCTTATCCGATCAGTTTCCAAAGCGAAAACGTCCTTCCCGACGGGGTTTACCTCTTGTCCCATCTTCCTCCAGATGATTGGTGGAAAATTTATGTCATGGGATTCATCGAGTATTCCGATGGTCTTAAAACTCCTCGTAGGACTGCTTTCTGTAGAGTATGGTCTCCGATCAGCGGCAGATTTTCGGCTGTTCAAGACACCGATTACGAGCACGAGGAATAGCAGCAGCCCAACGGAAGCAATACCGGCCTGTCGATTTGAAGTTATACGCGGCTTTTTGTGTAGTGTCGAATTGCAGACAATCGCCTTTTAAAAAGGGAGGGTTAGCCATGCTGGATCCCGCAGTGGTTTTCTCTTGGGCGCACTTTGTCCTGACCCACGAAAATGTTCTGGCAGCCCTGGAGTTTCTGGAGAAATTCATCACCATCGGCGTGCTGCCGGTCGCGCTGATCGCGTTTTTCAAGGATCGGAAGAAGGAGCACGAGGAAGTCGCGGCGGTGCGCGCTGCTGCAGAGCGCGACCGGAACGCCCGGCAATATCTGACCTACGACGCACTCGACGATCGTTACGGCGAATTTCTGAAACTGATGGTCCAGACCGCCGTCCTGCCGGTGTACCCCGCGAACACGGTGCTCACGGTCGCGAATCTCAACGACCGGCAGAAGCGGCGCTACCTCGCGGCGTTTGAACTGCTGATCAGCATTTTCGAGCGCGCCTTCCTGATGTTTCGCACGCCCGACATCAGCAGCAATACTGCGCAGTGGCAAGGCTGGAAGGCATGCATGTTTTCTTGGCGCCAGAGACTTGGCTGGGACGAAATTTTCAAGGCGGTGAATGGGGAGCAGTTCGACGCCGACTTCGTGCAATACATCAATCGACTTGCCCAGTCCCCTGCGGCAACCGCCGCATCCGCGCTTGTCGATCCGTCCGAGGTGGCATCGACAGCGGTGACTCCACCAGGTGCCACCGGAGTTTTTCAAAAACCTTACGAGACCATTTCGCAATGGGTCCTGGCGCACGGGATGTGGCTTATTCCCGGGACGTTCGTACTGCTGCTTGGAATCTATTGGTCGGCTCCCTCCAAGGAAGTGGCCGCTGCCCAGGATTGTAGCGGCGCGCAAGCGCCAGCGACCGGCCCCCGTTGATCGTCGATGGCGCGACCTTTCGCAACGAGAACCTGAACGACCGAACGCCCATGACCCTGTCCTATGCCAGCGGTTGTTCCGACACGCCTCTGCTCGGTGAGACGATCGGTGCAAACCTTGCGCGCATCTCCGCACAGTTCCCACAGAACGACGCGCTGATCGATTGCGCCGATGGTCGTCGCTGGACCTATGCGCGGTTGCATGCCGAGGTCGATGCTTTGGCTAGCGGACTGATTGCCGGTGGCTTCGCCAAGGGCGATCGCATCGGTATCTGGGCGCCGAACTGCGCCGAGTGGGTTCTGCTCCAGTATGCGAGCGCGCGCATCGGGGCCATCCTGGTCTCGATCAATCCGGCCTACCGAAGTCATGAGCTGAGCTTCGTGTTGCGGCAGGCCGGCGTACGCCTGCTCGTCGCTGTGACCGGAAACCGTGGCGCCGACTACCGTTCGATGATCGAGGCTGTTCTTGCCGAGGCGAACGAGCTGGAGCGCGTGGTCTACATCGGCGACAGGAGCTGGAACGAACTCGTCGCAAGCGGTCTGGCGATTGATCCCGTCATGCTTCGCGCACGCGCTGCGGAGCTGTCCTTCGATGACCCGATCAACATCCAATACACGTCGGGCACTACCGGCGCCCCGAAAGGTGCGACGCTGACGCACCACAACATCCTCAACAACGGTTACTTCGTCGGCGAGTTGCTCGGCTTTACCGCACGCGATCGCATCTGCGTGCCGGTGCCGTTCTATCACTGCTTCGGCATGGTGATGTGCAATCTCGGCGCCACGTCGCATGGTTGCGCAATCGTCATTCCGGCGCCGAATTTCGATGCGGCCGCGACCTTGCGCGCTGTGGCCAGCGAACGCTGTACTGCGCTCTACGGGGTGCCGACGATGTTCATCGCCGAGCTGGCCGCGGCGGAATTTGCGACGCTCGATCTCAGCTCGCTGCGCACCGGCATCATGGCCGGCGCGCCGTGTCCGGTGTCGGTGCTGAAGCAGGTGCTGGAACGCATGCACATGCGCGACGTGGCGATCTGCTATGGCATGACCGAGACCTCGCCGGTGTCGACACAGACGCGTCACGACGACGACCTGCGCCGCCGCACCGAGACGATCGGGCGCGTGATGCCGCACCTGGAAATCAAGATCATCGATCCGCCGAGCGGCGTGATCGTACCGCGAGGT
>JAYWBB010000086.1:0-4962 GCA_043781855.1 Nevskia sp. | reverse complement strand
GGCTGGAGAACTGCACTGCGGCGGACTGATCCGAGGCCACGAAAATTTCCGACAGACCGAAGGCAACGCGCTGGCGCAGCTGATCCTGGCCGCTGACGACATTTCGCCACCACAACGGCAACCAGTTGCCGCCGTTTGCTGGCACGCTGGCTGCGGTGTAGGTGGTCGGTGCCGCGACCTGTGCCGCAAACCACTGATCGTAGGTCTGCGTCGAGGTGCTGGCGATGCTCGAAAGCGTCGCGCCGAAGGTGCCCTGACTGAGCAGCCGGGCAGCGCCAAGCTGGCCGATGGTGCCACCGCTGGACGGCGGGGGGGTGACCGGCGGGGGCGGGGGAGGTGGCGTTGTCGTTGGCGTGGTCACGCTGAAGTTGCCGCCGGAAGAGCCCGACGTCTGCGTGTTGCCGATGAAGACCTTGCCACTGGTTGCATCGGCGGGCACGACGAACGAAACCTGCGTGTCGTTGACAACGGACACTGGGGCCGGCGACGACGCGCCGACCTGCGCTGTCGTCGCAGCGGTGAAGCCCGAGCCGCTGACGACGATCTGCGTTCCGACCGGGCCTGAAGCCGGTGTAAAGCCGGAGATGCTCGGCGTCGGCACGGGCGGCGGCGTCGGCGCGGGTGGCGGCGTCGGTATGGGCGCGGGTGGCGGCGGGAGCGGGGGAGGCGGCGTGGTCGCGGTTGTCACCCTGAACCGGTACGGCGAAAATGAGGAGTACTGGGGACTGAGGACATTGAAACCGGCCGATGTCGCTTTGGTCGAAATCGTCACCCGCATCTGCGAGTCGCTGACGACTGTGAATGGCAGGTTTTTGTCAGCGCCGAGCCAGACGACGGTCGTGCCGGACAGGCCGGAGCCGGAAATCGTGACCACGGTGCCGGCCGGGCCGGACTTCGGCGAAAAGCCGCTGATCAATTGTTGCGTGTACGTCGTGCCGGTGCTCGCTGTCTTCGCGGGGACGCTGGCCGCGCTCGCGATATTGGCGACGCCGACGGCAACTCCGAGGACGACGGCAAACAGCCTCCGGCCAACGCGATGCGAAATGAAAGACCGGGGACGGGCAAAGACGATACTCATATTTTTCTCCGAAGCGGCTGTCCTTGCCCTGAATGACACTAGTAGAAAATGTTTAATGCGCGGCGACTTTATAGGTGGTAGAGAAAAGCGCTGCCGCGCCGCCAGCGATGAGCGGAGCCGTGTTCGAGACGAACGGAGTTATCGCGTCGGAACCGCACTTGGAGCGGTAGCATCGGCGTGACTAGCGGCAAGCCAAAGGTCTTGACGCGCGGTATTTCAGGAAGTAGCACGTTCGACCGGGCGAACGCTGTTCCCGACGGCGCAGCCGTGAACGATGCGCCGCGAGCGATATCGAAGATGGCCAAGCCGCCTGCGCATCCCTGATCGGCAGCACACTCGACGCCCTCAACCCTGCGTGAAGCAGGGATTGACTGCTCAGATCGACGGCTGCCGTGTACCGAGATAAACACCGACCCCCGCAACGACGAAGCCGACGATCTCGATCGGCGTCAGCACTTCACCCAGCGTGAAGTGCCCCATGATCGCGCCCACCGCCGGCACCAGATAGAACAGCGCCGCGACCTGCGTCGCCGCGCCATTGCGGATCAGCACGAACAGCAGCGCGAAGCCACCGACCGAATTGACCAGCACGATCCAGAGGGTCGAGAGCCAGAACGCGCTCGTGCCGTCGGCGTGGAGCCCTTCGAGTCCGATCGCGATCGGCAGCAGCGCGAACGCGGCGGTGAGGTTCTGGATGAACAGGCCGACTCGGAGGTCGACGTCCGAGCCGAAGCGTTTCTGGTACAGCGTGCCGCAGGAGATGCCGAGCAGCCCGACCAGCAGCGCGAGGACCGCATAGACATTGGCGCGGGCATCGACGAGGCCGCCGCCGAGCACCAGCCAGACGCCGGCGAAACCAACGGCAAGACCGAGCCATTGCCGCCGCCCGATGCGCTCACCGAGCAACAGCGAGAAAGCCGAGACGCTGATCGGCATGGCGCCGATGACCAGTGCGGCCACTCCGGCGCTGGCGCCGAGCTTGAGTCCGCCGTAAACGCCGCCGAATTGCAGTGCCAGTTGCAGCAGGCCGACGACGACGCTGTGCAGCGCTTCCCGCCGCTGCGGCCACACCGCCTTGCCGAGCGCGGCGAGCAGTCCGAAGACCAGCGCCGCAGCGCCGAAGCGCAGGCTCAGCGCCGTGAACGCGCCGCTGTGTGTCACGGCGATCTTGCCGGCGGTATAGCCGGTGCACCAGATCACGACGAAACTCAGGCCGGCCAACGGCGCGAGCCAGCGCGCACGCGGGTTACGGCTCAAGTCCTGGGTCATCGCGTTGAATCCTGGTTGGCCGTGAGGCACTGCGCGGCGCGCAAGCATAAACGTGGGGCGGCGCGCGATAAACTCCGCGCTGCCACCGCGAACGGAAATACCCTGATGCCTGCACCTCGCCACGTCTGGAGTTCGGCCCCGATGGACCGACGCACTTGAGCGGCGATGTGCTCGTCGTCGGCCCGGCCTGGGTTGGCGACATGGTCATGGCGCAGGCGCTGTTCAGCCGTTTGCGCGAGCTGCGGCCAAATGGGGTGATCGATGTGCTCGCGCCGGGCTGGTCGCTGCCGGTCATCGCGCGCATGCCGGAGGTGCGCGCCGGCATCGAGCTGCCGTTCGCGCATGGCGAATTAGGGTTCGGCCGGCGGCTGAAATTGGGCCGCTCGCTACGGGATCGCGACTACGCGCAGGCCATCGTGTTGCCCAATTCCTGGAAGTCGGCCGTGGTGCCGTTCTTCGCCGACATCCCCCGGCGCACTGGCTACGCGCGGGAATTCCGCTATGGCCTGCTCAACGATCTGCGCCGGCTCGACAACAACGTGTTGAAGACCACGCCGCAGCGTTTCGTCGCGCTGGCGGACGATGGTGTGGCGCGCGTGGCGCCGCAGGTTCCGCGTCCGAAGCTGCGGGCCGATCCTGCCAAGGCGCGGGCACTGCGCGACCAACTCGGGCTGCCCGATGATCCTGCGGTCGCGCTGATGCCGGGCGCGGAATTTGGCCCCGCCAAGCGATGGCCGGCCGCGTACTACGCGGAGCTGGCGGCAGCACTGGCTGCGCTCGGCGTGCGGTGCTGGATCATCGGCTCGGCCAGGGAAAGGGAACTGGGCGCGGAAATCGCGACCGCCTCGGGGGGCGCCGCGATCAATCTCTGCGGGCATACCAGGCTGGTCGATGTCATCGATCTGGTGAGCCTGTGCCGGGCCGTCGTGACCAATGATTCCGGCCCGATGCACATCGCCGCCGCGACCGGGGCGCCGGTGGTCGCAATCTATGGTTCGTCGACGCCGGACCACACTCCGCCGATGACCGACCGCGTCGCGATCCACTATCTGCGGCTGTCGTGCAGCCCCTGTTTCCAGCGGACCTGCCCGCTGCAGCACCTCAACTGCCTGCGTCAGATCATGCCGGCCGATGTGCTGGCGAGCCTCACGCGGCTCGCCGATTTATAATGCACGCCTGCCGCAGACGCGGCATTTCTTTTCGGCGGTGTCTGCCGAAGCGTTCTGGACGAGGATTGATGCGATGACGACGATGGCCGACCGCGATGGATTCATCTGGATGGACGGCGAAATGGTGCCCTGGCGCGAGGCGACGACGCACGTCCTGACCTATACGCTGCACTACGGCGTCGGCTGCTTCGAAGGCGTTCGCGCGTACAACACGCCGAAGGGCACGGCGATCTTCCGTCTCGAGGATCACACCAGGCGCCTGTTCAACTCCGCCAAGATCCTCGGTATGAAAATGCCGTTCTCACCGGACGTGATCAACGAAGCGCAACTGGAAGTGCTGCGCGTCAACAAGCTGAAAGAGGCTTACCTGCGCCCGATGGTCTACTACGGCGCCGAAGGCATGGGCCTGCGCGCCGACAACCTCAAGACCCACATCATGATTGGTGCCTGGACCTGGGGCGCGTACCTGGGTGCAGACAACGTCGAGCGCGGTATCCGCGTGCGCACGTCGAGCTACACGCGCCATCATGTCAACTCGATGCTCTGCCGCGCCAAGGCCAACGGCAACTACATCAACTCGATGCTGGCGCTGAACGAGGTGCTGCGCGACGGCTACGACGAGGCGATCATGCTCGACATGCAAGGCCACATCGCCGAAGGCAGCGCCGAAAACATCTTCCTCGTGAAGGACGGCGCGCTGCACACGCCCGACCTCAACTCCTGCCTCGATGGCATCACGCGCCGCACGATTATGCAGATCGCCGCCGACTTCGGCATCAAGGTCTACGAGCGGCGCATCACGCGCGACGAGATGTACATCTGCGACGAAGCCTTCTTCACCGGCACCGCAGCGGAAGTCATGCCGATCCGCGAAATCGATAACCGCATGGTCGGCGCGGGCAAGCGCGGGCCGATCACCGAGAAACTGCAGAAGTGCTATCTGGCTTCGGTGAAAGGCGAGCGCAGCGACTATCCCGAGTGGCTGGCCCATACGAATCCGCCGGTTGCGGCTTCGACGAAGAAAGCGGCCGCTTGAGCCCGCGCCCGAATTGATCTCCGCCATCCCTGAATTCGATCGCGCGCGCCTGCTCGTCGCGGGCGATGGTGAGGCGAAGCGATTCGACGATGCCTTGAATAATGGCATCGTCGGCTTCGCCGAACGCCCGGCCGCCTGCGGCCGGGCCGCTCACAACGGCAGGTGACGAGCATGCAAGCGGCAATTCCGGATTTCACACTCTCTCGCGTGCTCGTCGCTGGCGACGTGATGCTGGATCGATATTGGCAAGGGCCGACCGGCCGCATTTCGCCCGAGGCACCGGTGCCGATCGTGCGCATTCTCAAGGACGAGACGCGGCCCGGCGGCGCGGCGAACGTCGCGTTGAACATCGCCTCGCTCGGCGGCGCGGTGCGGCTGCTCGGTGTGGTCGGCCGCGACGAGGCCGCGCA
>JAYWBB010000085.1:0-14493 GCA_043781855.1 Nevskia sp. | reverse complement strand
AATATCCAGCGCGGCAGGCGGGCTTGCGCGCCCGGTTTTTTTTTCAACCCGCGCAAAGCGTCGCTGTCATGGAATTGCGACGGGCATCGTTGTAACGTAAGGCCGGCGCAAGCGGCTGTACGTTATGCGCCTACAAACCTCAAGGAGGACAAAAAGAATGAACAAAGTGAAGGTGATCATTGCGTATCACAGTGGCTACGGCCATACCAAGAAGCAGGCCGAGGCGGTCTTTGCCGGTGTCACGGCAGTCGCCGGTGTCGGCGTCCAGATGGTCAACGTCGCCGATCTTAGCGACCACGTCTGGCAGGCGCTCGAAGAGGCCGACGCGATCGTCTTCGGCGCACCGACCTACATGGGCGGTGCTTCGGCCGAGTTCAAGAAATTCGCCGACGCGAGCTCCAAGCCGTGGATGGAGCAGAAGTGGAAGAACAAGATCGCCGGCGGCTTCACCAATTCCGGCTCGATCAACGGCGACAAGTTTTCGACGGTCCAGTATTTCGTCACGCTGGCGATGCAGCACAGCATGATCTGGGTCGGCACCGGCCTGTTGCCGGCGAACAAGAGCACGTCGACTCGCAACGACGTCAACTGGCTTGGCGGCTTCGCCGGCGCCTATGCGCAATCGCCGGTCGACGTCGGCCCCGATGCCGGCCCGCTGCCCGGCGATCTCGAAACCGCGAAGCGCTACGGCGAGCGGATTGCCGAGATCACGAAGAAGTTCAAGGGCGTTGCTTAACCGCCGGACTGTTGTAGCAGAACCTGCCTGCGCTTCATGGCGAGATACGTCGCGCGCTCGACCTCGTGTAGTTGCTGTGGGTATTGCTCAGTCGCGTCGAACCAGGTCTGAAGGCGCTTCTCGACCTGATTCTGCGGCGGCGATGCGAGCGCATCGAGATACGCGACCACCGCGAAGTAGTAGCGCATGGTGTTGCGCTCGATCACGCCGCGGACGCCGCCGATGTACGCGGGCTCGCCATCGGGTCGCGCGCCCGTCGTGGTGAAGCCAACTTTGCCGCGCCCGCCGGTCGCGAGATAAGCCTGCATCGCGAGGCGCCCGGAAAACCCGTACGAATAGGCGTAGGTCAGATGCAGGAAGGTTCGACGGCTGTCGAGCGCGACGCCTTCGAGATCGATCCGGTAGTCGCTGGTATTCAGCGGACCGGTGTCGGCGCTGAGCCGAACAGCGAAATAGGTCGGTGTGGCGAGTGCCACCCGATAAGCGAAGTCCGCGCGATAGGTATCGGCCAGCGGCTGGTCGTCCTTGCGCCCGACGTTGACGGTCAGCGTTGTGCCGGCTGGCGTCGCCCTCGCGTGGCAATACTTGGTATTGACATGCAGGATGAGCACCTCGCACCAATGCGAAGGACCATCGAGCGCTGCGTCCACCGTTACGAACGGATGATCGACCACCGCGTAGATTTCGCCGCTGGTTCTGTTGCCGTTTTCGACCGAGTCGAGCACCAGCGGGCGCTTGAACGGGCTATCGTTCAGACGGGCGGCCAGCGCGGTGTGCTTCGCGATCAGTGCCGACGAGACATCGACTTCAGCGGCGCCCCCGGTTCCCGCCGACAGGCCGAGGACAACGACAATTCCGAGCCGGCTCAAGAGCCCGTCCCCGGCGCTACCTGAACTCGCGGGGCGCAGGCCGGTCGAAGACGGTGACCCGTCCGGAACACGCGAACACCTCATGTGGAATAAAAATGGCATGACCGGCAGCGTGTTCACCAGGCTCTCGAAGGTCGTATTGACACTCGCTTTGACCATCCTGGCCGCCGGATGTGCGACAAGCGAGAAACACGTCAAGCACGAGATTGTCCGACTTTACTCGGTGCACGATCCGCAGTTCGTCAAAACCATGGGCGTGTTGCTCGGGCCGCCGGTGATCGGTGGCAATCGTTTCGAGGCACTGGCCGACGGCGACGAGATCTTCCCGGCGATGCTCAAAGCGATTCGCGGTGCGCAGACGACGGTCGATTTCGAGACCTACATTTACTGGTCCGGCGACATCGGCAGGCAGTTCGCCGAGGCGTTGACCGAACGCGCGCAGGCCGGTGTCACGGTCAACGTGATGCTCGACTGGCTCGGCAGCGACAAACTCGACAACAAGATTGTCGACGACATGAAAAAAGCCGGCATCAATGTCGTGAAATATCATCCGCTGACCTGGTACAAACTGCACCGGCTCAATAACCGCACGCACCGAAAGCTGCTCATCGTCGACGGCCGCATCGGCTTCACTGGCGGCGTCGGCATCGCCGATGTCTGGGCCGGTCACGCGCAGGATCCTGACCACTGGCGCGACTCGCACTACCGCGCCGAAGGACCCGTCGTGGGGCAGATGCAGGCGGTGTTCATGGACAACTGGATCAAGGTCACCGGCAAGGTTCTGCATGGCCCGGAATATTTTCCGGTCGTGCCACCGGTCGGCGACAGCTACGCACAGATGTTCAGCAGTTCACCCGCAGGCGGCAGCGAGAGCATGGAACTGATGTATCTGCTGGCGATCACCGCCGCAGCGAAGACCATCTATCTTTCGAGCGCGTACTTCGTGCCCGACGATCTCACGCGTGATGCACTGATCGATGCCGTAAAACGTGGCGTCAAGGTGCAGATCGTCACGCCGGGCAAGTACATCGACAATGAGACCGTGCGGCGCGCCTCGCGCGCACGCTGGAGCGACATGCTCGAGGCCGGCGTCGAAATCTACGAGTATCAGCCGACGATGTACCACTGCAAGATGATGGTCGTCGACGATCTCTTCGTCTCTGTCGGTTCGACCAATTTCGATCCGCGCTCGTTCGGGCTCAACGACGAGGCGAATCTGAACATCTACGATCGTGACTTCGCGCTGAAACAGATCAAGGTTTTTCAGGACGATCTCACGCTCTCGCACCGGTTCACAGTGGAGCAATGGCGCAAGCGGCCGTTTAGCGAAAAGCTCCTTGAGCACGCCGCTTCCCTGCTCGGGCCGCAGCTCTGAGCGACGGCTGGCGCCGCCGAAAAAAAGCCCGCACGCGGCGGGCTTCCCGTGAAGCGATCGATCGATCAATCGTCGTCGCGGTCGTGATCGCCGTGATGGCCACGGTGCTCGCCACGATCCCAGTGGCGACGCTCCCAGTCTTCGTGGCGGTCGCGATCGTAATATTCGTAGTGCACCGCCGGGCCGTAATAGCGCGGTTGACTATAGTAATAAACCGGAGGAGGCGGGGCGACATAGACCGGCTGCGGCGCGTAATAACCGCCGCCGAGATTGAGCCCGATCGAGACATCGGTGTGCGCCATCGCAGCGGTCGGAGCCAGCGCCAACAGCGCGAGTCCGGCAGCGATCTTCAATTTGTTCTTCATGGTGCAAACCTCCTTGTGCAGTGACCGCGACCGGATGTCGGCGGACAGGTGCAGAGTAGGCTTGCCGGCGTGAACAGAACCTGAACGTTGGGATGGCGAATGCGTTCAGCGTGCGGCGCGCTTCAAGGCCTCGCGAATGATCTGGTCGGTACTCATGCCGTCCTTGTGCACGGCATCGCTCAGCTTCTGCGCTTCGAGCGGTTTGTAGCCGAGCGACTCGAGCGCGGCGCGTGCTTCGGCGAGCGGTGTCGCCGCGATGGTGACGCCCGCCGCGTTGAGACTGCCGATATCGCCCGGACCGCCCGCGCCGGCCTTGTCGCGCAGCTCGATGACGATGCGCTCGGCGGTCTTCTTGCCGATACCAGGCAGCTTGACCAGCCGCCCGGTCTCACCCAGCCGCACCGCCGCCCAGAAATCCTCGACGCCGATCCCGGACAGGATTGCGAGACCAAGCTTCGGCCCGATGCCGCTGATCTTGATGATCTCGCGGAACAACGTCTTCTCGCTCTGTGTCGCGAAGCCGAACAGCAGGTGCGCGTCTTCCCGCACGACCAGATGCGTTTGCAACACCGCGGCTTCTCCGACTGCGGGCAGCTTGAAAAACGTCGACATCGGCACTTCAATCTCGTAGCCAACGCCGTGCACGTCGAGCAAAAGCATCGGCGGCTGCTTCGCAATCAGGATGCCGTTGAGCCGGCCGATCATGTTTTCGCTCCCTTGACGACCGCTTTGCCCCAGGCCCCGCGCAGCGCTTCGCCGGTGCGCGCGACCGTCCCGCGCACATGCGCATGACAGAGCGCGACGGCAAGGGCGTCGGCAGCATCGGCCACGACCGCTTCGCGCAGATTCAGCAATACCTTGACCATGTGCTGCACCTGCAATTTCTCGGCGCGGCCGTTGCCGACAACGGCAGATTTGATCTGTGCTGGTGCGTATTCGGCGACGCTCAGGCCGGCGTCTGCGAGCGCACAGATCGCCGCACCGCGAGCCTGACCGAGTACGAGCGCGCTCGCGATGTTGCGGTTCACGAACACTTCCTCGATCGCCGTTTCCTGCGGCTGGTATTCGCGGATCACTTCACCCAGTTCGGTGAAGATTTGCAGGAGACGCGGCGGCAGCTCGCTGCCCTCGCAGCGGATGCGGCCGTGGGCAATCGGGAGCGAACGCGTGCCGATAATCTCGATCACGCCCCAGCCGGTGATGCGCGAGCCGGGGTCGACGCCGAGGATGCGGATACTCACGCCGGCAGATCGGCGTTGTGATGCACGTCCTGCACGTCGTCGAGCTCTTCGAGCATCGCGAGCAGCTTGCCGATCTGCGCAGCGGTTTCGGCATCGACGGCAACACGGTTCGCCGGGCGCATGACCACGTCGGCATCGATCGCCTTGAAGCCGGCTTTTTCGAGCGCAGCCTTGACGTTGAGGAACGCCTCGGGCGTGGTCAGTACGTCGGTGTAACCGTCGGCGGTCTGGACATCGTCGGCGCCGGCTTCGAGCGCGGCTTCCATGATCTTTTCCTCGAGCGCTGGCTTGTCGCGGATGTCGAAGATCAACTCGCCGGTCTCCGTGAACTGGAACGCGACCGAGCCGCTGGTGCCGAAGTTGCCGCCGTTCTTGCCGAAAGCATGGCGGACGTCGGCGACGGTGCGCGTGACGTTGTCGGTCATGCAGTCGACCATCACCGCAACGCCGCCCGGCGCGTAACCCTCGTAGCGGATCTCAACGACGTGCTCGGTGGCGCCCTCGCCCGTACCGCGCTTCAGCGCGCGCTCGATCGTATCCTTGGTCATGTTCGCGGTCAGCGCCTTGTCGATCGCCAGACGCAACCGGGAATTCGCGTTCGGGTCGCCGCCGCCGGAGCGTGCCGCGACGGTGATCTCGCGAATGAACTTGGTGAACTTCTTCGCCTTCTGCGCATCGGCCGCGTTCTTGCGGTCTTCGATACTTGGACCTCTGCCCATGTTTACTTCTTCTTGTTCGCGGAATGGATCGCGTGGCCGTCGACCGCGAGTGCCGCTTCGTGAAAGGTCTCGCCGAGCGTCGGATGGCCATGCATCGTCAGCTGGATGTCCTCGGTCGTTGCCGAGAATTCGAGCGCGAGCACGGCTTCGGCGCAAAGCTCGGAGACATACGGCCCGATCATGTGCACGCCGAGCACGCGATCGGTCTTGGCGTCGCAGATGAACTTGACCATGCCGGCGGTCGCCTCGATCGCACGCGCACGACCGTTCGCCGCGAACGGGCTGGAGCCGACCTTGACCTCGTGACCCGCCGCCTTCGCCTGTTCCTCGGACAGGCCAACCCAGGCGATTTCCGGCGTGGTATAGATCACCGAGGGCACGGCTTTGTAATTGACCTCGGACTTCTTGCCGGCGAACTGTTCGGCGAGCACCACGCCTTCCTCGATCGCCTTGTGCGCGAGCATCGCCCCGCCGGTGACATCGCCGACGGCGTAGATGCCGGGCGCGCTGGTCTGGTAGTGCTTGTCGATCTTGACGAAGCCTCGCTCGTCGAGCTGGACTCCGGCGACATCGGCGCCGAGATCCTTGGTGAAGGGACGGCGGCCGACGGCGACGATCAGCTTGTCGAAGGTCTCCGTCTTTGACGCCCCTTCCAATTCGTACGTGACCTCGACGCCGGCCTTGCCCGTCTTGACGCCGGTAACCTTTGCGCCGAGGCGGATATCGAGCCCCTGTTTGGTGAACTGGCGCAGTGCTTCTTTCGAGATTGTGGCATCGACCATCGGCAGGAAGGTGGGCAGCGCTTCGAGAATCACGGTCTTGCTGCCGAGGCGCGACCAGACGCTGCCGAGTTCCACACCGATGACACCGGCGCCGATGATGCCGAGACGCTGGGGGACTTCGGCGAAATCGAGTGCGCTCCAGCTGTCGACGATGCGCTCGCCGTCGAACGGCGCGATCTGGGTCAGGTTTACCGGTTCCGAACCGGTCGCGATCACGATGTGTTTTGCGGAATAGGTTTCTTCCTTGCCGTCGTGCGACTTGTAACCGACTTTGCCATCGCCCAGCAGCCTGCCGAAACCGAAGATGCCGGTGACCTTGTTGGCGCCGAACAGCAGCCTCACACCGCCGGAGTTGGCCTTCGACACGACCATCTTGCGTTCCTGCATCTTCTTGAGATCGAGCCTGACGTTCTCGACGCCGATGCCGTGCACGGCCAGTTCATGCTGCGTCTTGTGGAAGACTTCCGAGGATTCGAGCAGGGCCTTCGACGGGATGCAGCCGGCGTTGAGGCAGGTGCCGCCGAAGCTCGGCGTATTGTCGCGGTTGATCCAGCTGTCGATGCACAGCGCCTTCATGCCGAGTTGTGCGGCGCGGATCGCCAGCGGATAACCAGCGGGGCCGCCACCGATCACGATGACGTCGTAGGTCTCGTTGCTCATTTGGAATTCGTTCTCGAAAAAATGCTCGGAGCTGGCAGGTTCGAGCGAACCCGCGAAGTGGCGCTAGTTTAATTGTTCGGATTGCGCGGCGCAGGTTTGTCGCGGAAATGCCTTGCCTCAACCCAATCCCGCAAAGTCGAAACTTGGGGTCGTCGGGCCGAGCGCCCGCGCGCCGACGAACAGCGCGCTGTAGAAACGCAGAAGCTGTTCGGTCAACTCGGCAATCGTTGGCGGGTCTTTCGATGTCAGCCACTCGGTCAGCAGTTCGTTCGTCCCGCCGACCATGCAGAGCGCGCCGAGATGATAGTCGCGGCGCGGCAGCGTCCCGGTTTTGGCCAGCGCCAACGCATAAGCTTCGAGCACATGGCTGAACTCATTGATCATCTTCCGCCGCAGCTCGGAGATTTCCTCGTTGACGCCGACGACTTCGATGCAGGCGATGCGCGCCCGGCGCGGATCGTCGGTATAGCTGCGGATGAACGCGTGAATGGCGTTGAACATGTGCAGCTGCGTCGTTTGCCCACCCTGCTGCAGCGCCTGCAACACGGCGTTGCGCGCATTCGAGACGGTTTCCTGGTAGAGAACCGCCAACACCGCTTCGCGACCCTGGAACTGCTCGTAGAAGTGGCGGGTCGTTACGCGCGCCTGCGCGCACAGCAGTTCGATGGGGGTTTTTGCGAAACCTCTTTCGGCGAACAGCGTCAGCGCCGCGTCGAGCAGACGCCGCTTGCGTTCTTCGCGCAGTTGTTCGGCGCTGCGGCCGGCATAACCGCGACGCACCTTGAGGCTGCCGGTGCGACGCCGTGCCGGTGCCGCCTCGGGGCGCGTTGCGGCCGGCTTTTCGCCCGGCTCTTCTTTTGTTGCTTCGACATTCCTTGTCTTGGTTGTCCTGGATCGGCCGGATGTCGAGCGCATTGAACGGAAGTTCCCGTCGGGATTATTGATGATGAACTGCCTGACGACCCTCGTGGTTCAGATTGCGGACGCCTGCACCAGATTGCCGGCAGCCAATGCGCTGCCGGTGCGTTCGAAGGCTTCCAGCCAGCGCCGGTAGGCCGTCATTTCACCTTCCTGCCATGGATGGAAGCCGGGCCGGTAGTAGGCCAGGTAATGGCCCATCAGTGGCCAGTACAGGCCGTTACGGCCATAAAGCCAGCGCAGTCCGCGCGCCCAGAGGCCAAACCGCTGCCGGAAGCTGAAGCCGTCCACGATCAGCATGTGCTGCACGATCCTGAAGGTGTGCAGCGGGAACAGGACGGACGTGTAAAACATCGTGAGGACGCGCGTGAAGTAGCTTGCCTTCGCGACGTTCTTGAGCACGTCGTAAGCCACCGCCTTGTGCTCGATCTCCTCGACGCCATGCCAGACGTACATCGCGCGGATGCGTGGATCGGCGTCGGCGAAAACCGAGGCGCGATCGAAGAAGCTGTGCGCCATGATCGAGGTCATGTGCTCGGCCGCTGCGGTCTGGCCGAGCGTCCAGGACGCCGGCAGATAGTCGCGCATTCTCTGCAACAAGGCGCGGCTTCCGGCCTCGATCAGATCGACACGCACGCCTTGCGCGATGAGCCGGGCGTTGAACTCGTCGTGCACGCGACCATGCTGGGCTTCCTGGCGCATGAAGTCCCTGACCTGTTGTTGCAGCAGCGGATCAGTGACTTGATCGCGATAATCGCGCACGCAGGCAATGAAAAATTTCTCGCCTTCCGGAAACAGCGTGGACATGGCGTCGAAGAAACGGGTCTTGAAGGCATCGCCGCCGAGCCAGTGACGCGGGATGTCGCCATCGAGACCGAAGTCGAGATCATGGCGCGGCACGATGGCGTAGCCGGACTCGCTGCTCTGTTGCATAACCCGACTCCAGGGAACTGGTTCGAGCATGATTGTATGCAGCCCGTCGCGCGCTGGCTATGACCGACAGCGGTATCCGGGAACATCGGACGACAGAATTACTTTCTCTTCGCGAAATACGCTCGGCGACAAGCCAGGCCGGAGTATAAGTAAGCGCGTGACGCGGCGTCGGTCGTAGAAGGCGGGGCGCTCGGTACGGGGAGAAGCCGACGCGAGAAAACTAAACTGTCTTCGACTTCTCGGGGTTCCGCGCGTCGCAACATCGCCAACCCGTGCGGGAGTGCATCGCAAACTGGGAACTTTCCGGACGCCGCCGGGTCCATTTCCTGCTATGCCACTCGCCTCACGTCCCACCGATCCGATGAGCCTCGTTAGGCCGTCTTCAATGTTGAAGCATTTTGTCCGTATTGCTGCGACGCTCGGACTTGTTCTCCAGTTCGGCGCCGCCGCCGCCGCCAGCCTCGTCAGTGGCGCCGACTCCGGCGCAGCCATCGGCGGCTACGATCCGGTTGCCTATTTCCTCGACGGCAAACCGACGCGGGGCAGCGCCGATATCACAACGCAGTGGAACGGTGCGACCTGGCGCTTCGTCAGCGCCGAACATCGCGACAAGTTCGTTGAAATGCCCGAGAAATTCGCGCCGCAATATGGTGGCTACTGCGCCTACGCCACCGCGCATGGCAGTGTCGCGAAAGGCGATGGCGCGCAGTGGAAAATCGTCGACGGCAAGCTCTATCTGAACAACAACTGGTTCGCCCAGAAACTCTGGCAGGCCGATGTTCCAGGCAACATCGAGGACAGCGAGCGCAAATGGCCCGAGGTCAGGACCAAAATCGAGGCGAAACGCTAGTGTCACGTCCCCTGAGTTCGCCGCTGCAGCCGGTAATGGATTTTTTTCTCGGGAAAGGCGCGCCGATGGACCACCGCGCCTCTGCGGCAAGGAGCCGCAACGCAGCCCGGCTCGACAGGACGCGCGGCGATTCCAACACAGGGCGCAAACAAATTTGCGGAATGGGACACTGAGTGGCGCCTGTTGCCGCCAACCGTAGCCTCAGTTTGCCGATGTTCGGCGGTCACGCGCTGCGCTTTGCCACAGCCTGCCTGTCGTCCGCTCGGCGAGCGCAGGAAGACGCCCCGATCCAGCCACTCGATCTTCCCGCCAAGGCCGCGCAGGGACTCGCCGATCTGCTGCCGATTCTGACCTGCGGCGAAGCCTCGGCCGAACTGGTGTTCGACGACGCCAGCAGACTGCTGCCGGCCGGTTTCGATCCGGACCTGCACCGAGCCCTGCGCAGCACTGCGGACGACGAACGCCGTCATGGCATCTGGCTCGCCGCCTTGTGCGATGACCTGCCGCCTCCGGTCTCACATCGGCCCGCGCGCGAGGCGGCCGCGTTTCTCGGCGATCTCGCGATCGCTGATCTCGGCTTTCATCTCAGCCGCGTCGCGGCGCTCGACGCCGGCGTCTGCATCGTGCTGGCCGCCGCCTGCGCACGTGACACGCCGATCGCCGGCTGTGCGCGTGTCGTCGACACCTTTGTGCGCATCCGCCGTGACGAGGGCCGGCATGTGCGGATCAGCCGCCGTTGCGCTGCGGCGCTCGGCGTCGATCTCGCGACCGAAGCGGCCCAGCGACGTCGCGTGCTGACCGCCTTCGCACAACTGCTTTCCACACAGACGCTGGCCTTTGCCGCCATCGGTGTCGACCTGCGCCAGGTCGCCCGACGCTTCGAAACCGCGGCTCTACTTCCCCTCACCTCCCGATCGGAAACAGGATGACCGCAAGGGTTGTTCCGACCCGCCTGCGTCTGCTCGGGTCGGGTATGGCGTTGCCCGGCAACGCCATCGACACCAGCGAACTGCTGTCGCGTATCGAACGGAATTTCGGCATCCCGACGCGACTCGGCGTGGCCTTGTCGCGCCGGCTCGGTGTGATCACGCGCCACCACAGCCGGGACTGGGTGCAGCGCTTCGAGGTTCCGCGCCCCGGGCAGCGCAATCCGGAGCTGGCGACGCTGGCGCTGGTCGACGCGCTGGCGGAGGCGCAGTTGCCGGTCGGCGCGCTGCAATATCTGTTCGGCCATACGACCACACCGTCGCGGCTGCTGCCGCCAGACATCGCCGAAGTGGCCAACAATGTCGGGCTCGAAGCGCCGTATGTCGAACTGCGCCAGGCCTGCACCGGGTTCGCCAATGCCCTGCAACTCGCAAGCGGCCTGCTGACGGCACCGGATGCGCGGCCGCTCGCGATCATCGGCAGCGAAACCGGCTCGGTGTTCTTCGATCCGCAGGCGCTGACCGAAGAACCGGGCCAGTGGGTCAATCTGATGCAGATGGGCGACGGCGCCGGTGCCGTCGTGATCGGTCCCGACGACGCGCAGCCGGGCGCCCGTATCGAAAAAATCTTCTTCGGCCACATCGGCCTCGGCCGGGAGCCGGGCTTCACGCTGGAGGAAGGTGGCTCGGATTACCCAGCTGTTCGGCAGGGCCGCGTCTGTTCGACGTTCCATCACGACTTCGAGGCGGTCAAGCAGAATGGCGAGGAGCTGTTCGCCGCCGGTTTCGCCGCAGCCAGAACGGCGGGGATCGAGCTCGACTCACTCACGGCAATCCTGCCGCACCAGGCCAACGGCCACATCGGCGAATGGCTGGCGCGCGCATTCAGCCTCAACCCGTCGCTGTTCCGGGGCAATGGCGACCGCCTCGGCAACCTCGGCAGTGCATCGATCTGGGTGGCGCTGAACGAACTGCGCTCGTACGGCAAGCTGATGGCCGGCGACCGGGTGCTGGTGCTGGGCGCCGAGGCCACCCAGTATCTTTACGGCGGCTTCGTATACATTCACGGCTGAAGCGCGGGCATCAGGTCCGCGCGCCTTTCGTTCCGGAATCGCCGACCGATGGTGGGCATCGACGACCTCGCGCTGCGCACCCGCGAACTGCGCAAACGCTTCGGCGCGGTCACGGCGCTCGATGGTCTGTCGCTGGCGATCCTGCGCGGCGAAATCTACGGCCTGCTCGGCGCCAACGGCGCCGGCAAGACCACGGCGCTGCGCATCGTTTGCGGGTTGTTGCAGGCGGATGCCGGCGACGGTCACTGCCTCGGCCGACCGCTCGGCACAACCCCGGCTGGACTCGGCTACATGCCACAGCGCGGCGGCCTCTACGACGACCTGAGCGTCGCCGAGAACCTGCGTTTCTTCGCCCGCGCCCAGGGACTGCGCCGGCCCGAGGCGGCCGTCGTCGATACGCTCGAAAAACACCATTTGGGCGCGCGCGCCGCGCAACGCGTCGGCGTGCTCTCCGGTGGCTGGCGCCAGCGCGTCGCCCTCGCCGCCTCGCTCCTGCATGAACCAAAGCTGCTGCTGCTCGACGAACCCAGCGCCGGCCTCGACCCGCAGGCGCGCGAAGCGCTCTGGCAGCGGCTGCGAGCACTGACCACGCAGGGCACGACGGTGCTGGTGACCACGCACTACGCCGACGAAGCCGAGCGCTGCGATCGCATCGGTTATCTCGACGCCGGCCGGTTGCGCATCGAAGGTGCACCGGACCGGATTGCCGAGCAGGTCGATATTTCCGTGTGGCGCGTCGATCCGGAAGTGCCGTCGCCACCGCCGATGCGCGGCATGCATTGCCTGCGCGACGCAGCCGGCTGGCGCGTCATCGCCAAGCGTGAAGTCGCTTCGCCGGCTTTCACGTCGTGGCTCGAAGACGCGCGAGGCCTGCCGGAACCGGCGCGGCTGGCCGATGCGCTGAGCTGGCTCGCCGCCGACGAAGGCGCTGGCGCATGAGCCGCTTCGTCGATGGCGTGATCGCGGTCGCCGCGAAGGAAGTCCTGCATATCGTCCGCGACCGGCTGACGCTGGCGCTCCTGATCAGCGTGCCGCTGGTGCAGATGCTGCTGTTCGGCTACGCGATCGACCTTCATCCGAAAAACCTGCCGACCGCACTCCTCGCGCAGGAGGACGACGAGTTGGTAAAGCGCGCGGTCGACGAACTCGAAGCGGTCGGCTACTTCAAGATCGTCGCGCGGACCGACAATCCGGCAATCGCCGAGCGCTGGCTCGCGACCAGCCGCGTCCAGTTCATTCTGCAACTGCCGCAAAATTTCGGGCTGCGCGCCGTCAGCGGTGACCAGCCCACGGTCAAGCTGATTGCCGACGCGACCGATCCGGTCGCCTCGATCGTCGCCACTCAGGCCGCACAGGCGCGCTACAGCGAAGCCAGCGGCGAACGACCGCTGCGCGTGCGGCTCGACGTCGAACGCCGCTATAACCCCGACGGCGCCTCGCGGCTGTTCGTTGTGCCGGGCCTGCTCGGCGTGGTGTTGACGCTGACGCTGGTGCTGCTCGGCGCGTTTTCTCTGGTGCGCGAACGCGAGCGCGGCAGCTTCGAGACGCTGGTGCTGCTGCCGATTCCGCGCGGCTCGATCCTGGTCGGCAAAATCGTCCCGTACTTCGTGCTCGGCTGCCTGCTGTTCGTCGTGCTGCTGATCGCCTGCACGCTGTTGCTCGGCCTGCCCTGGCGCGGCATCTCGCCAGCGCTGGCGGCCACCGTTGCGCTGTTCGTCGCGGCCAATCTCGCGCTCGGCACGGTGCTCTCGCTGCTCGCACGCAACCAGATGCAGGCGATGCAACTCGGTGTGTTCTTCTATCTGCCGTCGATGCTCCTGTCCGGCTTCATGTTTCCGTTCCACGGCATGCCGGCCTGGGCGCGCGCGCTCGGCGAAACGCTGCCGCTGACCCATTTTCTGCGAGTGATCCGCGGCATCCTTCTGAAATCGCTGCCGGACGCGGAAGTCTGGGCGCTGGTCTGGCCGATCGCGGTGTTCGCGCTGCTGGCTGGCATTGCGGCAACGCTGCTGTTCCGACGGAGCGTCTGAAACCGGAAGCAAGATCGGTCACAGCCGCACTTTTGCCCTAGAATGCGCTGCGCGCGACACGGAGAGATGGCAGAGCGGTCGATTGCGGCGGTCTTGAAAACCGCTGACCCTCACGGGTCCGGGGGTTCGAATCCCTCTCTCTCCGCCACTCCGGTTGCGATTCCGAAAATTTTCAATCAGCCGGCGCTGTAAGCGGTTTTGCTGCGGCTGAAGAATTCGATGGCGGCGCGGCCCTGTTCGCGCGGGCCGTGGCTCGATGCCTTGCTGCCGCCGAAGGGCACGTGATAGTCGATGCCCGCAGTGGCCAGATTGACCATCACCACGCCCGCCTGCGCGTTTTGCCGGAAGTGCATGGCGTGCTTGAGGCTGGTGGTGCAGATGCCGGCGGAAAGGCCAAACTCGGTGTCGTTCGCCAGGTCGAGCGCGTGCTCGTAGTCGTCGGCCCTGATGACGCAGGCCACCGGACCGAAAATCTCTTCGCGGGCGATGCGCATGGTGTTGGTTGCGTCGACGAACAAGGCCGGGCCCAGATAGTGGCCACGCGTGGCGCGCGCCAGTAGTTCCCCACCGCAAAGCAGACGCGCACCTTCAGCCTGGCCCAGTTCGATGTAGCGCAGATCCTTGTCCAGCTGCGCCTGATCGATCACCGGGCCGATGTGGGTGCCGGGTTTGCGCGCATCGTCCACCGTCAGCCGGCTCAAGCCCTGGACCAGGGCGTCGACGAAACGATCATGGACGCCGCGGGTGACGATCAGCCGCGAGGATGCCGTGCAGCGCTGCCCCGTGGAATAGTAGGCACCTTGAAGCGCGCAATGGACGGCCACGTCGATATCGGCATCGTCGAGCACGATCAGCGGGTTCTTGCCGCCCATCTCGAGCTGCACTTTTGCCATCCGCTGCGCGGCGGCGGCCATTACTGCGTTGCCGGTGCCGATTGAGCCGGTGAAGCTGATGCCATCGATGCCACGCGCATCGACGACGGCCTGGCCGACGACGGCGCCCTCGCCCATCACCAT